>JAJXWJ010000028.1 GCA_021781655.1 Bacillota bacterium | reverse complement strand
TGCCAATTGAAACGGCAATACAAAACGCATTAAAAGCTTTAGAAGAAATGGAAGGAAAATTAGATACAGTCTCTTCAATAAAAAAAGCTCTTTTATTAGCAGCAGAAGGTAACCCATCTGCAGAAAAGCTTTCGCAGCTTGGTGAAGGATGGGTTGGCGATGAAGCTCTTGCAATAGGCCTTTACAGCACTTTATGTTATCCTAACGACTTTAAAAAAGCTTTAATGCTTTCGGTTAACCATAGTGGTGATAGTGATACTACTGGCTCTATATGTGGTACTATAATGGGCGCAAAGCTTGGAGTAGATTCTATTCCAAATGAATGGATTAAAAAGCTAGAACTTTCAACATTAATAATTGAAATGGCACAAAAGCTTTACAAGGTATCGAAAACAAACGTGGAAAAGAAATGAACTATTTATTCATAAAGTTATTTTTTTATTTCTTTTTCAAATTAAATATAAATCTAATTTGTTTTTCATACAACAAAAAAAGAGCTATTAGCTCTTTTTTGATTTAGCATCCTCTACCATTTTAAAATTATTCTTTTATAAAAAACAAATCCTTCTTTTATAACAAAAAAAGTTATTCTAGAGCATAATATACCTAATAATATTCCAGCTATTATATCTGATGGATAATGAACATAAAGATAAAGCCTAGAAAGTGCAATTAAAAGTGCTAAGCACAAAAATATCAATCTATAATGAATAAAGTAAATTGACAAAACTTCTGCAACAGCAAAAGAGGATAAAGTATGACCAGAAGGAAAGGATGAAGTTATTGGCCTTTTAATCAAAAGTTCCATGTCTTCTCTATTTGTACAAGGTCTACTTCTCTTTACAATATGCTTTATTAATCCTTCTCCCATTATAGTACTTATTATTAACGTTAATATTACAATACTACCTATAGTTCTATAGGGCTTGCTAAAAAGCAATAAGCTAGCAATTAGTAGCCATACTATGCCTAAGTTTCCCATAGCTGTAATAATAGGCATAAGTCTATCAAAAAATTTATTTTGTATATGATTTTTAAAATTTGATAAAATAAAATTATCAAGTTTCTGTATTTGTGACAATATTTTCATTTCTATCTCCAGATTTCTTTTCTATAATAAATGTTACTATTGCAGGTAATATAGAGATTATCATAATCAATATTAAAATATAAGAAAAATGATCTTTCATAATAGGCATGTTTCCGAAGAAGTAACCGCCACCTAAAAATATTAGAACCCACATCAATCCCCCAATAGCATTATACAATAAAAATTTGAAATAGTCCATTTTTCCTATTCCCGCAGTAAAAGGTACGAAGGTCCTTATTATAGGAATAAACCTTCCAATTACTATAGTCATGGAGCCATGTTTATCATAAAAATTTTGTGCTTTTTCTAAATATTTTTTATTTACAAACCTTGTAGTTTTTTTATTTAAAATATTACTTCCTATTTTTTTGCCAATATGATAATTAACAGTATCACCGATAACTGCAGCAAAATAAAATGCAATAAATAAAGTAAAAATATTAAAGGTACCGCTTACAGCAAGTGCACCTGTAGCAAATAGTATAGAATCACCTGGTAAAAACGGAGTAACTACAAAACCTGTTTCGCAAAATATAATTAGAAAAATAAATACATATGTAAAGCCGCCATAATTTTGCATTATAACATTTAAGTATTTATCTAAATGTAATATTACATTTAATAAAGTTCCAATAAAATTCATAACTTATATCTCCTTAGCTTTTTTATTATGTTACTATTATCTAACATAAACATTAAAAAGCCATTAAAATAAGTTTAGATTTAAATTAAAATAAAGGAGCAAATACTCTAAGAACTGCATCTATAATAGTTCCTAATAATGCATGTTTGCAATCATTAAGGCTAATTTCTTTACTTATTGCTATAGTTTCTAAAGAATCTTTTTTTAAATCCATTACTGATTTCGTTTTATAAATAATAGTACCACACTCGAAATGAAGATATAAGCTTCTATAATCCATATTTATAGTTCCTACAACTGCAATTTCATCATCGCACACATAGCTTTTTCCATGAATAAAGCCTGGAGTGTACTCATAAATTTTTACTCCAGCTTTTAAAAGAGGCACATAATTTGATCTTGTAAGCCTATATACTAGCTTTTTATCAGGAATTCCTGGTGTTATTATCCTTACATCAACACCACGTTTAGCTGCCATGCAAATAGCTGATCTCATTTCGTTATCAATTACTAAATAAGGAGTGAATATATAAACATATCTTTTTGCTTGAGAAAGCAGCTCCATATAAACATTTACTCCAATTCTTTCACTATCTAGAGGTGAGTCTGAAAATGGCTGAACGTATCCATCCAACTGATAGTTTTCCTTATAAGAAAAATTAGGCATAAAATTTTCTATATTATCATAACTTTTTCTAAAGGTATTCCACATCTCTAAAAACATCAAAGTAAAACTCCAAGAAGCATTACCTGTTACTTTTATGCCTGTGTCCTTCCAATGTCCATATCTTCTTCTTTTATTTATATATTCATCTCCAAGATTTACTCCTCCATTAAAGGAGGTTATACCATCGATAACTAAAATTTTTCTATGATCACGGTTATTCATAGCTAAAGATAGTACGGGCCTAAACCTGTTAAAGACCATACACTTAATGCCCATATTCTCCATTTTTTTAGAAAAATCATTTGGAAGAAAAGAAAGGGAACCGATGTCATCGTATATAATTCGAACATCTAAACCACTCTTCACTTTCTTTATTAAAATCTTAAGAATATTTTCCCACATAACCCCTTCTTCGATTATAAAATATTCAAGAAAAATAAAGTGCTTTGCCTTTTCTAATTCAGAAAGTATATCTTTATACATTTCTTCTCCTAAAGAATAATATGTTGTAAAACTATTATTATATAAAGGGTAAGAACATTTTTCATAAATATATTTAAAGGTTCCTAAAGCTCTTTCGTTTATTTTAAATATTTCATTAAAAATGCCCCTATCTTGAACCATAAACTCAGAGATTTTTTTATGCTCTTTTTTTAATTTAAGTCTCATATTTTTAGAAGGTCTTTTATTACCAAAAAACAAATATAACAGCCCACCAAAAAGTGGCAAAGCCATTATAAGTATAATCCATTCTATTTTATATGAAGCATTTTCATCTTTTCCTATAATATACAATACAATAATAAGGCTTAAAACAGAAAAAACTTCACTCATCCATCCATAATAAGTTGTTAGCTTCATAATGAAAACTACAAACCAAATAAGTTGTATTAATATTAAAGTTGATGTTATAAACATCCTACTGCTTAGCAATTTAAGTAACTTCATTAAAGCCATCCTCTCAAAGTAATCTTTTAAATATATAAGATTACCTTATTCTTATGGCTAAAATTATAACATAATTAAATAAATTTGACTAGAAAGGACAATTTTAATAGTACATATTAACATTACATCAAAAATTTAATATAAATTTTTTTTCTAGTTTAAATGGGTTATAGGACATTTTTGACTTTCTAAGTCCTTCAATTCCTAAGTCCTGTTCCCTATTAATTATTTCTGTATTATTGAAACATCTATCAATTAAAGTTTTAGCAATAAAGCTATATATCCCATTAATATTTTTATCACCTTTTTCAATATGAATTACAGTGAGACTATCATTTAAGCATTCTCCAATACCAAAAGCGGATATATTTCCATTAACATATACTGCTACACCATTTAGATTTAATAATTCCATATTTTTAACTATATTTTTTATTGAAAGTAACTCATAGTAAAGCTTACAATCCTTGTCTTCTGTATCAGCATACCATTTTTCTGCTGCAATACATACATCTTCAATAACCTTATTACCTTTTATTTCCACAACCTCATAGTCATAATTCTTTGTAAATGAATTGTAATGATTTTTTTTAGCATGCAGCTTTTTACCCGATAAAGTCATAAGTTTCTTTGCTTCATACAAATAATCAAAATTATCTCTGTCTTCAACTATATAAAACTCATTTTTTTCTTTTAAAATTGCGTTTAGTTCTTTTATAAAACTTTCTTCTAAATCTTTAAATAAATATTTCATTTCATTTTCTTTTCTGTAAACCTTAAGCATATCTATTATTTCGCTTAAATCACTTTTCTTATAACCTAAAGGCTGCATGAAATAATAATTACCATCAAAGTCTTTTTTCTTAATTATTAGTGCATCTTTATATATAGTGTACTGGATATCACAAGCATCCTTCCAAATATATAAGCTTGTAAAAGAATATTCACAACTTAAAAATTTGTAGGGATATATGTATTTATCCAGCACCGTTTTATCTTCTAAATCTAACTTTTTAAATTTCATAAAAGTACCATCCTTTAATCATCTATTTTAAAAGGCATCCTTTGATACCTTGACTCTTGAAAAATCTGCTTTGTTAAACTCTACAACACATAAAAATAAAAATATTAAACCTATTATAAATATAATAATCAGCCCCAAATATGGAGTTATAATAAATCCATGTATGTCAAAAGCAACACCTTCTTTAACAAGTTTTGCTGTAGAATAGTTTTCCATTCTAAGAGTTATATATCTATATATTGCTGTAGTATACGTTAGAGGATTTAAATATACAATTGGTGATATAAAGCTAGGCAATATAGTGGTTGGTATATAAGCTCCAGATAAAAAGGTTAATGGCATACTAATAATAGAAATTATAAGCTGAAAATTTGTAGAATTCTTTGATAAAATTGCAAGATATAATCCCATAGCTCCAAAAGTTACGCCAACTAAAATCATTATTGCAGTTAGTTCTATAAATTGAACTGGATCTGTTCTAAGACCAATAAAAAAACCCATTATTAGTATCATTATACCTTCAAATACAGCAATTGCAGCAGATGATAAAATTTGACCAATTGAGATTTGAAATCTTTTAATCGGTGCAACTAAAATTTCTTTCATAAACCCACTAGCTATATCTTCAATGGTCATCATGGAGCTGTTTAGTGCTGCTTGAAAAACTGTCATTATAATTATACCAGCAACCAAATAACTAGTTGGATTTTCTATTCCTTTAGTCGCTCCTTTCATAACAAAGGAAAAAATAAAAAGGAAAACTACAGCCATAAATACTGTAAAAAACAATCTTACTTTATCTCTAATAAAATTCGTTAAATTTCTTACTAAAATCGCTTTAATTGCTCGCATTTTCCCTAATCTCCTTTCCTGTTATTGCAAGGAATACATCATTTAAGGTTCCTTTTGTCACTTCAAAATCTGTAATATAAGCTTTATAGCCTTCTGTTATTTTAAATACATCAGACAACATAGGAATATATATAATTAATTGTTCGCCTTCTGATTTATATTTAATTTCTTTTTCTACAAGATAATTTATAATTGGCTTAGAATCCGAAACTTTTATTTTCATTACAGTGTTTGTATATTGTTTTTTTAATGCACTGGGAGTGTCGAAGGCAACTATTTGTCCATGATCCATAATAGCCACCTTGTCACAAATTTCAGCTTCATCCATATAGTGAGTAGTCAAAAATATAGTGATATTTTTTTCTTTCTGTAATTTTTCAATATAAGTCCAGATACTGGCTCTTGTTTGTGGGTCTAGGCCTGTAGTAGGCTCGTCCAGGAAAAGTACTTTGGGATAATGGACAAGCCCTCTTGCTATTTCTACCCTTCTTTTCATCCCTCCAGAAAGGCTACTAACCGTTGCATTTCTCCATTCAGTAAGGTCTACAAGCTCTAATACAAAATCAATTCTTTCCTTAATTTCCGATTTAGGAACATCATAAAAATCACAATGTAGCTTTAAATTTTCAGTTACAGTCAATTTTATATCTAAGGTTGATTCTTGAAAAACAATTCCAATGTCCTTTCTTACCTTATCCTTATTATCGGAAACATCGTTGCCATTTATTTTTAATATTCCTTCTGTTTTATTTAATATTGTACAGAGTGTATTAATCGTAGTACTTTTGCCAGCTCCATTTGGTCCGAGAAAAGCAAAAATTGAACCTTCTAATATATCAAAAGAAATATTATTTACAGCCTTAAATTTGCCATATTGTTTTGTAAAGTTTTTTACTTCTATTATGTTTTGCATGGCATCACCTCTTGTAATTATTTTAATTTATTGACTTATAGAAGCTTCAGAAGCTTTATTTAAAGCATTAACATGGTCTATTCTAGGTAATGATATTCCTAAAGTTTCTTTTAAAACATCTTCTATAGTTTCTACTGGCACTATTTTAATACTATTTTTTACTTCTTCAGGGACATCTTTTAAGTCGGCTACATTTTCTTTAGGAATTAAAACCTTTGTAATTCCTGCCCTCTCAGCTCCAAGCAATTTTTCTTTTAAGCCTCCAATAGGAAGAACTGCTCCTCTTAAAGTTATTTCTCCTGTCATAGCAATTTTAGAATCTACTTTTATTCCCATTACAAGTGATGCTAAGGCAGTAAATAGTGCAATTCCAGCTGATGGACCATCTTTAGGTACAGCGCCAGATGGTACATGTATATGAAGATCTCTTTCCTTAAAATTAATTGAATTTAGTGGTAGTCTTGATTTTAAAAGACTTAAAGATATTCTAGCAGATTCTTTCATAACATCACCTAATTTACCTGTCAAAATAACTTGTCCATTACCTACCATATCTGTTGCTTCGATAAATAATATTTCACCACCAACTGGAGTCCATGCAAGTCCAGTAACTACTCCTGGAGGATTATCTTTCTCAGCTATATCATGTCTAGATACTTGTCTTCCTAATAAATCTTCAAGTTGTGATAATTCAATTTTGTAAGGAAGGTCTTTTGAATTTGATACTATTTTTTCTGAAGCAATTCTTGCAAGTGCAGCTAATTGTTTCTTTAAGCCTCTTACACCAGCTTCTAAAGTGTAATCGCTAATAATTTTTTTAAGCACGTCATCATCTATAATTAATTGCTCCTTTGTTAATCCATGCTCTTCTAATACTTCTGGAATCAAATGATCTTTGCCTATATAGAATTTTTCATTTGTTGTGTAGCTTGAAATTTGTATTACTTCCATTCTATCTAGTAGCGGTGCTGGAATGGTTTCAAGTGAGTTAGCAGTAGCAATAAAAAATACATCTGACAAATCAAAAGGTAAATCTAAATAATGATCTGTAAAGGTATTGTTTTGCTCTGGGTCTAGTACCTCAAGTAGTGCACTAGCTGGATCACCGCTATATCCCCCACTCATTATTTTATCTACTTCATCTAATATCATAACAGGATTATTTTCACCTGCATTTTTTATGCTTGCTATAATTCTTCCTGGCATAGCACCTACATAGGTTCTTCTATGACCTCTAATTTCAGCTTCATCTCTAATACCGCCTAGACTTAAACGTATATATTTTCTATCTAAGGCTTCGGCAATACTTTTTCCTAGACTTGTTTTACCTGTTCCTGGAGGACCAACAAGTAGTAAAATTGAACCTTTTTTATCCTTTTTTAACTTCATTACAGCTAAGTGTTGAATTATTCTATCTTTAACTTTATCAAGTCCGAAGTGAGCTTCATTTAAAATTCTTCTTGCCTCACTTAAGTTAATTGGTTTACCTTCGCTCTTTTTCCAAGGAAGATTTATAAGTAGTTCTAAATAACTTCGAATTATATTATATTCTGAGCTATTAGGGCTTTGAGCCTCTAATTTATCTAATTCTTCGAGAGCTACATTTTTTATTTCTTCTGGCATATTTGCCTCTTCTATTTTGCTAAAATAGTCTTTGTCTTTTTTAACTTCAGACTTACCTTCATTTAATTCATCTTGAATTGCTCTTAATTGTTCTCTTAATACAGATTCTCTATAATTTTTATTTGCCTTTTCTGAGAACTTTTCAGCTAATTCAATTTGTAATTCTATAGCTTCTTTTTGTTTAATTATAAAATCCATAAACTTTAAGCTTCTTTCCTTTAAGGACTGTGTTTCTAGTAAATCATATTTTTCATCATTGGATATAGGCATAAATTGTGATAAATAGGTCATTATAGAATTTAAGTCTTTAAATTCGTCTATTACTTTAATATAACTGTCTGCTCCTTGAAACTTTTTACTTATATCATGAGTAGTTTTCTTAATGTAAAGAAGCATATCTTCTTTACTCTTGTCATTTAAATCAACTATTTCATTTGAATCAACATAATCAGAATAAATTAAGTCATTTTCTACTGTAAGGTTTAGCATCTCTACCCTATCCAAAACTTCAATATTAATTTTATAACCTTTTTGATTTTTATTAATATCTTTAACTAAAAAGCTAACACCAATTTTATAAAAATCATCTTCCTTTAATGTGTTTCTTCCAAAATTTTGTTTTAGAAAAAATGCAAGCTTTACAGTATCTTTATGTTCTAAACTTATGAGTTCCTTTTCAGTAAGATTTTTTATCCAAATATTTGTACTTACACCTGGCAACAATACTACATCCGATATTGGAATTACTATTCCTGTTTTTTTATCTTTATTTAAATCCATCTTAACTCCCATCCCTTCATTTTGATTTATAAGTGAACGCTCATTTAATTATTGATTATATTATTGCGAGATTCTTTATCGAATATAAAATTACTTAAGAATCCCGCTAACTAAATTTCTAAACTAAAAGAGCATTTTGAATAATTTCAATCATTTCTAGTAGTAAAACATTTTTTTCGTCCTCAGATTTATGATGATCAACTGCAATTGCCTTAACAGGATAAAATATAAATGCAACTAAATTTTCAATATTATATTGTTTAATTATATGTTTATTTTTTAGTTCAATAATTAAATCATTTATGTTGCAAATACCTTTTGCTTTGCTACAACCACAAGCAAGTGAACGGCAACTTGAAAATTGATCTACAAAATTAAATATTTCTTCATTTTCACATATATAGTTGTAGTAACTTCTAATTAACATTTCTAAAATTTCTTTTCCACACATTCCCATCTTAACTCTGCTGGATATATAATCATATATTTCTTCTGAGTACTCTTGATAAATATTTTGCAGCATATTTTCTTTATTTTCGAAATAAATATATACTGTTGCTGGTGAAACCCCAGCCATCTTTGCAATTTTTGAAATAGAAGTACCATGGAAACCTTCTTCAAGTATCAGTTTAATTACTGCCTCTTTTATACTTTTTTCTTTTTCATCATCTTTTTTTCTCATTAGATCACCTCTATTTGTTCTTATAATAAACGAACATTCATTTATTGTCAATAGTATTATACATTTTTTAATAAATATTTTAATTTTTTAATCAAATAAAGACTTCATATTTGATAAAGAAGCTATAATCTCATCGTTATCTTTTGTTAACACAACTTGCACTGATGTACCAAATAATGTTCCTAAAATCATCCTCGATAAAGTTAAGGATGATTTATCTAGGTTTTCTTTATTTACTGAATCTTTAAGAATATATTTTTCTATCAAGGTTGCTAATCTATTAAATAAGCTGTCTAAAAGATCTTTCAGATTATTTGACCAAAGGGCCATACTGCTTAAATCAAAAAGAAGCTTGAACAGTTCTGGTTCTTTCCTTAACATGTTTTGAAAAAAAATAATTAAAAAAGCTATTCGCTCTTTTCTTGATTTACCTTTTTTTAGACTAAACTCTATTTCTTCTATATACATTTCGCTTAAAGCTTTCACAATTTGTGTAAACAAACCTTCTTTATTTTTATAATAGTAATTTAACTGGCTTAAAACCACACCAGCTTCATTTGCTATATCTCTTAAAGATACATTTGCGTAACCTTTTCTTGATATACAGTCTATAGCTGCAGCAAGTATTTTATCTGATTGATTTTTGTTTTCACATATCTTAAACATAAAATTTTCCTCCTCTTTGCCAGAGGTTATTACTGGCAGTTATCTAATCGAGTAAAGCCTAGTATTTTTTTTAATGATGTTATTTCTAAAATAGTACAAAATTTATCTACAAAGGTAACTATATATGACTCTTTATATTTAGGTAACTTTAAGGTTAAGGGCCACATATGTTTTACTATTATATCTTTTTCCATTTCGTTTAGACAAAAGTATTTATTAGCATTTTTTAAAGCTATTTTAGGATGAACAAAACCATGTAGACCTTCACTAGGCTTTGTAGTGTGCCAATCGTAAAGAAAAAAGTCGTGAAGCATTGCACCTCTAGCAGCACACTTATAATCTAGTCCTAACAATTTACAAAGGCGGTAACTATAATATGAAACGTTTAAACAATGATCATAACAATTTATACTACCGTGTTGTGTGTAATTTTTCATTGATTGAATTTTTTCATTAAAAATTAAATCAGAAACGAACTCCATATAGCCATCTTTATTATAAAAATCTTGTTTTAAACTCCATTTTGATTTTATCAACCTTGTCATTCAAAACACTCCTTATATCTTTATTGATAATTTTTGAATAATAAATTATTAATCCTGGAAAAGCATTAAAAAACCTTTTATATTTCTTGATTTTTTTTATTGGAAAGTTAGAAGTATAATTTGAAATGAAATTACATAAGTCCAGTGCATCATAAACTGAATTTGTTAAATCAATTAAAAAATATAGTAGTAAAAGTATAGTAAATATATTTTTATATGAAACCGGTATAGCTGCTACCAGTTTAAAGATAAATGGGTGAATTAGCTTTATTAATATAATAGTAAGCAAACCCCATATAAGCGAAAATTTAAGACAAATATAACCTTTAAGATTTATTTTATTATTACTATAATCCCACCATCTGCAGTTAAATATGGTTTCTAAAAGAAACCCTGTTATATATTCTAAAATAGTTACTGAAATTACGGTAATAAACAAATTTAAACCTAGCATATATAAGCTATTTCCTAAAAGGTGTGAAAGTAAAGATGAGAACTGAACTGTTAAAATTGCCCCAAACCCATATATTGGACATAGAAAGCCATTTAAAAAACCTCTATTTACGAATTCTCTTTTGTTCATACTTGCAAAAATTGATTCTAAAGCCCAACCTAGGAAAGAATAAATGGTAAAGAATAACATTATATCATCGTAACACAACATACATATACCCCTCTCCAAAACTATTTCTTTTAAAATAAACAATTCGGACGTTTGACCTAATATTAATTTACCATAACCTTTAGTTTTTATCAACCTTACACATAGCAGTTGTTGAATAGAAAAACATTATAAATTTATAATTTGCAATATCCCTTTTTTACTAACTTTTCTACATGCTCATCAAACAATTTTTCCATGTTAATATGATATTTTTCTTCTATACTATATAATAGATTAAAGCAGTTTTGCATTATTTCAAAAAGTTCATAAACATATTTTTTATTTGAAGTTTCTTTGCTTATGGTAGGAATTTCACCATTATCTCCAGTAAACTTTCCAAGCTGGGCGATTTTTCCCATAGATAAGATTATTAAATTCATAGTTTTTTCCAAGGTAGCACAATTATTAGTTGATTCAAAGTGGATATATCTGCAGTTATTTTTTAATTGAAAAATAATTTGATTTTCATTTCGTGCATTTTGTTTCATATATTCATTAAAAAGCATTTGAATATTTATATTATAATTTCCAAATACGAATAGCTGTGACGCACAAACTTGAGCTATATCCATTATTTCACCCATTACATTATTTAATCTAACCTTGTAGATTTCTCTTAGCATAACTACTTCTTTATCGCTTAAAAGAAGACAATTTGTGTTGTTTTGTTCTTCATACTCTCTAAGTTCTTCAATTGAAGTATTACATTCAGCAATTTCTTCCACTAATTTTCTAAAGGTAGTCTGTTCATTTGGTCTTAAGCAATTCAATTCAGGTAGCTTCATAACATAATTTTCTTCCATAAGTGTTTCTCCTCTCATAAGTGTTACTCTATAAATACAAACTATTTATTAAGCAAATTCCACTTTTTGTTTTGAAAAATCTATCTCTAATAGTTACAATAGGCTCCAATTCCAATTCATCTTCAAAAATGTTAACTAAAAAGTCTGCTTCAACCAATATTTGAAAATCAATATCATCTATTTTGCTATGGGTATGATGATTACCTATTAGAAATAATATTCTATTTAAGTGCTTTTTATTTAGATTATATTTTAATAATATGGTTTCTGCAACTGGAGGACCTTCTATTTCTTGATACTTTGCCGCAGATGAGTTATATTTTCTTTCACTTTCTTTGATTCCAATATCATGAAGAATAGCCGCAGTTTCTAAAATAAATTTCATTTCATCGCTTATATTTTCAAGTTCACCAATACATTTTGCAAAACTATGAACCTTTAAGGCATGATTAATTCTTTTTACATCACCATCAAAATATTGTATTAAATCTTTAGTTACATTACTAATTAACTTCTCCATATAATCTCCTACTTTATAATTTTTTATTAAAAGAGCTGCAGCACAAAATAATAACTTGCATAGCAGCTCTTTTTACTACATATTAAGAATAAATGTCAAATAAAAATAAACAACTACAGCAGAAAACAATATACTGTCAAACCTATCTAATACACCGCCATGACCTGGTATTAAGGTTCCATAATCTTTTTTCTTTACATATCGTTTAATAGAAGAAGCTGATAAATCTCCAAGCTGAGAAAAAGCACCACATAAAAATCCTATTATAGCATAATTCAATATATTGATATGAAGTAAATTAAAATTATAACCATATATATTTATTATATATCCAAATATCATACTAGAAATAGTACTTCCAAGCAACCCACCTATGGCACCTTCCACAGTTTTATTTGGACTTATTATTGGTGATAGTTTATGTTTTCCACCTTGGCCTAAATATTTACCAGAATAATATGCTGCAGTATCACAAATCCAAGAGCATAAAAAAATTAACCAAACAAAATACTTTCCTGAATTTATTACTATATCATTAACCGATACTGTTTTTGATTCCACCAAAACTACAAAACTAAAAAAAACAGATATATACATAAACCCAAGTATTGTCAAAGATGTATCAATAAAATTATATTTTAAATAAAAAACCGGTATGCATAACATTATGATAAGCAAAAAAGTAAAAATAAATATTATGTATTTAAAGCTCATGTTATTATTTAATAATAAATAATAAATAATAGTAATTATATAACCGATAATGTTTATTGTGTTAATACTATTGTTTTTTACAGCACCATAAAATTCGTACATACCTAATAAGGAAAGAATTAGCATTAATATTTTAAGCGGAAGGCCTCCAAGGAATATTACTATTAATAATGGTGCTAAAATTATAGCTCCAATATATCTATTATTCATATTATTTTGTGCCTCCATACCTTCTATCCCTGTTATTATATTCTTCTATAGCTTTGTGAAAATCCTCTATAGTGAACTCTGGCCAATTTATGTGATTATATAGAAATTCAGAATAAGCACACTGCCAGAGCATAAAATTACTTAATCTTTGTTCCCCACTAGGTCTAATTATTATGTCTGGGTCAGGCATACCCTTAGTAAAAATATAATTACTAAAGTCTTCTTCTTTAAGATTTGCAATTATATCCTTTGATATTTTTCCATCTTCATAATCTTTAAATATATTTCTTACAGCATAAACTATTTCTTGTCTTCCACCATAATTCAAGGCTAAATTAAGTACCATTCCAGTGTTGTTTTTGGTCATTTCTTTTGATTCATTTAAAATATCGATGCATGGCTTAGGTAATTTTGATATATCTCCTAAAGTATTAATAATAATATTGTTTTCATGCATTTCTTTTAAATCTCTTCTTAAAAATTCAACTAAAAGATTCATTAAGCCGCTAACTTCTTCTTCTGACCTTTTCCAATTTTCAGTAGAAAAAGAATAAGCAGTTAAGTATTTAATGCCGATATCGCTAGCTTCCCTTACAATTTTTTTTAAGGTCTCAACACCGGCCTTGTGTCCCATGGTTCTTGGTAACTTTCTTTCTTCTGCCCATCTTCCATTTCCATCCATAATGATAGCTATATGTTTTGGTATTTTATTTTTCTCAATGGAAAAATTAGATTCTTTATATTCTTTACCTTTAAAAAGCTTCCACAATACAATCACTTCCTTTCAAACAATTTTGCATCTAAACTTAATCAAAATCTTAGCAATTATTTTTTGTGACGTCTATTGTGGCTAAAAATTAGTTTATACAGACATAATTTCTTTTTCTTTAACTTCAACCACTTTTTCTATTTCCTTTATAAATGCATCTGTCTTTTTTTGAATTGTGTCTTCAGATTTCTTAATTTCATCTTCAGTTATTTCATTACTTTTCTTTAACGCTTTAAACTTATCATTAGCATCTCTTCTTATAGCTCTAACAGCAACTTTAGCTTCTTCTCCAGCCTTTTTTACATTTTTAACAATATTTTTTCTTGTTTCTTCTGTAAGTTCTGGAATCATTAATCTAATTGCCATACCATCATTTGAAGGATTTAGCCCTAAATCTGAAACCAAAATTGCCTTTTCAATATCTTTTATTGAAGTTTTATCAAAAGGTTGAATTAAAAGTATTCTTGGCTCTGGAGCTGAAATATTAGCAAGCTGATTTAAAGGAGTCATCGTTCCATAATATTGTGCTTCTATTCTATCAAGCATTGCAGGGTTAGCTCTGCCAGCTCTCATTGAAGTTAATTCTTTTTTTAAAACCGCTACAGTTTTATTCATTTTTTCTTCTGCTGAATTAATAATTTCTTTTGTCATAATATTACCTCCTAAAAAAATATAAGCTAATTTCTTGAAACTAAAGTTCCTATTTTATCACCGGAAGCTGCTTTTTTAATATTACCAGGTTCATCTAGCCCAAAAACTAAAATAGGTATATCATTGTCCATACATAGTGATGTTGCAGTTGAATCCATAACTTGAAGTCCTTTTTCTAACACATTCATATAAGTTAAAGCATCAAATTTTACAGCATCGCTGTATTTATTTGGGTCTTTATCATATACTCCATCAACTTTTTTTGCAAGAAGTATTACATCCGCTTCAATTTCCGCTGCTCTTAATGCTGCCGTTGTATCTGTTGAAAAATAAGGGTTACCTGTTCCTGCTCCAAAAATTACCACTCTTCCCTTTTCAAGATGCCTCATTGCTCTTCTTCTAATAAAAGGTTCTGCGATTTCTTTCATTTCTATTGCTGTTTGAACTCTCGTATTTATACCGATGTTTTCTAGAGATTCTTGAAGTGCAATGGCATTTATACATGTAGCAAGCATTCCCATATAGTCTGCTGACGTTCTATCCATATCATTTCCTTGTCTTCCTCGCCATATATTTCCACCACCAACTACTGCTGCAACTTCAATCCCCATATCTACTAATTCTTTTATTTCTTCTGCTATTCTTTGAGCTACATCAAAATTTATGCCATATCCTTGAGTTCCAGCTAAAGCTTCTCCAGATAATTTTAACATTACCCTTTTATATTTTTTAGGCTCCATTATATTATACCTCCCTATAAATTTAAAAACTATACCTTTAAAAAAAGAGAACACGCAGTGTTCTCTTTTGAATTATTTTCCCTGCTGCATTTGTCTTTGAACTTCTTCAGCAAAATTTTCTTCTATCTTTTCAATACCTTCTCCTCTTTCAAATCTACTGAAAGCTTTGATTGTGATAGGTGATCCAACTTCTTTAGATTTTGCATCTAAAAGTTTTGCAATAGTTAAATCAGAGTTTTTAACCCAAACTTGATCTACAAGACAAACTTCTTTTAGGTATTTTTTTATTCTTCCTTCAACCATTTTATCTACAATATTTTCAGGTTTTCCTTCATTTAAAGCCTGAACCTTATAAATTTCTCTTTCTTTATCTAATGCATCATGGTCAACAGAACTTTCATCTAAATATAATGGATTTGCAGCAGCTATTTGCATTGCAATATCTTTAGCAAGTTCTACTAAAACATCGCTTTGTTTTTCACATGCTAATTCAACCAAAACACCAATTCTTCCGCCGCCATGAATGTAACTTTGAACTAAACCGTTTTGAGTGCTATATTTTACAAATCTTCTAACATTCATGTTTTCACCAAGTTTAGCTATTAACGCAGTTACAGTGTCTTTTAAAGTAGCTTCAGCATTATCGATGTATTTTTCATCTAATAATTGTTCTACAGTACTAGCACTGCCTAAAGCAACCATCTTACCAACATTGTTTGCAAGACTAGCAAATTCTTCATTTGCTGAAACGAAATCTGTTTCACAATTTACTTCTGCTATTGCTCCACTCATTTTATCATCAGCTACGTATGTAACAATTAGTCCTTCTGCAGCAATTCTTCCTGCTTTTTTTGCAGCTTGAGCCAATCCTTTTTCTCTCAATATTTCGATTGCTTTTTCCATATCGCCTTCTGCCTCGGAAAGAGCTTTTTTGCAATTCATCATTGCAGCACCAGTTCTATCTCTTAATTCTTTTACCATACTTGCAGAAATCATAATAATATTCCTCCGTTCAATATTCATTTACTCATTTAAACAGCCATTCAAGAATATACTTAAATGACTGTTTTATATTAATTATTCAGCTAATTGTTCGCCTTGTCTTCCTTCAATGATACCATCTGCCATTTTAGCTGTTATTAATTTAACGGCTCTTATAGCATCATCATTACCTGGAATTACATAATCAACTTCATCTGGATCACAGTTAGTATCTACAATAGCTACAACTGGTATACCAAGAATTTTAGCTTCAGAAATCGCATTTTTTTCTTTTCTAGGATCTACTACAAACATAGCTCCGATTTTGCTTTGAACCATGCTTTTGATTCCGCCTAGGTTCTTAACTAATTTTTCTTCTTCATTTTTTAACTTAATTACTTCTTTCTTAGGAAGAACATCAAAAATTCCATCTTCTTGCATTTTTTGTAATTCTTCTAATCTTGCAATTCTTTTTTTGATAGTATTGAAATTAGTTAACATTCCACCTAACCATCTGTTGTTTACGAAATGCATTCCGCATCTTATTGCTTCTTCTTCTATAGCTTCTTGAGCTTGTTTTTTAGTTCCAACAAAAAGAATGTCTTTTCCTTCTACAGATACGCTTTTTATAAAATCGTATGCTTCATCAACCTTTTTTACTGTTTTTTGTAAGTCGATAATGTAGATACCATTTCTTTCTGTGAAAATGTAAGGAGCCATTTTAGGGTTCCATCTTCTTGTTTGATGTCCGAAATGAACACCTGCTTCTAATAATTGTTTCATTGAAATTACTGCCATTTTTCTACCTCCTGGTTTTTACCTCCATCATCGTCATATTTGCAAAATACCTTTGGGCACCATTTTGCAAATTGGATAATGTGTGTATTTTTACTTGCATAGTATACCATATTATTGCACTGTACACAATACTTTTTTATTATGAACATAAAAATAAGAATTACACATGTATTTTAACGTGTAATTCTCATTTTAGCTTTAATTATTTTATTTTATTTAATTCATCTAATAATTTATCATTTAAAATTTTAATGTGTGTACCCTTCATGCCTAAAGACCTTGATTCAATTACTCCAGCACTTTCAAATTTTCTTAATGCATTTACTATTACGCTCCTAGTTATACCTACCTTGTCTGCTATTTTTGATGCTACTAAAAGTCCTTCATCACCATCTAGTTCGTTAAATATATGTTCAACAGCCTCAAGTTCAGAATAGGATAATGTTCCAATAGCAAGTTGTACAACAGCTTTATTTCTAGCTTCAACCTCTATTTGATCTTGTTTTGATCTCAATATCTCAAGTCCAACAATTGCAGCACTATGCTCAGCAATTACTAAATCATCATCATTAAATTCTTCACTAAACCTAGCCAAAAGTAAACTTCCAAGTCTTTCTCTGTTCCCAATAATAGGTACAATAGTGCTTATTTTATTGTCCAATAAACAAGGATAGTTGTCTTTAAAAACACAAATACCTTTGTTCAATAAATTAGCTTTTGTTTCTGAACAATTAAGCAACTTATCATTGTAGAAATCGGGGAACTTACCAGATTTCATAATTTCGTTTTTTACAATATCGCATTCAAAACCACTGAATAAATTACAGCCTAATATTTTTCCCTTTCTGCTTACAACATATACATTACATTTTAATACATCGCTTAAAAGGTCACAAATATCGTTAAATACAACCGGCTCTGCACCACTCTTCTGCAAAATTTTATTCAACATCCTAGTTTTACTTAATAGGGTAGACATTTTATTCCTCCATTTTTTTTAATTTTTATAATTTTCCGAATAATCCCTCAACCATATGTGTATACTACCATAAAACTAGGAGTAATTCAATATAAAAATTGCTAATTCGACATTATTTTTTTGAAATGACTTTGATTTTTTCCTACGACTACCAGCCGCAACATTTCAACCTTACACAAAGTAGAATTATTGCGGCTAATACTATTCTTTAGCTTCTAATATTTGTTGATGCTTACACTCAGTGTTTGTACATTCTAAATACTCACCTTTTGATTTGCTATATTTTTTAACCATCATAGAAGCACATACTGGACATTTTTCTTTTACTGGTTCAAACCAACTTACAAAATCACAATTTGGATAATTGCTGCATCCAAAAAACTTTCTACCCTTTTTGGACTTTCTAGCTAATATGTTCCCCCCACACTTTGGACATTGTACATCTAACTCTTTTACCAATGGTTTAGTATTTTTACATTCAGGATATCCAGGACAAGCTAAAAAATCTCCAAAGCGTCCATGCTTAATAACCATAAATTTTCCACATTTATCGCACTTAATATCTGTAACTTCATCTTCTATAGTTATTTTTGAAACTTCCTTTTCAGCAATATCAATAGATACTTCTAATGGTTTATAAAATTCATCTACTACTTTGTTCCAAATATCTTTTCCGCCTTCTATGTTATCTAGCTTATTTTCCATCTCTGCAGTAAATTCAACATCTACTATTTCTTTAAAATATTCACTCACAATATTATTTACTATATTGCCAAGCTCTGTTGGAATTAAAGTTTTCTTTTCTCTCATGATGTATTTTCTATCTAGTAAGGTTGAAATAATTGGTGAATACGTACTTGGTCTGCCTATTCCATTGTCTTCTAAAGTTTTAACTAAACTAGCTTCAGAATATTTTGCTGGTGGTAATGTAAAATGCTGTTTTCCATCAATTTCTTTTGAAAAAAGCACTTCCCCTTCTGACAAATCCGGGATAGATATATGATCATTTTCTTCATCTAATGTATAATTATAAACCTTCATGAAACCATCAAATTTGATACTTGAACCGGATGCTTTAAAGCCATAATCTCCATTATCTATTGTTACACTTAATGTATTCATAATACAATTTGCCATTTGACTTGCCATGAATCTGCTCCAAATCAGATTATAAAGTTTGTATTGGTCATCTTTTATAGTTCCCTTTAATTCTGAAGGAGTTATATTAATATAACTTGGTCTAATAGCTTCATGAGCATCCTGTGCACCTTCCTTACCTTTAAATACTCTAGGTTTTGCTAAGGAATAATCCTCACCATAAGCTTCTGTTATAAATACTTTTGCTGTTTGTTGTGCCTCTTC
Source organism: Bacillota bacterium (assembly GCA_021781655.1). GTDB lineage: Bacteria > Bacillota > Clostridia > Clostridiales > Clostridiaceae > JAJXWJ01. The sequence continues at coordinate 20,133 of JAJXWJ010000028.1, read as the reverse complement.
TGAAACTCTAACAGAATCTGTTCTCATGTATGTAATTAATCCAATTGTGCCATGTCCCTTAACTTCAATACCTTCATAAAGATTTTGAGCAATTGACATTGTACGTTTAGTTGAAAAATTTAACCTTTTATAAGCATCTTGTTGAAGTGTACTTGTTGTAAAAGGCGGAAGTGGATTTTTGTTTTTAGTTGACTTTTTTACTGCTTTAACTACAAATTCTCCATTTTTCAAAGCACTTATAATTTTATCTGTTGTTTCTTTATCTTTGATTTCTAACTTTTTACCCTTCATGTTATAAAGCTTAACAACAAAAGTTTTTTCTTTCTCACTCTTTGACAGCTTACACTCTATTGTCCAGTATTCTTCAGGCTTAAATTCATTAATTGCTTTTTCTCTATCACATATAATTTTTAATGCTACAGACTGAACTCTACCTGCACTTAAACCCCATTTTACTTTTCTCCAAAGAATAGGACTTATTTTATATCCAACTAGTCTGTCTAAAACTCTCCTTGCTTGTTGCGCATCAACTAGATTTATATCAACCTTTCTAGGATTTTTGATAGCATTTTTGATAGCGTTTTTAGTGATTTCATTGAAAACTATTCTGCATTCTTTATCTTCATCTATTTTTAAAACTTTTGCTAAATGCCATGAAATAGCTTCACCTTCTCTATCAGGGTCGGTTGCAAGAAAGACCTTATCGCTTTTTTTTGCTTCCCTTTTAAGCTTATCAAGTAAATCTCCTTTACCTCTTATTGTAATGTATTTAGGATTATAATTTTCTTCTATTTCAACACCTAAAGTACTTTTGGGTAAGTCCCTCACATGTCCCATGGATGCTTCAACAACATAATTTTTGCCTAAATATTTTCCTATTGTTTTTGCCTTTGCAGGCGACTCTACAATAACTAAATTTTGACCCATCTTATCCCCTCTTCATAATTAATTTGTTTATATCTATTCTAGGAACATTATTATATTAGGTTATTTGCTCTTACATAATAATTGCCACTTAAACACATAATCTCATCATTTAACTGCATTTCAAATAATAACCCATAAATTTGACTTATGTCAATATCCGTTATTTTTACTATATCATCAATATGGATCGGATCATTATTTATAAGTTTATAAATTTTTTCTTCTGCTATTGTCATTTTTCTAATAATAGGTTTATTTATTATATTATAATTTATACCTAATAAATCAAAAATATCTTTTATATTTGTAAAAGGAAAAGCTCCATCCTTAATTAAAGAATTAGTACCCATACTATATTTTGAAAGCACTGAACCTGGCACAGCAACAACGTCATTTCCCATTTCAATAGCTGCATTAGCAGTAATTTGGGAACCACTTTTAAGTCCAGCCTCCACCACAATAGTTATTTCACTAAGTCCTCCAATTATTCTATTTCTTATAGGAAAGTTATAGTGAAAAGGTTTTGTTCCTGGTAAAAATTGCGAAATCACACAGCCCTTTTCTATTATATCATTATAAAGCCTTATATTTTCTTTTGGATAAACCACATCTACGCCAGAGCCTAAAATGGCACAGGTGAAATTTTTCTGTTTAATGCTTTCAAAATGAGCGTAATAGTCTATACCCCTAGCCATGCCACTTATAATATTTATATTATAAGTGCTAAGCTTTTCTACTATTTGTTTAGTAACATTTATTCCATAGCTACTACACTTTCTGGAGCCAACTATAGAAACATTTTTACATGTATTTAGCTTTTTAATATCGCCTTTATAAAATAATACATATGGAGCATCGTCATAATTTTTTAATTTACTAGGATAATCCTCGCTCATTTTTGTAACAAAATTAATTTTATTATTAAATAAAGTTTGTTTTAATCCTTCTACCATTTTCCAAGTTTCTTCAGCTTTTGTTTTTGAAATATTTTTTTCATTTAATGTATAATACCATATTTCTTTAGCATTTTTAAACCTATCTATTAATTTTATTTTCATTTTGTTAGAAATGTCAAGTAAAATAAACCAAATATCATAATCATTCATAAAAACCTCTCACATTTTTATACTATTTTATTGTCTATAAATCTTCTATACTGCATAGCCTCAACTAGGTGTTCTTCCATTATTTTATCACTTTCATACATGTCAGCAATAGTTCTTGAAACCTTTAAAATTCTATTGTATGCTCTAGTGCTAATAGTGAAGCTTTCAAGAAATTTTTTTATTGTATTCTCACACTTTTTAGAAACCTCGCAATATTTTTTTATGTCCTTAGCTCCCATATGTGAATTACAAAAAAAATTTTCATTTTTAAATCTTTCCTTCTGTATTTTACGTGCTTTTTCTACACGTTTTCTTATTATAATTGAGGATTCTGGCTTTTTCTTACTAGTAAGTTGTTGGCAGGTTACTAAATTAACAAATGAAAAAATATCTATCCTGTCTAATAAAGGTGATGATAGTTTTGATAAGTATCTTTTTCTTTCATAATCGGTACAGGTACACTCCCTTTGGGAACCATAGTTTCCGCAAGGACAAGGATTTATAGAGGATATAAGCATAAAATCTGAAGGAAAAGTAATGCTACCAGATGCTTTTGAAAAACTTATCTTTCTTTCTTCTAATGGCTCCCTTAAAACTTCTAAAATGCTTTTTTTAAACTCCAACATTTCATCTAAAAACAATACGCCATTATGAGCCAAAGTTATTTCACCAGGCATTAACTTTATGCCACCACCTACTAAAGCGATTTTTGAACTGGTATTATGAGGATTTCTAAAGGGTCTTTTATAAATAAGCTCATCTTCCTTTAATTTCCCAACAATGCTATAAATTTGAGTTACTTCTAAAGCTTCTTCATAGCTAAGCTGTGGCAAAATAGAAGTTAATCTTTTTGCCATCATAGTTTTTCCAGAGCCTGGAGGCCCAAAAAGCATGATGTTGTGACCACCAGACGCAGAAACCTCCAGTGCTCTTTTACAACTTTCCTGGCCTATTACATCACTGTAATCAAAATCTAGAGGAATTGATTTACTATTGTCAAAATTATTTTTTAATGGAAGCAGATCTTTGTATTCCATAAAGTTAACAATTTGTTTTAAATTATCAAAGCCGTATACCTCACAATTTTTAATTAGAGAACATTCTCCTCCGTTATCGTAAGGTATAATTAATTTATTTATCCCCTTTTTTTTACCCTTTATCCCTATTGTCAAAGCGCCTCTTACCTTTTTTAACGCACCACTTAACGATAGTTCACCTATGATAAGATATTTTTCTAGTGAATCCGTTGCAATTTGCCCTGTGACTGCTAATATTCCAATTGCCATAGGAAGATCAAATAAAGATCCTTCTTTTTTTATATCTGCAGGTGCAAGATTTACTGTTATTTTACATACAGGAAATTCAAAACCTGAATTTACAATTGCCGCATGTACTCTTTCTTTTGCTTCTTTAACTGAAATATCTGCAAGACCTACAATATTAAAAGAAGGAATTCCCCTTCTAATATCAACTTCTACAGAAACTGATATTCCTGTAACTCCAGAAAATGTTGCTGAATTAACTTTAATAGACATCCGAATCACCATCCATTTATGATTATTGACATCTATTATAATTTATAAGCAATTTTGCATAATTTTTTTCTAATTGACAATAATTAAAATATAATTTTTAAATTTGGAGAATAATTATGAAATTTTTTAATAAAGAAATAGGCTCATACGGGGAGGAGTTAGCAGCTGTTTATTTAAAAAGCTGCGGCTACAAAATTGAAGAAAGAAATTACAGATGCAAATTAGGTGAAATAGATATAATTGCCATAAAAAACAACTATATTTGCTTTATAGAAGTTAAAAGTAGATATGATGAAAAATTTGGAGCACCAGTATTTGCAGTTACACATAAAAAGCAAGTTAAATTGTTGCAGCTTGCTCAAATTTACATTTGTCATAAAAAGTTTTTTAATTGCTTTTATAGATTTGATATAGTTGAAGTGTTTTTTAACAGGTTAGATAGCGGATATAAAATCAATTTAATAGAAAACGCTTTTGGAGAATAACTGAATTCCACCACTTAAAGGCAAACCAAAATAAATAGGGCTGTTGCACAAAAAATAAAATTGCGACGCAATATTTTTATATTCTGCAACAGCCCCATTGTAAACTCACGCCCACTTGTAGAAGTGAGTGCTTCTTTGGTAATGTCCTACAACAAGGACAATGTTACCAAGTATATTTATTTTATCGTTCAAGCTCCAACATCTATTTTTCTATAAAGTAGATTATGAAAATAATTTATTATGTCGCTTCTCTTAATGATTCCTATAAATACGTTATTATCATCTACAACTGGAACAAAGTTTTGATCTATAGAAGTTTCTACCAAATGGCCAATATCTTCATCTATATGTACCGGCTTATTTTTCACATGTAAATTTATATCAGATATAAAAATGTTTTCAGCATCTTTGAAATTTAAATTTTCATCATTTTTTAATTTCCAAAGTAAATCCCCCTCCGTAAGCGTTCCAACATACTTACCTTCTTTATCAAGAATAGGAATTGCACTATATCTATGGTATTCCATCCTCTCCATTGCTTGTCTCATTGTATGGGTTAATTTTTCGTAAATTATTTCTTTCTTTGGCGTTAAGAAAAATGCAATATTCATTTATGTCCCCTCCTATCACAATAGATAATTCCCCATAAATTATATTTGTGATTTGTTTATACTTATATAATACTAATTATAAATGAAGAATGGTTAAAAAATATAAAAAAAATATGTGAAATTAATGTAAACATTTATATTGTTATTAATGTTTTTTAATGTAATACAACTTAAAATTGTTTATCCATTTTTAATATTATTTCATAGTATGAATTAGGCAGTTTCTATTATATTAACTACCATAAATCTAATCAATAAATGGAGATTTTATTTTTATGCATGTAATAGATAAAATTCAAGAATTGTTTTTAAATAATGATGAAAAATTTATTGAAGGCTTATATAAAGAACTATTAGAAGAAACTCCCGATTTAAAAGTATTAAATTATTTTAAAAAGTTTTTACAACATGGAGGAACTAGACACGAAGTCATAAATACTATCATTTTAACAAATGATTTTGAAACAAAAGTAACAAAAGAAAACACAATTTTAGATTTTTTGAAGTTTTTAGCAGCAAAAGACGGATATTCATTTATAAATGAAGTTTATAATGAACTTTTATGTGAAAATCTTTCTTTAGCTGACCTTCAAGTAAAATTTAATCAATTAAAGTCTTTAGACAGCAAAGAAAAGTTAATAATAGATATTATACTTGATGATAAATTTCTCAATAAAGTTAGAAATATAAAAAGTAAGAAAAACAAAAAAAATTCCACTGTTATTCAAAATAAGCTATGGGAAACCATGGTTTTAGGCAACCATATTTTTATAAATAATTTATTTAGTCAGCTTTTAAGTAGGCTCCCTTCAAAATCAGAAATAAGTTCATATAACGAAATGTTAAAATTCGAAGCATATAAAGCCATTATAAAAAGTGAAGAATTTCACAAAAATTTAAAAGCATCAAAAAGCTGTTTGGAAACCTTTAAACAATTATTTATAAAAGAGGATGAAGAGTTTGTTGCAAATACTTATTCCGAATGTTTCGGACGTCAAGCAGATTTGGATGGATTAATCCATCATACAAAGTTAATTCGGGAAGGGGCTTCAAAGTTAGATATTTTAAGAGTGATACTTTCAAGCGATGAAGCTAATGAACGTTTTAATAAATTTGTAGTTAAGAAAGATATAAATAAAGGTGAAGATCATATTAATTCAAAACCTTCTAGAGAGTTTAGATCCTTTGTTCAAAAAATAATTGTAGAAAACAAATTTTCATTTGAAACTAACTTAGTAGTTAAAACAGGAGGCATTGGCGATTTTCTGCAGATGACTCCCGTTGCTAGAGCTTTAAAAGAAAAAACTCCAACAGTGCCAGTAGTAGCAATTGTTGGTTATGCAGCGGATATGTTTATTTCTCATCCATATATAGATAAAGCAATCGAGTGCAGCGGAAGACTTCTTCCAGATATAGTTAAAAGCGTTATTGGCTTAACTGAAAATGTATTCGATTTAAGATATGTAAGCAGAGCTTATGGTAGCTTTAAATTGACAGATTATTTTATTAAAAATAAATGGTATTATGATAATTTTCCCTACTCAGGAACTAGAATAGACGATTTGAATATGAATGTTTGTGATATAATGCTCCATTCTTTAGGTCTTCAGAAATATGCAACTTCAAATGATGTTTTAGTAACACCAGAAGATGTAAAAGAGAAAATACCAGGAAAGTATGCTGTAGTTTGTGACACTGCTGGAAGTGGTCCAGGGCAAATGAAAAGATGGACATCTAAACAATGGGATGGTCTTATAAATTGGCTTGTAAAGGAAAATATTATACCAATACAGCTTGGAAAAGCTTCCGATGCTCTACTTCATCCTTTCGTAATGGATTTACGAGGAAAAACAACCTTAAGACAGTCAGCCGGATATTTAAAAGATGCACTTTTTTATGTAGGACTTGAAGGAGGCGTGTATCATTTAGCCAAAGCTTCAAGGACGCCCTGTATAGTGATTTTTGCTTCTACTTCTGAAGTTTGTTTTTCTTATTCTGATACTATAGTTATGTCAAAAAAATTGTGCAGACCTTGTTGGTGGACTGAAAGCTGGCTTAAAGAAAAATGTTTGAAGCAATGTGAGCAATGCCTTAACCTACCAAACTGGGAAGAGGTAGCTGAACAAATAAAGAAGTTATTAAATAGCAATTAGCAATACAATTACACAATATAGAGGTGAAATGATTAAATGGTAAATTTATTAATAGATAAACGTATTGAAATATATAATGAAATTTTAAAAGATAAAGACATGCTAGATAAAATAGAAAAAGCAGGAAAGCTCATCGGTAGTACAGCTAAGGATGGCTCAATCATATTAATATGTGGGAATGGTGGGAGTGCAGCCGAAGCTTTACACCTTTCAAGTGAGATAATTGGTAAATTTCAAATTAAAAGAGATGGATTACCTGCAATAGCTCTACCTGCAGATTGTTCAGCTTTATCTGCAATAGGCAATGATTTTGGCTTTGAAGAAATTTTTGCAAGACAAGTTCAAGCTTTTAAAGATAGTGCTAAACTTTTAATTGTAATCTCAACTTCAGGAAATTCTATAAATATTATTAAAGCTGCACAATGCGCTAAATTTTTTGGGATGAATGTTGTTGGACTTCTTGGTAAGGACGGTGGTAAAGTAAAAACAGATTGTGATATACCTATTTTAATACCATCCAATAATACAGCAATTATACAAGAAGTGCACCTTATGATAATTCATTTCCTTTGCTTTATTATGGAGGAACAAATATGAAAGCTATATTTTTAGACAGGGATGGAACAATTATAAAAGATAAGGAATATTTAAAAAGCACAGATGAAATTGAGCTACTTCAAGGTGTTTTAGATGCTTTAAGGATGTTACAAAACTTAGGCTTTAAACTCATTATTATATCAAATCAATCAGGCATAGGCAGAGGGTTTATTACAAAAGAACAAGTAGAAAAAACGAATAAATATTTGTTCGATTTATTATTATGTAATGGAATAGCTATTACTGAAATGTATTATTGTCCTCATAGTCCAAAGGACAATTGCAATTGTAGAAAGCCATGTCCTAAAATGGTATATGAAGCTATAAATAAATACCAAATAAATAAAGAGGAGTCTTATTTTATTGGAGATAAACTTACAGATGCACTTACAGGTGTAAATGCTGGAATGAAAGCTATTTTAATCGATAAAGATTTAAAGCCAGTAGACCATTATGAAAATATTAAAGTCGTAGCTTCATTATTATCTTTTGCTGAAAATTTATTGGATGGTAGCTACTTATGATTGATTTAAAATGCGGACAATATATTGTTCTAGGAGACTTAATGGTAGATGAGTATAACTATGGAGAAGTAACTAGAATTAGTCCAGAAGCACCAGTTCCAATTTTAAAGCATAGTAACAAAATTTTATTTCCAGGAGGAGCTGCAAATGTAGCGATGAATTTAAAAGAATTAGGAAATAATGTTGAATTAGTTGGTATTTTAGGTAATGACGAAGATGGCAATTGGCTACGTAATTACTTAAATAAAAGCGGCATTGGAACTCAAGGTATTGTTATGGCTTCTGAAGTTTCAACTATAAAAAAAGTTAGATTTAGAACTAAAGTGCAGTCACTATTAAGAGTAGACTATGAAAGTTTGCAAAGGCAATACTGCTCTTATGCAGCAACTATTATAAAATATATTGATGAATTTTTAAATAACAATATTACCGATGGAGTGCTTGTTTCAGATTACAATAAAGGTATGATTCCAGATACGCTGAAAAGCAATCCCTATTCACCTTTATTTGATAAAATACTCAAAAAAAATATTATATGTGGCTCAGATACTAAAAAGGAAGCTGAAACTATAAGCCTTTATTCTGGCTTTGATTTTTTAAAACCAAATAAAATAGAATTATCTAAAGTAATTAAAAGAACCTTAACTTCCGCTAACTTATTAAAAAGAGCTACCTGTGAATATTTAATGAAGTGCAAAGCAAAAGCTGTTTATCTCACCTTAGGAGATGAAGGCATATACTACAATAACTGTAATAGTGAAGTTTTTTGTAAAGCAAATAAAACAAGAGCTGTTGATGTTACAGGTGCAGGAGATACTGTTTTTGCCGTCATAATGAATTGCTTAAGAAGCAATATGGATATTGAAACTTCTTTAAAACTGGCAAACCTAGCTGCTTCAATTGTAATTCAATACAATGGTACAAAAACAATAACTAAATCGGAATTATTGAGGAGGTTTTGAAAAATTGAAAACAATGGAAACTACTATACTACCCTTAAATGAATTATGTGTCCTTCTTCAAAACTTAAGATTTAATAAAAAGGTTGTGCTTACGAATGGTTGCTTCGATATCTTGCATATAGGACATACCGAATTGTTAAGGTTTGCAAAAACAAAAGGCGATATTTTAGTTGTTGCATTAAACGACGATTCCTCTATAAAAAATATAAAAGGAAATGGTAGGCCAGTAATAACACTAGAAATGCGTGCTACGGTTATAAATTCATTAAAACCAGTTGACTTTGTAACTTATTTCAGTGAAAAAAATGCTTCCAATGTAGTTAAAAAGCTTAAACCTGATTGTTATGTTAAAGATTCAGAATACGACATAAAAAACACACCAGAAGGAATAGAGGTATTAAAACAAGGTGGCAAAGTTTATGGATTTCCAAGAATAAAAGAAATATCAACCACATTAATAGTAAATAAAATATTAAGTTTTGAAGGTGAGTAATTATGATTTTATTAACAGGCGGTTCAGGCTTTATTGGCTCAAACATTATAGAAAAGCTTAACAGTCAAGGTATTAATGATATAGTTGTAGCTGATGAACTTGATACCTCTGTAAAATTAAAAAACCTATACAATAAAAGAATAGTCGATATAATTGATAAAAATGTATTGTTTGATAATATATCTAAATATAATTTCGATACAGTTATTCATATGGGTGCGTGTACTGATACTATCGAAAAGGATTCAAAAAAAATGTTACAAAATAATTTTGACTTTAGTAAAAAATTATTCAAACATTGTACTAATTATAATTTAAAGTTTATTTATGCAAGTAGTGCTTCAGTTTATGGAAATGGAAACCTAGGCTTTAGTGAAGATATAGATTTAAACACCTTAACACCGCTTAACTTATATGCATTTTCAAAACTATTGTTTGATCGCTTTGTAGAGGTTCAAAAAAATTTTCCTGAAAATTGGTGTGGCCTTAGGTTTTTTAACTGTTATGGGCCTAATGAATTTCATAAAGGTAAAATGGCCAGTATGGTTTATAGGGCGTATCTTCAAATAAAGAAAAATGGAAAGGTTTATCTTTTTAAAGATAACAATGATGCTTCCTTAAACGGAGAACAAAAAAGAGATTTTATTTATGTAAAAGACGTTGCAGATGTAATAATGTATCTATATAATATGCCAAAATTTCCAAATGGCATATACAATTTAGGCTCAGGAACAGCTAACTCTTTTAATAATCTTGCAAAAGCTGTTTTTACAGCAATGAAACTTAAGGTAGCTATAGAATACATTAACATTCCAGACTCAATACAGACAAAATATCAGTCTTATACTAAAGCGGATATAAATAAACTTAGAAATATAGGTTACTCAAAGGAATTTACTAGTATTACTTGTGGCGTTAATGAATATATTGAATTTTTAGAGTCTAAAATATAAATAAGTAAGAAGTACAGATAGTATAGTAATCTGTACTTCTTACTTATTTATATTTTAAAATTTTGTATTAAAGAATGTAATTCATCTGATAATTCTGACTGCCTATGTGCTGACTTAGCAACTTCTTTAGTTGCTTTATTTGTTTCTTCTATACTATTTAAAATTTTTTCTGATCTTTCTGCTGATTGCTGAGCAGTAAAAGATACTGTTTCAATTGCAACATTAGTTTGTTTTATAGAATTAAGTATTTGAGTTGCACCAGTGGCAATTTCTTTTGACATATTTTTAATAAATTCAGCATCCTCCTCATATTTTAAAGCGGTTTCCAGAAAAAGCTCATAATCAGGATTTACATTATTGTTAATGTACGCCAATACATCCTTTGTATTGCTAGATAAATTTTTAAATGCGTTATTTACCTGAATTATTACGTTATGTATATTAGAGACATTTTCAGAAGACTGTTCTGCAAGCTTACGTATCTCATCTGCAACTATAGCAAAACCTTTTCCCATTTCACCAGCTCTAGCTGACTCAATCGCTGCATTTAATGCTAAAAGATTTGTTTGATTAGCAATATTTGCTATAGAATCCGCCATTACTTTGATATCAGCAACGACTTTCCCAGCTTCAATTGCTTTTAATATACTTGTTTCTTTTTCTTTATATAAATTTTTAGACATTCCTATTGCTTGTACTCCTTTTTCTTTTATTTCTACAGCACGTATCTGAATTTCATTCGAAGCTTTATCTCCATCTTTTGCCTTGTTTGAAAGTTCAATACAACTCGAGGTTATTTCTTCAACAGATGCAGTTACTTCTTCAGAAGTTGCACTTAATTCTTCATTACCTTCTGATATTCCCTTTGTGGATTCATTAATATTGTTAATTTTCTTAGAAATTCCGTCTATTTCATCATAAATTTGTTCGCTAGAATCACTTATATTTTTAGTATTTGAAATTATTGTTGAAATAAGCAATCTAGTGTTTTCAGCGGCTTTATTTAAAGAATTAGCTATCTTTCCTATTTCATCCCTGGAATCAAACTCTATCCTCTTAGTTAAATCTCCGCTACCTAAAGCATCTGCAAATATTAAAATTTTATTTATTTGACTTGATAATAGGGTTGAAATTAAAATTCCAAGTACTATTGCAAAAATAAAACCAAATAACACGATACCAATCATTAAATAAAGTGAATTTTTGAATATGGAATTGTTATTATCATTTGCAGTTTTTGCTTCTTGCATATTTGCTTCAATTATTGCATTTATACTATTAAAGGTTTTATCTCTAGCTTCTGTGACCTTTACAAAGGCTGACTGTGCTTCATCATATTTATTAGCATCTATTAAAGTCATAAAATTTTGACGTTCCATCATATATTCATCGTGTAGCTTTACAAAACCAGATAATAAAACTTTTTCTTTTCCAGTCATCTTCTCATTGTCTAATTGTTTTGTAATAGTCATATCTTGGTTAGTTAATGTTTCAATATCAGCTTCTATCTTTTGTTTTGTTACAAAGTCTTTTGTAGATAAAAGAGCTATCAAATCCGAATGGATTTGCAAAAAATTTTCCTTTAACTCACTGACTGTCCTTACGTGAATTAAATTATCTTCATACATCGATATGGAATTTTTATTCATTTTTGTAATTTCATTAATAGCAATAGCTCCTACAAAACTAAGTACTACAGAAATTAATAAAAAACAAATTATTAACTTTTGTCCAATTCTTAAATTATTAAATATCTTCATATTTTATCTCCTATTTGTTTTATTTATATAAAAAAAATTATTTGCTACAACAAAATTATACTTTTTTATTATGTAGAAAATATAAAGAAATATTCATTTAGTATACTACATAAAAACTACACATTATTTTGATAATATGAATCATAAAACTTTACATATATAAAATATTAAAATCAGGAGGAAAAGTTTTGAACAAGAGAATAAAAATTATAGTTTTGACTTTAAGTATTGTTATGTTAAATTCAAAAGTATTTGCTGCTACTGCAACAAATAATAACTTAGTCATCTCACAAAATAATTATAATCAAAGTGTAAGTTCGGAAGAAACAGCACAAAATGAAGTGAATTCAATAAATGCTACTATAGAAAAGATGGACAACCAAATTCAACAAAGCATAAATGAAATTTATAATATTAATAATCAAATTCAAAATAAAGAATTAGAAATATTGACAGCAAAGCAAAGTCTATTGAAATCAGAAGCAGAAATTAAAATTCAGCAAGATACCTTTAACAAGAGAATTAGGGCAATGTACATGAATGAAGATGGAGGTTATTTAAGTGTTATTTTGAATTCAAGTGGAATTAGTGATTTTATTTCAAGAGTGGAAATACTAAAGCGAATATCTTATTATAATAACGCAGTAATATCAAACCTAAATGAAAGTAAGCAAGAATTAGGTGCTAAGGAAAATAAATTAATTGCAGATAATAAACAGCTTGCTATTTTAAAAAATAATAATGAAAGGCAATTGGCTCAATTAAATAATCAAAAATCGCAAGAAGAGCCTTTACTTTCACAAGCAAAAGCTAAAGCTGAAGCATTAATATCTATAAGTGCCTCTTATAAGGCTCAGGTTGAAGCAGCCCAAACGGAAGCTGAGATGCTTAAAAGTGCTGATACTTCAACAAATACTATTATGCCAACTAGTATTAATAGAGGCAATTATTCTAATGATGCTATTATATCATATGCATCAACTTTTTTAGGTACGCCTTATGTTTGGGGAGGCTCATCTCCAAGCTCAGGCTTCGATTGCTCAGGCTTCGTTCAATATGTTTATAACCATTTCGGAATAATTGTTGGTAGAACGACTTACGAGCAAATTAAGGATGGAGTTGAAGTTTCAGAAAACAATCTTCAGCCTGGTGACATAATTTTCTTTGGTACATATAGTAATCCATATCATGAAGGTATATATGTAGGAAATGGAATGTTTATAGAAGCTCCACGTACAGGCGAATCAGTAAAAATATCACCATTAAGCGGAAGAGATTATTTAACAGCTAGAAGAGTAAAATAAAAGGAGCTGTCGCACTATTTATTTAGTGCGACAGCTCCTTTTTTACTATACATTGGCTGTATTTATTCAGTTATATCACTTTCATCATTCTTGCTTACCGCCTTCATATTAGCATCAGAATTTTTATTTCCCATTCCCTTAAGCATCATAGGAATCATAAATACCATCATTATTGGACATATAAATGGTATAAAACCTGAAATTGCTAGTTTAAGTCCTGTATTAAAGTTTAAAAATGGGAGCAGTAAATGAAACTGTAAAAACTGTCCATGCACCTACATTACTATCAACAGAAATAGTTCCCATATGATTATCAATAATTTTCTTGGCTATAGTTAATCCTAATCCATTTCCTTCTATTTTATGTCTACTTTTATCGCCTCTATATAATCTCTCAAAAATGTAAGGCAAATCTTCTTTATTAATTCCTATTCCATTATCCTTAATTGAAACTACAATTTTATCTTTAGTTTGTTTCATTTGAATCCAAACCTTCCCGCCTGCCTCAGTAAATTTTTTTGAATTTGATAATAAATTAATAAAAACTTGTTTAAGCTTGTCATAGTCTCCAATCATTTCATAACTATTGCCTGCTTCAATATTTATATCTAAAGATATATTTTTATTTTTAAATTCAATAATAAACTCATTGCAAATAGATACAACCAATTCATCCAAAGCAAAAGTTTCCAAATTCAATTCAGATTCTTCTTTCTCAAATTCCTTGAGTGCATTTAAATTATCTAACAACTTACTAAATCTGATAACTTCATTATTTAAATAGTTTAAACGCTCTTCATTTACTGGATAAATACCGTCAATCATAGCTTCCAAGTTGTTTTGAAGTACATTTAGAGGTGTTCTTATTTCATGAGATAAGTCTGAAACTAATCTTTTTCTAAGCATATCCTGATGACTCAACTTATTACCTAATGAATTTATGCTTTGAGTTAGATTATTCAGTTCAATTATATTCGTCTTTATACTAGAAGCAGACTCATAATTTCCATTAGAAAGTTCTACTGAGGTCTCTGCAACAGCTTGGATAGGTCTTGAAAATTGCTTTGATATTATTATACTTATGATAATAACGATAATAATTGATATTAACACACTAAATATTATGCCTTTATTTATTGAAAGCTTAAAATTTATATCTTGCTTGGAAAGAAGTATTGGTGAATATTGTCCAATATTCACATAACCAACTATCTTCCCATTAACCTCTACCGGAAAATTATGAGATATATATACTCCGCCGCTATTTACTTGCTGAATAATATGATTTCTTTCGTTTATATCATTTGGATTCATTTGCCAAATTACTTTTTTGTCAGCATTTAATAACGATAAACAATAATTACTCATATATGCTTCGTGCTGCATTTCCTCACCTGAGGTTGAAGTCCACTTTTTATCTCGCTTATATATCTCTTCAAAATATTGTACAATTCTATCATTTCTTTGATTTTGAATATCAACCATATATTTATTAAATGTATCATTAACAGCTAGATTAACAAATAATGCCGATAACAAAATAGCAATGACCGAGCAGCATATAATTATTATACTTAATCTTCTTCTAATACTTTGCATTAATCAAATTCCTCCAAAAATTCACAAAAGAATTCATTGTTAAATATTACCGAATTTGTAGCCTAACTTTGTAACGGTTATAATATATTTAGGCGACTTAGTATCTACTTCAATTTTTTTACGAATATTTTTAATATGAACATCGATCGTTCTATCAGATCCATAAAAACCTAAGCCAAAGACTTTCTCTATGAGTTGTTCTCTTGTCAATACACATTTTTTATTTTTAGCTAAAACATACAATATATCAAATTCATTAGGAGTAAGCACCACTATTTTCCCATTCAATTTTACTAATCTTGAGCTTTTATCAATTTCCAGTTTTCCATCATCAAATATAAGTATATCATTAATTTCATTGACAACCCTTCGAAATAAAGCATTCACCCTTGCAGTAAGTTCTCTTGGGCTTAAAGGCTTTGTTAAATACTCATCTGCACCAATGTTTAGTCCTTCAATTTTATCACTTAACGCTACTTTTGCCGTTAGCATGAAGATATAGACCTCATCAGACATTTTTCTAATTACTTTACAAACTTCTTCACCTTCAATGTCTGGAAGCATTAAATCTAATATTACTAACTTAAAATCCTCTTTACTAAATAATTCTATTCCACTAAGCCCTTTATCTGTAATAAAAACATTATAACCTTCTTTCTCTAAATATGCTTTCATTATTTCTGCTACAGCTTTTCCATCTTCAATTATTAAAATATTATCCATACTCATACCTCGTAAAAGAAAAAAATGAAAATTGAATGTTTTTTTATTTTTTCTTCAAATTTCATCTTTAACTCATTATTTTTATTTACGTAAATATATTATCAAATTTTTATGTAGATTTTATGAATATACAATATTTTTTTAAAACTAACCTAAAATATTTGTCAAAAAACTTTTTCTATGAATTGGTGTAATTCCATATTTTTTTATAGCCTCAATATGTTCTTTACTGCCATATCCTGCATTGCTATTAAGCTTGTATTCTGGATACATAAAAGCGTATTCCTTCATTAAATTATCTCTATACACTTTAGCTATAATAGATGCACAAGCGATACTAGCACTTTTGCTGTCTCCTTTTATTATAAAGTTATTTTTTATTTGTATATTTTTTATTGGATAGCCGTCCGATAATACCAGTGCTGGCTTTGGGTTAAGACCAGTAGCTGCCTTTTCTAATACCTTTTGATTACAAAAACCTATGCCTTTTTCATCTATTTCTTTATTATCTAAAGAAAATATATTAAAGGCAATGGCCTTTTCTTTTATTTTTTCTGAAAGCTCTTCTCTCTTTTTTGAAGATATTTTTTTTGAATCATTTATTTCTAATATTAATTTTTCTGGAAAAGCTTCTAAATCTAAGATTACTGCAGCAGCAGTAATTGGACCTGCTAGTGGCCCTCTTCCTACTTCATCAGCACCAGCAATTAAAATATTGGTGCCATAGCTTAAATCAAGGTTATACATACCTTTTACTCTATTTATTTCAATTTCTTTTTTTAACTTTTCATTTTTAAGCTTTTTGCCTAAAGCCTCCACGCTTTTCCTTTTATCCGCTAAAAGCAAGCCAATTAAAACATCTAGCTTTTCTTCATTTGATTCTTTTATAATGTCTTTTATTTTTGAAGTTGAGAGCATTGTAATATCCATAATTATTTATTAAGGTCTTTCTAATGAAATGGGCCCTAACTTACCTCCTCTAAATTCATCTAAAAGCATTACCGCTATCCTATTATAGTCTATATTACCACCAGAAATTACAGCACCTCTTTTTACACCTATTTTATCCATATTCTCTATAGCTGTTTCTAAAAGTTCTGTAAGCTTATATCTGTCTTTAAGCCTATTAGGATAATATTCCATAAGCCTTTCAATTAATTTTAAAGCCAGTTCCTCCACATCCATAATTTCATCTTTAATAGCTCCTGTAAATGCTAAGTTTAGTCCAACCTCTTCCTCTTCAAATTTAGGCCATAAAACTCCTGGTGTATCCATAAGTTCAATACCAATTTTTGTTTTAATCCACTGTTTGCTTTTAGTTACACCTGGTTTATCACCTATTTTAGCAATATTATTTTTCGCCATCTTATTTATAAATGAAGACTTCCCTACATTTGGAATACCAACTACCATTACTCTTGTAACAACATTTACAACACCTTTATTTTTAAGTCTTTCCATCTTTTCTGACAATAATTTATCAAGTTCTGGCTTTATATAATTAAGGCCAATTCCTTTTAAACTATTTACTGCAATGGCTCTTACCGTGCCCTTAGATAAATTATTTATCCAAGCTTTTGTAACTTTTTCTTCACTTAAATCACATTTGTTTAGTAATATAATTCTTGGCTTATCCTTGCATATTTCATTTATTTCTGGGTTCATGCTTGATTTTACAATTCTTGAATCCCTTATTTCTATTACTGCATCTACAAGCTTTAAATTTTCTTTAATTTCTCTTCTAGTTTTTGCCATGTGACCAGGAAACCAGTTAATTTGATTTGCCATATTAATCTATTCCTTTCAAACAATTTATTACAATAAAAAAAGGACTAAAAAGCCCCTTTTCTTATCTTATTTCTTTAACTTTTGCAGCTTTACCTACTCTATCTCTTAAGTAGTATAATTTAGCTCTTCTTACCTTACCTCTTCTTACAACTTTGATGCTTGCAAGACTTGGGGAATTGATTGGAAAAGTTCTTTCTACACCAACATTGTAAGCAACTCTTCTTACAGTGAAAGTTTCTCTTAAACCACCATTTTGCTTTTTAATAACAGTACCTTCAAAAGCTTGTAGTCTTTCCTTTTCGCCTTCTTTGATTCTAACTTCGATTCTAATCGTGTCACCTACATTGAATTCAGGTAAATCAGTTCTAATTTGTTCAGCTTCAATAGCTTTAATAATATCTAACATTGTGCATTCCCTCCTAATATATAATGTGACGTTCATGACTAAAGTAAATAATCAGAGGACCGCCCGTACTAGCACAGCTTCCATAATATCATAAATTCATAAGAAAAACAACAATTTTTTTATCAGAGTTCTTCGTTTTTTAAAAGCTTAATATCTTCTTTAGTAAGCTTTAACTTATTAAATAAGTCTGGTCTTTTTTCTTTAGTTATTATAAGTGACTGTTTCCTTCTCCACTTTCTAATATTTTCATGGTGTCCAGATAATAGTATTGTGGGAACCACATCACCTCTAAAATCCTCTGGTCTAGTATAATGAGGATATTCAAGTACCCCATCATAAAAGGACTCTTCTGTAAAGCTTTCGTCACTAGCTAAAACCTTTGGAAGCATACGGCATATACTATCTACAATTGGAATACAAGCCATTTCTCCTCCTGTAAGAACGAAATCACCTAAGGAAATTTCCATATCGATGTATTTGTATACCCTTTCATCGATTCCTTCATAATGACCGCATAAAAAAATCAATTCTTTTTCTTTTGATAAAGCCTTTGCGGTTTCTTGATTAAAGGTTTTGCCTCTAGGTCCAAGAAAAACAACTTTACCCTTGTTATTTTTTTTTACAGCATCAATGGCATCCACAATAGGCTGAGCGGTCATAACCATACCACAACCGCCACCATAAGGGTATTCATCTGTCTTATTGTGTTTATTATTAGTATAATTTCTAATGTTCGTAGTATTAATATTAATTATTTCATTTTTAACAGCTCTTCCTATAATGCTATGATTAAAAACATCAAACATCTCTGGAAAAAGCGTTAAGATGTCTATTTTTAACTCCATACATCCACCGGCTTTATAACTATTAATTTTTCTTCTATATCCACTTTAACCACTACAGTTTTTATGGCAGGAATAAGGAGTTCATTTTCTCCCTTAATCCAATATACATCGTTACTGCCAGTAAATATAACCTCATCAACACAGCCAAGCTCTTTATCATTTTCATCAATAACTCTTGAACCTACGATATCTGCAACAAAATAGCTGTCTTTTTTTAATGTTACTGCCTCTTCCCTTTTAACCTTTAAATATTTTTGTTTTAAGCTAAAAGCTTCTTCTAATGTTTCTATACCTTCTATTTTAATTATAACAACCTTTGGCATTATTTTACACCAAATGATTGTTCTTTCTTCATTATCTATATAAACTTTTTTTAATTTTCGAAATCTTTTTACGTCATCTGTTAATGGATAAACCTTTAATTCACCTTTTACTCCATGAGTATTTATAATTTGTCCTACAGATAAAAATTGTTCCATACTATTATACCTTCCTTTACTCATAATAATATAAGAGTTAGGATAACCTAACTCTTATATTATTTCAACAACAACTCTTTTGTTTGCTTTCATAGCTGCTGCTTTTACAACAGTTCGTATAGCTTTTGCTATTCTTCCCTGTTTTCCAATTACTTTGCCCATATCTTCTGGTGCAACTTTTAATTCAAGAATTATTGAAGTTTCACCATTAATTTCTTTTACGTCTACCATATCTGGGTTATCAACTAATGATTTCGCTATATCTTCCAAAAGCTTTTTCATAAATACACCCCCAGTGATTACTTAGTCACTCCACTTAAGTTTAAAAGTTTCTTTACTGTATCAGATGGTTGAGCTCCGTTTTTGATCCACTGTGCTGCTTTTTCAGCATCAACTTTCAAAGTCATTGGCTCTGTAGTTGGATTGTAGTAACCTATTTCTTCGATAAATTTTCCGTCTCTAGGACTTCTTGAATCTGCGATTACTATTCTGTAGAAAGGAGCTTTTTTTGCACCCATTCTTTTTAGTCTCATCTTTACTGCCATTAAAAATCACCTCCTTCAAAGGATATTAAGTTTATGTTAAAAAGGAAGTTTTCCAAACATGCCCTTTTTACCCGGTTTTAATAAGTCTTTTTGTTGTTTCATCATTTTTCTCATCATTTCAAACTGCTTAAGGAACCTGTTTAAATCTTGAACTGTAGTTCCAGAACCTTTTGTAATTCTCTTCTTTCTGGAAGAAGATGAAATAACCAGGTTTGGATTTTTTCTTTCCTTCGATGACATAGACTGAATCATAGCTTCAACCTTTTTCATTTCCTTTTCACCTTGATTCATATCCATACCTTTAAGGTCTTTACTGTTTAAGCCAGGAATGCTTCCTG
>JAJXWJ010000114.1 GCA_021781655.1 Bacillota bacterium | reverse complement strand
TCCAAATCCACTTTCTTTATCCATGCAGAGCTCCCCTTTACAATTTCCATAAATTCATCTCCCATAAGGGTTTCCTTTTCAATCAAAACAGATGCAATCTTTTGAAGCAGTTCCCTATTGGTAGATAACATTTCTTTTGCTTTATTATGAGCATTTTTAATTATTTTTAATGTTTCATTATCAACCTCTGTTGATGTTTCCATACTGCAGTTTTGAACTGGTCTTCCATCCAAATATCTATTTTGAACAGATTCTAAAGCCATCATATCAAATCTGTCTGTCATACCATAAATCGTAACCATATTTCTTGCCATTTGTGTTGCTCTTTCAATATCGTTGGATGCACCAGTTGATACCATATCAAATTCTATTTCTTCTGCTGACCTTCCAGCAAGCATAACCGTTATTTCATCTATCATTTCTTCTTTTGAAACCAAATATTTTTCTTCCTCAGGAAGCTGCATTGTAAAACCTAAGGCTCCCATTGTTCTAGGTACAATTGTAATTTTATGTACTGGGTCAGTATTTTTTAATAGTGCAGCAACCAGTGCATGACCTACCTCATGGAAGGCAACAGATTTCTTTTCTTTTTCTGATAATATCCTATCCTTTTTCTCTTTTCCTGCAATAATAATTTCTACAGCCTCTTCTAAGTCATTTTGTTCAACTAAATTTCTACCATATTTTACAGCTAAAAGAGCTGCCTCATTTACTAAATTAGCAAGATCTGCTCCTACAGCTCCTGGCGTAGCTTTTGCTATAGC
The DNA here is from genome assembly GCA_021781655.1 of Bacillota bacterium. Taxonomy (GTDB): domain Bacteria; phylum Bacillota; class Clostridia; order Clostridiales; family Clostridiaceae; genus JAJXWJ01. Next base: position 7,993 of record JAJXWJ010000114.1, on the reverse strand, counting down.
TTCAAGCTTAACATTCTCATCTATTTTAACATCTTTTGCGTGAACCTTGAGAATAGCTTCTCTACCTTTTAAGTCTGGTCTATCTACTATAACCCTTCTATCAAATCTTCCTGGTCTAAGTAAAGCTTTATCTAAAATTTCCGGTCTGTTAGTTGCAGCTAAAATAACTACACCTTTTGAAGAATCAAACCCATCCATTTCGGCAAGCAGCTGATTAAGGGTTTGTTCCCTCTCATCGTTTCCGCCTCCTATAGCATTATCTCTACTCTTACCTATGGCATCTATTTCATCTATAAATATAATACATGGTGCTTTTTCTTGAGCCTGCTCGAACAAATCTCTAACTCTTGCTGCTCCCATTCCTACAAACATTTCCACAAAACTTGAACCGGACATAGAAAAAAATGGAACCTTAGCTTCACCTGCAACTGCCTTAGCAAGTAATGTTTTTCCTGTTCCTGGTGGTCCAACAAGCAGTGCACCCTTTGGAAGCTTTGCCCCTATTTCCGCATACTTACCTGGATTATGCAAAAAATCAACAATTTCTACTAAAGATTCCTTTGCTTCTTCCTGTCCTGCCACGTCATCGAAAGTTTTTCCAGTTTCACTTTCTGCATAAACCTTTGCATTATTTTTTCCAAAGGACATAACTCCTCCGCCAAATTTTTTATCTATCCTTCCAAATAAAAATCTAGCAATAAAAAATATAAATACCATAGGTAAAACCCAATTTATAAGAAAGTTTTTTACTGGGTCATTACTGTCAGAAGGTGCTGTTATATTTGCTCCTGATGATGTAAGTTCATTTTTTAAATCTGGATCAAATATTCTTCCTGTATATAATACACTTTTATTAATGCCACTACTATTTTTAGGTATAATGGTAATTCTATCAGAAGTAACCTGAACTTCTGACACCTGTTTTTGCTTTAAGAGACTTAGAAATTTATTATATGTAATTTCTTCTGTCTTAACACTCATTACTAAATAATTTAGTATTAAAATAATTACTATACCTGCTATTGAAACATATGCAGCATATTTTAATCGATTTTTATCATCAAACATTTTTTATCCTCCACACTCATTTATAACTTTTAGTTTATCACTTTATACTTGTTTTTTCTATAAAGTTTTTTTTAATTCGTATACTGTCCTATTATACTCAAAATTCATTACTATGCAAGCACTTCCAGCAAAAAAACAGTGCCTATTTCTAGGCACCGTTTGCATCCCTTACATAATCATGAAATTCTCCATTCTCTGATATAAAACCTTCTCTTTCACCTTTAAAGAGCCCCTTTATTTTTACATATGCAAAACCATTAGAAAACTCACTAGCTTCATCATACTTTGGACTTATTACAATTTTACCTTCTCTATTTATATATCCCCATTTGGGTCCTAAAAGAGATTTCATTTTAATAGCTGCATATCCCTCATTAAAATCCTTAGCAAAATCAAATTGCATTTCAATAACTACTTCTCCTTGTTCGTTTATATATCCCCACTTATTTCTAATATTAACTTTAGCAAAGCCTTCGTAAAAATTTCCTATATAATCATATTCCGGATTAATAAGTATAACCCTGTCTATGTTGTCCATATATCCATACTTGCCTTTATTATTAATAAACCTCATAAGCCTTTTATTGAGAATTCCAAGAATTTCTCCATGCTCATTAATATAAGTATATTTCCCATTAACCTTGACTAACGCTATTCCATTTACAAAATCAAACTTTTCATCAATGCAATTGTTCATCTCTTCTTTATCTTCATAGTTTAAAACATTGCTTAAAGTTGCACATTCTTCATCTAATCCATTATTAATAGAACCATAAATATCATTAAATTTTACTTCTATATCTCCTATATAATTTTTAATTTCTATTTTTTCAACATTAAAGGTTTCTTTGTCAGCAACTAAATGCACGTATACTGGATACTCTAGTCCTCCGCTAAAAATATTTTTTGCTAGCATTAAATCAGCATCTATATGAAGTTCAGTTAAAGTAGATGTGTACTCTTTAATCCAGTTGTCCCATTTAATATGTATAGGCAGTACCTCACCTACTTTATCATATTTTTCAACAAGCAAAGTAGCTTTGCCGGAAGCGAGCTTTGAAAGCATTTCTATTTGTTCTGTGAACCCATCTTGTGTAAAATATATTTTGTCTAATAAAATAGTATATACTTTAATCTTTTTTCCATTATATATTATATGAAAACTATCTACATTTACTGCTATTTCATTTTTTAGGCAATAAAAATTTCCATACAAAACACCATTTTTGCTTTTAACATAAAAGTCTTCCGCAGTTTCCTTGTCAATGAAACAAAAAAGTCCTTTAATATTGGGTACTTTAATTTCTTCAAGGGTATTTATCTCCACATCAAATTTAAATGAAGATGTGTTTATATCATAATCGATTTTATCTATATTTATCTTTCCTATGGGCATTGTTCTAATATTTTTTATTCTTTGCTGAAATTGTTCATCAGCTTCAAAAAGATCCTGTTTTAAACTTATAGGATATAACTTCAATTCTAAATCATCGATTATTAACATTAAACTTTCTGTATCTATATACACTTTTTCTCCCATAACTTTAAATTTTGATAAAAGTTTATATGTTCCATCTAAGCTTTCAATTAACTTCTTTTCTTTATTGGGCATAATAAAGTAGTAATAATCATAATTTATTTCTTCAACTGCCTTCCAACTAAAAAAATCAACATTAACAAAACAAACTCCAGAATCTCTATCATAGCTTTCTATATCTAACAACGCATTTCCAATAGTAACAGCTTGTATTTCTTCAACCCTATTTTTAAATTGAATATAAGTTTCAAATATACTTTTAACAAGCTTATTGTCTAAGGATCTAACTAATGATATTTTAGTTTCCATAACGCTCCTCCATCCAATTATTGTAATAATATTAATTATATTACATTTTATTGCTATTTGGCAATACGTTCTATTGATTCTTTACTTCAACTGAATTGTAATTAACAAGTTGCATTGTGGTATTTATTGTGATATATTTTTCTTAAGTTCTCTCTAGAAATACACTTGTTTTTCTATGAAGTACATACTATAATAAGGGGGTATTAACACATTTTATGGAGAGTAAATATTTATTTGTTGATATAAAGGTGCTTCCTGAAATTTTTGGAAAAGTAATTGAAGTGAAAAATCTTATAAATTCAAAAAAAGTTCATGATATTTCCGAAGCTGTAAAAATTGTTGGAATTAGCAGAAGCGCTTACTATAAATATAAAGATAGTGTTTTCACCATTTCTGATTCTAAAAATAACTCAAAAGTAACTTTAAGCATGATGCTTGGCGATGAAGCCGGCACACTATCTAAAATTTTAGATAAAATTGCTGAATATGGGGTTAACATTTTAACTATAAATCAAACCATACCAATTAACAAAATTGCAAATGTAACTATAACTTTAGAAATTATTAATCATTCGGTTAATATAGAAACCTTAATAAATGATATAAAAAATAATAATAATGTAATTAAAACCGATTTAATTGCAATGGAATAGGAGAAAATATATGATAAAGATTAAAGTACCAGCCAGTACTGCAAATATGGGACCTGGTTTTGACTCTTTTGGAATGGCTTTAAATTTGTATAATGAATTTGAATTTGAAGAGAGAGAAAAGGACATCATTTTTTTATCTGAAGGCAAACCTTCATCGATTGCATTGGAAGAAAATCTAATATATAATAGTATGATTAAGGCTTTTCAAAAATATAACTACGAAGCTAAAGGTATGTATATAAATGTATCAAAGGCAGAGGTTCCCTTTTCAAGAGGACTTGGAAGCAGCGCCACTTGTATAGCTGCAGGTCTAACTGCTGCTAATTATTTTATGAAGGGCATGATGACAGAACAAGATATAATAGATTTAGCTACAAAAATTGAAGGGCATCCAGATAATGTAGTAGCTGCAATTAAAGGTGGCTTCGATGTATCCTTATTTCAAGGTGACAAAGTTACTTACTCAAAAATAATCCCACCAGAAGACTTACTTTTCGTAGCATTAATACCAAATTTTAAAATGAGCACCTCTGATGGACGAAAGGTTTTACCAGATGAATATTGTAAAAAAGATTGTATATTTAATATTTCAAGAGCAGCAATGCTTGTATCTTCTTTTTACAATAAAGAATATAATCATTTAAGAACTTGTTTTGATGACAAGATTCATCAGCCTTATAGAGGACCATTAATTAATGGAATGTCAGAAATATTCAAAGAAGCTGAAACTTTAGGCTCCTATGGTGAATTTATAAGTGGTTCTGGTTCAACACTTATGGCAGTCATTAATAAAGAAAACATAACTTTTGGTGAAAAAATAAATTCATTTTTACAAACAACTGATATTAAATGGGAAGTAAAAGTACTTAAACCTGATAACACAGGTGTTCAAATAATATAGCTATAAAATTAGTTAGTTTTAGGAGGCATTAAAAATGGAAAAAGTTAAAATTGCTGTGCTTGGCTTAGGAAACGTAGGAAAAGGCGTATGGGAAATATTCGAAAACAATATGACAGAAATAAAAAATCGTTCTGGTTATGAAATCGAAATTGGAAAAATATTAGTGCGTGATACAAGTAAAAATAGAGGTCTTCACATTCCAAATAATATATTAACTTCCGATATAGAAGAAATTTTTGCTGACGATGATATAAAAATCATTGTAGAATTAATGGGTGGCATCAACCCTGCTAAAGACTATATAATGAGAGCTATTGAGAGCAAGAAACACGTTGTTACTGCAAATAAAGAATTGGTTGCAACAAACGGAAAAGAAATTATTTCAAAAGCAAGACAAAATGGAGTTTTATTCTTATATGAAGCCAGTGTTGCTGGTGGTATTCCAGTAATTAGAGGAATAGAAGAAAGCTTAACTGCAAATAAAATAAAAGAAGTAGTAGGAATTATAAATGGAACTACTAACTACATTCTAACTAAAATGGCTCATGAAAATTTAGATTTTGCCACTGCTTTAAAGGAAGCTCAAGAAAAAGGATACGCTGAAGCAGACCCTACTGCTGACGTTGATGCTTTTGATGCTATGTATAAATTAGCAATTCTAACTTATTTATCTTTTAAAACTAATGTAAGTATCGATAATATATATAGAGAAGGCATTACAAATATAACTTCTTACGATATACAAAATGCTAAAGAATTTGGTTATACAATAAAGCTGTTAGCTATTGCAAAGGAAATGGATGGAAAGCTGGAATTAAGAGTTCATCCTACAATGATTCCATCTACACACCCACTTTCCAATGTTAATGATTCCTTTAATGCCGTTTTTATAAAAGGAAATGCTGTTGGAGATTTAATGCTATATGGAAGAGGTGCTGGTTCACTTCCTACAGGCAGTGCAGTGGTAGCTGATATTATTTCTATTTTAAGAACTAATATGACTGTAACAGGTTCCTCTAATGTTATTTTAGATATGCCAATTCTTCCAGCTGAAAATTCAATTTCACAATATTATATAAGAATGAATGTCCATGATCAAAGTGGAGTTTTGGCTCAAATCGCTACAATTTTTGGGGCAAACGATGTGAGTCTATCTTCTATAATTCAAAAGGGCAAAAATGACAACTTAGTTTCATTAGTATTTATTACCCATAAAGCTTTAGATGGTGATATAAAAAAATCTATAAAATTATTAGAACAATTATCTACTGTTGATAGTATAAAAAATGTAATAAGGGTAGAGAATTTCGACGAATAGATAATATTAAAAGGGGGCAAAAATTTTGTTATATAAAAGTACAAGAGGTAAAGGTGAAGCTGTAAATTCAGCTAATGCTATTGTAAGAGGAATTGCAGAGGATGGAGGTCTATTTATTCCAACTTCAATTCCTAAAATAAATTTTGATTGTAACGCTTTATCAAAAATGAACTACAGAGAGCTAGCATACTTCGTTATGAAAGAGTTCTTCACAGATTTTACTGAAGAAGAGCTAAAAAATTGTATAAATAAAGCCTATGATAATAAATTTGATACCGATGAAATTACACCTGTTAATAAAATAGGAAATGACTTCTTCCTTGACCTTCATCACGGTCCTACTTTAGCCTTCAAGGATGTAGCACTTTCAATTCTTCCTCATCTGTTAACTACTTCTGTTAAAAAGTTAGGCTTAGATAAGGAAATATTGATTTTAACAGCTACTTCTGGAGATACTGGAAAAGCTGCACTAGAAGGTTTTAACAACGTAGATGGAATTAAAATTATAGTGTTTTACCCTGTAGATGGTGTTAGTATAGTTCAAAAGCTTCAGATGGTTACCCATGATGGGCACAATACTCATGTTGTAGGAATAAAAGGTAACTTTGATGATGCTCAAAAGGCTGTAAAGGAAATTTTTACAGATGAAGCTACTAGAAAGCAACTTGATGCTAAGGGCTTTATGTTCTCTTCAGCCAATTCAATAAATATCGGAAGACTTATTCCTCAAGTAGTATACTATTTTTATGCATATTTAGACCTATTTAAAAAAGGTGAGATTAGTAAGGACGAAAAAATAAACGTTGTAGTTCCAACTGGTAACTTTGGAAATATACTGGCAGGATACTTAGCAAAATATATGGGAGCTCCAATAGATAAACTAATATGTGCATCTAATGAAAATAAAGTATTGTACGATTTTATTTCTACTGGTACCTATGATAGCAATAGAGATTTTTTCGTGACAAACTCTCCTTCTATGGACATTTTAGTTTCCAGCAATCTTGAAAGATTATTATACTTTATAAGCGGTGAAAACTGTGAAACTATAAACGCTTTGATGTCTTCCCTTAAAAATGAAGGCAAATATAAAGTTTCTGAAGAAATGAAAGCAAAGCTTAGTGATTTTTATGGAGGTTATGCAACAGAAGAAGAAACCTGTGCTGCTATAAGTGAAATATATACCGACTTCAAAGAGATTATAGATACCCATACAGCCGTTGCATACTCTGTATATAACAAATATAAAAAAGCAACAAAAGATGGTACTAAAGCTGTAATTTTATCCACAGCAAGTCCATTTAAGTTTCCAAAATCGGTTATGGAAGCTATTGATAAAAAATACGCAGGAATTTCTGAATTAGAATTGATTAAAGAAATCAAAAAACTTGGAAATTACAATATTCCAGCAGGAATAAAAGATATGGACCTTAGAGCAGTAGTTCATAACACTGTTTGCGATAAAACAGAAATTAAAAAGTCTGTTACAGATTATTTAGGAATTTAATAAAAAGCAGCCGTGCACAATATTTCTACTTTTCAACGGCTGCTTTTATATTTTTTTGTTTTTATCCCAATTTTCCAAAGCAAGATCAAAAAAATTTTTAGCTTCATCCTTTGAAACAAAAGACGCTTTTGGAATTATTTCGGCATATGCCTTCCCCGTAAAAATATAGATATTTTTTAAATCTTCTGTAACATATTTTATGCAGTTCCAAGTAAATAGCTTCTCATAAACATTATTTTTTTTATAAAATCCAGCTTCACTAATTTCAAAATCATGCTCACATATGTATCCTTTTTTATTATTCAAATTTTTATCCATTTTCTTTTTCATTAACTTCATATATATATAATCAAATATCCCACCACCTATAATTGTAATTACAATGCAATAAACTATGGATAACTTTAACATAATCCCTAAAGCTAAGATACAAATTGGCATACATGCTAAGCTTATAATAAGCTTTAAAATAAGTTTTGGTTTAGTTAAAATAATAAATTTATCGTAATTCCAATAATCATCTACCGTTAAATTTGCTTTTACCTTCAAAATAACACCTCATTTATTAAAATTTTAATCCTTTCGAAAAATCCTTGAGGCTTTGCCACCAAAGGATTTTTTCTTTCCCTCTGAAAATGGTATCACCTCAAATTTTCCTAAGGTTGTAATCCTACGTAATGCGTAGCATTTAGCAGGATTC
>JAJXWJ010000113.1 GCA_021781655.1 Bacillota bacterium | reverse complement strand
GTTCTTGGCTCATAAAATTCAAAATTTCTCTTAATTGTATCTAGATCATACCTGTCTTGAAGAAAATATAATCCTTGCAACACATCTGCTTGTTTTATAAAACAAGATCTTAATATTCTATCCCAAGACCAATTTTGATTTAAAGGCAAATTGGATTTATCCAAATCTTTTACTAATATTTGTTCTTTATCCATATATCCATCTTGCTGCAAAAATACACCTAGTTTTTCTTCTGTAGGGAAATACATGTTTTTAATTATATCTTTCCACTTTTCTATTTCTAAGCCTTGTAATCCTAATTTTATTTCTAATTCCTTGTACCTTAAAGGTTCATTATTTTTTAAATATTGTATTACTTCAATTGTGTAATCCATTGTCCAAACAGCCATAGTATTTGTATACCAGTTATTATTAACATTATTTTCATATTCATTTGGACCTGTTACACCTAGCATAACATATTTCCCTTTTTCGCTAGAAAAATTAATTCTTTCTTCCCAAAATCTTGATATTTCTACCAAAACCTCTAATCCATATTCACCAAAGTATGCTTTATCACCAGTATAATTTACATAATTATAAATAGCATAAGCTATTGCACCATTTCTATGAATTTCTTCAAAGGTAATTTCCCATTCATTATGACACTCTTCACCATTCATTGTAACCATTGGATATAAAGCACCTTTTTTAAAGCCTAATTTTTTTGCATTTTCTTTAGCTTTTTCTAATTGATTATATCTATAAATCAATAAATTTCTTGCAATTTTTTCATCCGCTGTAGCTAGATAAAATGGCACACAATATGCTTCTGTATCCCAATAAGTGCTTCCGCCATACTTTTCACCTGTAAAACCCTTCGGTCCTATATTAAGTCTATCATCTTCACCTGTATACGTCTGATTTAATTGAAAAATATTAAATCTAATTGCTTGCTGTGCTGCTACATCACCTTCAATTATGATATCGCTTTCTTTCCATTTTTCATTCCAAGCTTCTGCTTGTTCTTCCAGTAATTTTTCAAAACCTTTCTCATAGGCTAAACTCAAAAGCCTTTTACCTACTACATTTAATTCCTCTATTTCATAATCTCTTGAAGTAACACTGGAAACATATTTATAAATTACTATTTCTTCATTTTCCTTAATAGTTACACTAACGTTATTTTGAACATATTTTTCTTTTTCAATTATTTCTGCATTAAAGCTTTGCTTTACATTATTTATTGCTATGTCATATTTCATAGTTGTGCATAAATAAAAATCTAGCTTCTTAGTTTTAATAGTTAAATATGCCTCATCATTTGATGCAGCTTTAGAAACTTCGCTCCAAAACTTTTCCTCATAATTTGAATCTTTATTTTTTATGTCACCATCTAAATAAGGTTGTACAGTAATTGTACCACTAAAATTTAATGCTTTGACACTATATTTTATAGCTCCAATTTCTTTAAAAGCTATACTAAGAAATCTTTTTGCTTCAACTTTTATTTCGTTTCCATTTTGAAGTTTTGCTTTAAAGCTTCTATAAAGGTATCCTTCTTTCATATTTAAAACTCTTACAAAATCGCTAACCTGTGATTTAGCTAAATCTAATTGTTCTCCGTTAACTATTATATTTATTCCAATCCAATTTGTAGAATTTAGTACTTTTGCAAAATATTCAGGATATCCATTTTTCCACCAGCCAACTCTAGTCTTGTCTGGATAATATATACCTGCCATATAGCTTCCTTGAAGCGATTTGCCACTAAACTTTTCTTCAAAGTTTGCTCTTTGACCCATGTATCCATTTCCTAAACTAAATATACTTTCAGAAATTTCATTGTTATCTTCATTATAACCTCTTTCAATAATATTCCATTCATCTTCCACTAAATATTTTTTCATTTTTAGCCTCCTATTTTAATAATTGTAATTTATCCATTGACATCTCACTTAAAGAAGAAATCACCAAATTAGCTTTATCCAATACTCTTTTATCACCAATTCCAACAGCAAGCATTCCTCCACATAGAGCTGCTTCAATTCCAGCTTTTGAATCTTCAAAAACTACACATTCATTATTGGGAATACCTAATTGTTTTGCACCAAGTAAAAATACCTCTGGATCTGGTTTAGCATTTTTAACTTTATTTCCATCTATAATAGCATCAAAACAGTCTACTAATTCTAACTTATTTAGTATTAGCATTGAATTTTTGCTGGCAGAGCCTAGTGCAATTTTTATATTATTTTTTCTTAATTCATATAGAAACTCTTTTGCCCCTTTTAATATTTCGCTAGGAACCATGTTTTTAATATATTCTACATACCAATTATTTTTCTTTTCTGCTAACTTTTCTTTTTCTTCATCACAAATATTAATTCCACCAATTTGCAATAAAATTTCAAGAGATTTAGTTCTGCTAACACCTTTTAATGCTTCATTTTGTTCTTCCGTAAAATCAAATCCAAGCTCCTGTGCTAGCCTCTTCCATGCTAAATAGTGGTATTTAGCAGTATCCACAATCACACCATCTAAATCAAAAATACACGCTTTAATTTTTCTCATGTCTAATCAACCCCATTTCTGCAATACATAATTTTTCTATTTTTTATTCATTATTTTGTGTTTTTGATTATCGGATAAACTTCCAATAAATTATACAATTCTTTTAGTGCAAGCGATTGCACTATTGGGTAAATTATATTTCATTATGAAAAGGTTGTCAACATAATACACGTAAATTTTTAATTATTTTTATATTTTACCGTTCATTTGTATTTTTAATCATTTCCAAATCCCATTCCATATCCATACTAATACTTCCTTTGGGAGAAACATTAGCTAGTTTACCTAGTACTTCAAGTTCTGCATAACTAAGTATATCGTCAACAAATACTTCAACATTGCTGCCATGAGGATATACTACTTTACCTTGATAATTAAATTTAATTGTAAATATAACTATTTTATCCTTGTTAAGCGGTAAATAATATTTTAACTTCTCATTATCTGTTACAACCCCTACTTTAAATTTCTCACAATTGTCACAAATTATTTTTAAAACTTTCTTTCCCCTATCTTTTAATTCATATGCTTTTGAAGAAGGAATTTTAAAATTTTGATAAAATGTTATCCCACCAAAAAAAAGATCAGAATTCAATTGTATTTCACAAAACCCAGGAGTAGCTACCTGAGTGTTTCCCCACACAGCCAAGTTTTTAAAATTATTGCTGTGATTAATAATCTTCTCATTTATTTTAATAGCATTGCTACTATCGTGCATAATTATAGTTCTTACAAACTGCAGTTTATCCATTTTTGATATTTCACTAGTTAAAGTAACTTGAATTTCATTTGATCCTTTTCTTAACTCATAGTCATAATTTCCTAAATCAAGTTCAAAAACAGGTGGCCATCCCCAATTTATTTGAGGTGCTTCCCATCCTTTATATCCACCAAAATTAATCCAATTTTCAGCTTTTCTTTTTTTATTTATATCTCCTATAGTATTTTTGTACTGCTCATTGCGAAACAATATATTTACGTTTTCAATAGAATATTCCACAATCCTTCCACCTTGTTCTGGTACAATAATCAATTTCACTAACCCATTTTCTAACACAATTTCTTGCACTTTTTTATAGTGTTTAATTGAATAATTAACCATACTAAAAACTCCTTTTAATATGTTTTATTATATTTAACATATCAATTGTTATTTATATAACCGATTACATTAAACTTAATATACAATATGTTTTATTTACAGTCAATGATTAATTTGTTATTTTATAACATTTTTAATATTTATTCAAATTTCGTTGACACTTCCAATTTATGGATATATAATTAATTTATGTAACCGATTGCACTATTATTAATTATTTAGGGGGTAATCATATGAATGCTATTAAAAAACTTACAGCTTTAACTTGTCTTTTAACTTTGAGTGCTAGCATGTTCACTGGTTGTGGTGGAAATACAAACGCTTCTGCTGCTGATAGTCCTGTTACCGTTGATATTTTTCAATTTAAGGTTGAAGTCAAGGATGCTTTAAATAAAGCTGTTAAGGAATATGAAGCAGAACATAAAAACGTTACAATCAATGTTCAAACTGTTGGTGGTGGACAAGACTATGGTGCAGCTTTAAAGGCAAAGTTTGCTTCTGGACAAGAACCAGCTATTTATAACATCGGAGGTCCTCAAGATGTTAAAGATTGGAGCAATAAACTACAAGACTTATCTGATCAACCTTGGGTTTCTTCAGCTTATAGCGCCACACTAGAAGCCGTTAAATCTGGAACAAAGCTTTATGGTATGCCCTTTGACCTTGAAGGGTATGGTTTTGTATATAATAAACTCATATTTCAAAAAGCTGGAATTAGTCCTGATTCTATAAAAACTTTCTCCGATTTACAAAATGCAGTAAAAACCTTAGATTCAAAAAAGAGTTCCTTAGGAATAGATGCTGTTTTTGCTTTGCCAGGAAAAGAAAATTGGGTTACTGGTCTTCATTTATCTAATGTTGCATTTGCAAATGAATTTAAGGATGCAGTAGAAGCCTTTAATGCTAAAACTATTGATTTTAAATATAATGATGGAATAAAAAAATTGTTAGACTTACAAATAAATTATGGTTATAAGCCTGATGGTACTAATAAATCTATAGATAGCGTTGACTATTCTACTTCAGTTGAAAAACTATTCTCCTTAGGAAAAGTGGCTATTATTCAGCAAGGAAATTGGATTGCTGGAACAGTTAAAGGTATCGATACAAATATATGGTCAAATATGGGACTACTTCCTATGCCTATAGATGGCACTCCAGAAGGTTCAATACCTGTTGGCATACCAATGTATTGGGCTGTTAACAGCAGTAAAGATACTGCTACAAAAAAGGCAGCTGAGGATTTCTTAAATTGGTTATACACTTCAGATAAAGGCAAAAAATTAATAATTAAAGACTTCGGCTTCGTTCCTGCTTTAAAAGGTTATGATTCAGAAGATTTACAACCAAGCGACCCATTATCAAAGGATATCTTAAAATACTCTAATGATAACAAAACAATACCATGGGTATTTATGGGCTATCCTACTGGTTGGGGACAGGATAAATTAGGTGCGGATATACAAAAGTATATTTCTGGAGATTTAACTTGGGACAAGTTAGTTCAAAACGCAAAAGATAATTGGGCTGATTCAAGGAAATAGATACTCGTTTAAATAAGCTGTTGGCAATGAAGGGGGTTTCTCCTACTTTATTCAGAAGAGCTACCTTCATTGTCAATTAAAAAAATAGAGATTTGCTTTACATTTTTTTATAATAACTATTTCTATCTTTCTAAAATTTATTTTACATAATAAAACCAACAAAAGGAGGTAGATTTACATGAAAAAAATTAAGCTTTCATTTTGGGCTTTTGTAGGTCCTATACTCTTCTCCTATACATTAATTCAGCTTGTTCCACTTCTTGCTGGAATATACTATTCCTTTACAGACTGGAACGGTATTTCTTCTAAGGTTAAGTGGACAGGTTTAAAAAATTATTTTTCTGCCTTTACCGATTCAACTTTTTCACATTCCTTTTGGTTTACATTTAAATTTACAGTATTGTCCTTAATAATTTTGAATGTATTAGGCTTTTCATTAGCCTTATTAGTAACAAGAAAATCAAAAATTAGCAATCTTCTTCGAACCATATTTTTCATGCCAAACTTGATTGGAGGACTTATACTTGGCTTTATTTGGCAATTTATATTTACAGAAGTATTTTCAGCAATTGGAGGCATTACCCACCAGCGATGGCTGCTTGGCTGGTTATCTGATGATAAAACCGGTCTTTATGGTCTTGTCATATTAATGTCCTGGCAAATGGCAGGTTATTTAATGGTAATATACATTGCTTCACTTGAAAATATTCCAGCGGAATTAATTGAAGCTGCTGAAATAGACGGTGCTAATGTTATACAAAAAATTCGACATATAACTATACCTCTTGTAAGACCTGCCTTTACAGTAAGCATATTTTTAACCTTGTCCAATTCCTTTAAGCTCTATGATCAAAACTTATCATTAACTGCTGGCGGCCCAGGAAATTCCACAGAAATGCTAGCAATGAACATTTATAATACAGCCTTTCAATTTAATCTTATGGGTGTAGCTCAAGCTAAAGCTGTTATTTTTCTTTTAATTGTAGGTTCTGTATCACTACTTCAAGTTTATTTCTTAAAGAAAGGCGAGGTGGAAGTTTGATGAATAAAATTTTTAAAAAAGGCTTTGAATTTATCATTGGCATACTACTAGCAACACTTTTTTTATGTCCTTTTTATATAATACTTATCAACTCCTTTAAAACAAAAAAAGAACTATTTGAAAGTACTTTATCTTTCCCCAAAGCCTGGATACTAGACAATTATACTGGGGCATTAAAGGAATTGGATTTTTTTAATTCTCTTTTGCATTCTCTATTTATAACAATTTCAAGCGTTTTGTTAATAATAATTTTTTCTTCCATGGCTGCTTGGATGCTAGAAAGAACCAAAACAAAAATAAGCAATATCATTTTTATGCTTTTTTTAGTGTCAATGATAATTCCTTTTCAAGCAGTAATGCTTCCTTTAATAAGACTTATGGGGCAGCTTCATCTATTAAGTATAGGTGGAATAATATTTATTTATCTTGGTTTTGGTGCATCTTTATCTATATTTTTATATCATGGCTTTATGAAAAGTATTCCAAAAGAGCTAGATGAAGCTGCAATTATTGATGGCTGCAGTAAACTTCAAATATTTTGGCATATAATTTTTCCTTTGCTTAAGCCTATGTCCATAACTGTAGCTATTTTAAATACCGTTTGGATATGGAACGACTATTTGCTTCCTTCATTAGTTATTAATAAACCAACTACTTTAACCATACCTTTAAAAACATTCTTTTTCTTTGGTGAATATACAAAGCAGTGGAATTTAGCTTTGGCGGGACTTGTTCTCGTAATATTACCAGTTATCGTATTTTATTTCTTTGCCCAAAAGCATATTATTAAATCTGTAACAGCTGGAAGTATAAAATAAAAAATCAATGTAAATTATTCTTTAGGCTTTAATGTATAGTGTGGCTGTCGCACATTATTTCTATTGCGACAGCCCCACTATACACATATCTAGTTATTGGTAATTTCAAGTTCGCTTTTCCCAGTATTAATAAAATCAACTAAACTTTTTACACTGCAAGTTACCATACTCTTTACTGCAGTATCCGTATAAAATGCTATGTGCTGGGTCATAGTAACGTTTGGAAATTGTCTTATATAAGCCATTTGTCTGTTTATAAGTATATCTGTACGCCTATCCTTATGATATATTCCTTCTTCATTTTCTATAACGTCAAGCCCTAATGCACCGATTTTCTTTTCTTCAATCCCTTCTATAACTGCCTCTATATCCATAAGTTCACCTCTAGCACAGTTAATTAAAATTACACCATCTTTCATTTTATTTATAGTTTCCTTATTTATCATATGATAAGTTTCCTTAAGAAGTGGCGTATGCAGTGTTATAACATCACTGTCCTTATATAAAGTTTCTAAATCAACATACTCTGCTTTTAATTTTATTTCCTCTTTAATAAACTTATCATACACTATTATTTTGCATCCAAAGCCTTGCAAAATATCTATTACTGCACATCCTATTTTCCCGCTTCCAATAACACCTACAGTAAGGTCTTTAATTTCTTTTCCTCTCAAGCCTGCTAAAGAATAATCATTCACATTACCTCTAAACATTGCTTGCTTATAATTTCTTGATGACATAAGCATTAGCATTACCGTATATTCTGCAACCCCACTTGGAGGATAATTTGAATTGCTTACTTTTATACCTATTTTATTTGCATATTCTAAATCAATATGGTTATATCCAACAGTTCTAGTTGAAATATATTTAATGTTTAAATCTTTTAATTTATTTAAAATGGTACTATCAATTTGACTATGGCCAAGAATTGATACTCCATCACAATTTTTTGCAAGTTCTATTGTATCCATACTCAATATCTCATCAATATAAACAATTTCTAAATCTAACTGCTTTATAATTTCTTCAAAATAAATCTTTTCATCTTCTCTTACATCATATGCTGCTATTTTCATAAAACCCTCCGAATAATTTTTTTGTTTATATTAATAGTGGAACTTAATTATAATTTCCTTTATATCACCTTTAGGATCTTTTCTTATTTTAAAATCTTTTATATCCTCATAATCATTTGAAATTTGATAAGTTAATTCATTTATTGTAGCTTTTACCTTTTTGCCGATTTCACTATCTTCTACTATTTCAAATCTGTTTTTTCTGACAACGGTTTCATGATTATCATCTGTGGCTATAATGTAATACTTGTCTGCTTCTTCAACTACAGTATATTCTTTTCCTAATGTCAAATTTGTACAAAGTTCATTATCAATACATTTTACGATCATTTGTAATAACCCTCCTATTTATAATTAGATATATTATATATTTTTAATAAGCTTATATCAATACTATAAAAATCTTTTTTTGTATACTCACACAAAATTGCAAGTTGTTTTTTGTAACATATACAAATAGAAAAATATCATATTTTACCTTACAATTATTTTATAATATTATTTAGGAGGAATTCAAATGGCAAGTTTATCTTTGAGACATATTTATAAAGTTTATGATGACAAGGTTACCGCTGTAAAAGATTTCAATCTTGAAATAGAAGATAGAGAGTTTGTGGTATT
>JAJXWJ010000027.1 GCA_021781655.1 Bacillota bacterium | reverse complement strand
TTTATAAACCCTAAGAGCAGTCAATCGGATAATACGCTGCAGGTTGACAATGCAATGCTTGCTATTGGTTCAGGTGGAATATATGGAGAAGGATTTTTAAAAGGAACTCAAGTTAGTGGTGGATTTATTCCAGAAGACCAAACCGATATGATTTTTTCAGTAGTAGGTGAAGAATGGGGATTAATTGGAAGTGGATTACTTATACTTACTTATGCTTTTGTACTATTTAGAATTATCCAAATCTCTAAGCAGTCAAAAGATATTATTGGTAAATTGATATGTGTAGGAGCTTTTGCAGCCCTGTCCTTTTCGGTATTTCAAAATATAGGTATGAACATTAGATTGATGCCAATAGCGGGAATAACCCTTCCCTTCATGAGTGCTGGTGGAAGTTCTATGATTACGAATATGGCTACAATTGGACTGGTACTTAACGTTGGTATGAGAAAGAAAAAAATAAACTTTTAAAATAAAGGGCTTTCATTATATTTGATGGCCCTTTATCCTATTGCTTTAGAAAGGAATGATATTAGATGGGACAATTGTTAAAAGGTAAGGTTGCTCTTATAACAGGAGCTTCAAGAGGTATAGGCAGAGCTATAGCGATAGAGCTTGGCAAGGCAGGTGCGTTAATTGCAATAAATTATTTAAAAGATGACATTGGTGCAAAAAAAACTTCTGAAGTGCTTTCTAACAATAATATTTATCATAAAATATATAAAGGTGATGTAAAAGATTTTAATTTTGTAAACCAGATGATGGATAGTGTTGAAAAAGATTTTGGAAGGCTTGATATACTAGTAAATAATGCAGGTATATCAAAAATAGGACTGCTTATTGATATGACAGAAGAAGATTTTAATGAAGTTATGGATACAAATTTTAGAAGTGTATTTAATTGCAGCAATTTAGCAGTAAAAAAAATGCTTAAAAATAATGGGGGCTCCATAATAAATATTTCTTCAATTTGGGGAAAGGTTGGTGCTTCTTGTGAGGTGCTGTATTCTGCATCAAAAGGTGCAGTAGACTCGTTTACAAAAGCGTTAGGGAAAGAATTGGCACCTTCAAATATAAGGGTAAATGGAATAGCACCTGGAGTAATTGATACAGCTATGAACAATATTTTTTCAGAAGAGGATAAAAAACAACTGGAAAACGACATACCTATGATTCGATTTGGTTTAGCAGAGGAAATAGGGAATACGGTAGTTTTTCTTGCAAGTGAAAAAGCAAGTTATATAACAGCACAAATATTAAATGTAGATGGAGGGTATTTATAAAGTTGTACTATTATATTGAAATAATTTATAATATATATTAATAGATAATAAATATCCAGTCTGTTTTGAAATGACGTTGGAATTCAGGAGGAATACTGTGCTTAAATTTTATAAGCTGAACATAGAAGACAAAAGCTATTTTGAAAAATATATTAGTGAATATGAATTTAACAGCTGCGAATATTGTTTTGCTAATCTTTACTTATGGAGAAATGCTTGCGAAATAGAATATGCAGAGTTTGAAAACTGCATTATTATTAAAAAGAAAAACTTTGAAGGAAAAACTTATTTTATGCAACCACTAGGTTATAAAAAAGATAATTTGAGAGTATTGGTGGAACAATTAAGAGGATATAAAACCGAACATAATATGGATTATCTTTTTGCAGATTTAGAAAAATTTTTTGTAGATGATCTTTTGAATTGCTATAATAATGATTTAGAAATTTTAGAAGATAGAAATAACTTTGATTATATATATAATACTAAAGATTTGGTTAATTTATCTGGTAAAAAGCTTCATAATAAAAAAAATCATTATAATCAATTTATAAAAGGCTATAATTATACCTTAAAAGCTTTAAACGAACAAACTATTACAGACTGTTTGCTGCTTGAAAAAAAATGGCTTGAAAATGTAAATGAAAAAGATAATTTTTTAAATCATGAGTATGAAGGTATTAAAGATTTATTAATTAATTTTGACAAGCTACAATTAAAAGGTATGGCTGTTTGTGTAGAAAACAAAGTGATAGCTTTTACAATAGGTGAAAAAATAAATGCAAAAACAGCTATTATACATATAGAAAAAGCAGATCCAAGCTATAATGGAATTTATGCATTTATAAATAAAACATTTGTAGAAAAATATTTTAATGAAGTTCCAAGTATAAATAGAGAACAAGATTTAGGAAAAGAAGGATTAATTAAAGCAAAACAATCTTATAAGCCTTTTGAATTTGTTGAAAAGTATATGGTTTTTTAATTATAATAGGACAGTTTTTAGAACCTGCCAAGATTAGAGCAAGTTCTAAAAACAAAAAGCTATTTTAGCTTTTTTCACTATATAGTAGTGATTTTAAAGCCTCTAAGTGTGTATTGTCTTCAGATATCATTGAATTAATCAATGAGTTACTGTCTTTATCTAAATCACCTTTAACAATTTCAGAAACCATTTTAATTCCGCTCTTTTCTCCATTATATGCTTTCTGAAGAAAGTGATTTTCATTATTCCTTCCAATATCTTTGATACCAGAAAGCTTCTCTAAAGTTTTTCCGGTTATGCCTAATCCCTTGGCAGGATTTCCGCCTAAAGCTTTTATTCTGTTTGAAAGATTCATGGCTTGTTTTTTATGAGAACTTTGAATGTTTTGTAGTTCGGTTTTAATTTGCTGATTATTTACTTTATCAATAAATTTACCATAGCTGTCAATAGCCATAAATTCACCTTTTAAAACAGTATTAAGCTCAGCTATGCTAGTATCTTTTAATTTTGAATCGATTTTAGGAGAAGATTTAGCATTATTATTTTTAGCTGGTGATTTTTTTTTATTTTTTGGCATAAAATCACTCCTTTTTTTCGAAATTCAAAAATTAATTCTATATTAATATTAACCAAAATTAAATTTCTATACATTTATTTTTTTAATTCATTATAAAGCTTTTGGGTTTCTTCCGAATTTTTATTGCTGATTATTACAAAGTTTTTATTCATAATAATATATAAAAAAGGACCATTTTTTGAATCTAAAAATACCATTCCGCTGCCAAAACCATCCACATTAAAGTAACCTCGTTCTAATCCAAAACCATTAGTACCACTAATTTTACTCATATTTGGCACAGTGTTTTTTAAATAAATATTTGTTATACTGTTTTTGTTAAAGCTAGTACTTTCTATGCCAGCTTTTACCGAAACAGTCTGATTGGTAATAGTTACTTTATTACTTGAAGTATATTCATAACCTATAAAGCCTAATGTGGGAATAATTATAACAACAACTATTGCTATTCTATATATTATTTTCATTTTATTTTGTGGATTTTTACTTTTATTTCTATTTACAAAAGCACTATAATTTTCTCCACCTAAAATTTTGCCACCAAAGCTCATTGCTAGTCTATATGCAATTAAGGTTAAAACGATAAAGAATGCAACTAAAATGAGGAAGGTTAAAATAACAGGTAAATTTAACAAACTAATTACTATAGACAAAATCACAGAAAAAAATACAGAGCCAAAAATCATAATAACAGGGTTAAAGTTTTGTTTTACGGCTCTTGTTTCATTATCCCAATCTAATTTTGGAAAATTTAAATCTAAAATAATTCCAAGAAAAGAGGTTGCTAAAATACCAATTATTGAAATAATCAATGTAAAAATGGCTAGTACTAATGATAGTTTTAAAATTATAACGCCTAAAATAAATACCAATAACAAGCTACAGTAGCTTACTATTACGCCAGAAAAAACCTTTGCTAAAATTTGTTCTTCATATGGAACAGGAATATAGTTCATAAAGTAGAAATTGCTGCCTTCTCTTGATATAGCAGTTGAAGTAATTAAATTAAAACTAGATATTACAATCAAAATACTGGAGCAAACTACTAAAGTCATAGAGCTTTCTGGAATATTTGAAAATTGGTTCATTCCTTTATTGGTGAACAAAGTTAAAAATAACAAAATTGGTGGAAAGGCAATACCAAATAAAATGCAATTTAAAAAATAAGCCGGTGTCCTAACTAATAACTTTAATTCTTTTATAGTGTAAGAAATAATTACAGCGTTTTTCCTTGAAGATTTTTTAAACTGTTCATCGCTCATTTTAATGCCTTTTGAGGAGGCTTCAGAAATTCCAAGTGCACCTTTAAAATACAACTTTTCTGCAATTATAAAGAATAAAATAAGACTTAATATCGAAATAAATAAGAATAGAATAAGGTTTATTAAACCATTTAAGTTATTGCCATTTAAAACGGATAATGCAGCTAATTTTGCATTGATAAAAATAGAATTTACATTATTTAATGTATTGCTATTTGCTTTAATTGAATCAATTAAAGAAGTTGAGGATTTTCCTGCACTTCTAAAAAATACATTTATTAAAATAACAAATATAATTCCAAAAGCTCCAGAAATCATTTTAAATTTATCTTTATCTTTAAAAAAGTTTGTAAAAGACATCATTACAATGCAAAATATTGAACAAATAATAACAGGAAAAATGGGGAAAGTTATAAATACAACAATAGAATATAAAAAAGTTAAAATGCTTCCATTATTTAATACTGCGGCTATTAATAAAGGAAGAACTATAATTATTTCTATAAAATATTCGAATAATATTACTAAAACTAATTTTGCTCCCACGATTTGATACGGTTTTAAGGGGATTGGAAGTAAATAATTTAAATCGTCACTAAAATAAAATATGCTAAGCACATAAAATATTCCAAAAACTATCATAGCAACGGCTGCAGATGAAAATATAGATGCAAATAAAAGAGGTAGTAAATTAAGTTTTTGTAAAATACCATAAGATGCTGTCATTGAGGATGTTAATAAAAGGAAAATGGGGGCTATACATATAGCAAGTAATATAGCAATACCAAAGCTTCGTTTATTGTTAATACCGGTAGCAAAAGGATTACCTGTACTTTTAAAAAGAATTTTCGTTAATCTAAAAAATTTATTCATGTTCAGTCATCTCCAAAAACATTTTTTCTAGTGATTCATCAGATTTAAAATGTTCTCTCATCGCATCTAAAGTTCCGCAAAAAATTATTTTTCCTTTATTTATAATCGCTACACGGTCACAAAGCTTTTCAGCAACTTCTAATACATGTGTAGAAAAAAATACTGTTTTGCCAGCATCAGCATGTTCACGCATCATTTGTTTTAATGTATAAGAAGACTTAGGGTCTAGTCCGGTCATTGGCTCATCCATAATCCATACAGAAGGGCTATGTACAAGTACTCCGATAATAACTATTTTTTGTCTCATACCATGAGAATAACTTTGGATTTTGTCACTTAGAGCATCTGTCATTTCAAATCTCTCACATAAACTTTTTATTCTTTCTTTTCGTAAGTCTCCGTCTACATCGTACATGTCCGCCATAAAATTTAAGTATTCTATGCCCTTTAATCTTAAAAACATATCTGGATTATCAGGAACATATCCAAATTGCTTTTTAGCCCCTATAGGATTTTCGTTTATGTCTATATTGTCCAGTCCTATATAACCTTTGTCTTGTCTAAGTATGCCAGTAAGCATTTTAATCGTAGTAGTTTTACCGGCACCATTGTGACCGATAAAACCAAATATTTCTCCATCATTAATTTTTAAATTTAAGCCATCAACAGCGTTTGTTTTGCCATTGTAGCTTTTGCTAACACCATTAAACTCTATCATTGTAAAATCTCCTTTTAAACTGTTTGAATTTTCATCATGTTTGTAGAACCTGCTTTACCAATTGGAATACCTGCTGCTATTACTACTAAGTCACCTTTTTTAATATATCCATGCTTTAAACTATCATTTACACTATTGTGAATGAGTTTATCAGTTGTTAACTCTTTCATAGAAGTTAAAGTAGTAATGCCAAAATTCAAAGCTAGAGACCTAGCAATCCTATCGTTTGCAGTTACAGCTATAATATCACATTTTGGTCTGTATTTAGAAATCATTTTTGCTGTAAGACCACTTTCAGATACTGCAATTATGGCATTAGCATTTAATTCATCCGCAGATGTGCAGGTTGTAAGGCAAATTGCATTAGAAATATTTGTTAGACTTTCTTCCTTCCTTTTACTTAAGGCAGCAGAATAATCTATATTTGCTTCTGCCTCCTTTGCTATACTTGACATTGTTTCAGCAGCTTCTATAGGATAATCACCATTAGCACTTTCACCGCTTAGCATTATGGCATCTGTACCATCAAATATAGCATTAGCTATATCGGAAGCCTCAGCTCTTGTTGGCCTTGGATTTTTTATCATGGAATCAAGCATTTGCGTTGCGGTTATTACAACTTTATCGTTTTTATTACATTTATCTATTATAGATTTTTGAACAATAGGTACTTTTTCAATTGGAATTTCTACACCCATGTCACCTCTAGCTACCATTATGCCGTCAGAAAAATTAAGTATTGTATCAATATTGTCTACACCTTCTTGAGTCTCAATTTTAGAAATAATTTGGATATGCTCACCGTTATTTTCTTCAAGTACTTTTCTAACCTTCATTACATCTTTAGCCTTTCTAATAAAAGATGCAGCTATTATATCCACATCTTGCTCACAACCAAATTTTAAATCTTCAATATCTTTTTCTGTAACGGCAGGAAGACCTATAGATACGTTTGGAACATTAATTCCTTTATGATTAGCAATGTAGCCGCTATTTTTTGCTGTGCACTTGATAGAAGCTCCTTCAACTGCATCTATTGAAAACTGCAAAAGTCCATCATCTACTAAGAGGGTATCTCCTTTTTTTACATCCTTATATAATTGTTTGTATGAGATGGAGCATTTGTCTTTAGTTCCTAATAGTTCTTCATCACATACAAAAGTAAAATTATTACCTTTTTCTATTAACACTTTGTCTCCTTCAAAGTTACCAGTTCTTATTTTTGGACCTTTGATATCAAGCATAATAGCTACGGGTTTGTTTAATTTCGCTCTCAATTTTTTAATTAAATCAATTTTTTCTTTATGGCTTTCGTGTGTACCATGAGAAAAGTTTAGTCTTGCTACATTCATACCGATTTGGATAAGTTTTGTTAATATTTCTTCAGAGTCGCTTGAAGGTCCTATGGTAAAAACCATCTTTGTTTTTTGCATATATAACACATCCTTTTCATTTGAATATATCTTAAAGATTATAATTCAATATAAAACAAAAAAATCCTCTTTCCATAAAAGATTCTTATTTATTATTTGCTTCTAACAGCTATTGATACTTTAAATTTATAAATGATATACTTAGCTATAGATAATAAATAATTATATATTTTGAAGGTGAGGTATAAAGATGTTTGTACATGAGACAAAAATACGTGTTAGATACGTTGAAACCGATAAGATGGGAATAGTGCATCATTCAAATTATTACATATGGTTTGAAGCTGCTAGAGATGAGTTTATTGATACTCTTGGGATAAGCTATAGCCAAATGGAAGAAAAAGGTATTATGATGCCGCTTATAGAAACTCATTGTAAATATAAAGAGGCAGCAAGATATGGAGCAGTAGTTACGATTAAAACATTTATAAAAGAACTTTCAGGAGCTAAAATTGTTTTAAATTATGAGGTTATAGATAGTAACTCAAATAAGCTTCTTGCTACAGGAAGCACAACGCAGGCTTTTGTAAATAGTGAAGGATTTAAAATTATAAATTTAAAAAGAAAGTATCCAGAACTTTATAAAAAATTTGAGGGACTAATATAGTTTATGTCCCTCTATGCTTCATATAATTCTATTGGTAAGTCATCCGGATCTTTAAAAAAAACGAATTTCTTATTTGTTATTTCGTCTATTCTAATTGGTTCTACTTCAATATAATATGAATTTAAACTATTAACAGCTTCTTCAATGTCATCTACTTCAAAAGCAAGATGGCGAAGGCCTAATGCTTCAGGATAGCTTAGTCTTTTCGGACAATTAGGAAAAGAAAACAATTCAATTTGATTATAATTTCCAACCTGTAAGTCTAATTTGTAGGAAGCTCTATCTTCCCTATAGATTTCATTTATAATTTTAAGACCTAAAATTTCACTATAAAAATGTTTGGATTTTTCATAATTAGAACAAATTATTGCAGTATGATGAATTTTATTTAATTTCATTTTATCGCTCCTTTTTTATTAAGTATAACTTCAAGTGAAGTTTATAACAATAATTTTTCTATTGAATTTTAAGTTTTTGTTAACAAAAACTTAAAATAATGTTTTACATTTAATATAATTTTATTATAATGAATATTGTTGTGTAAATCATTATTTAATAAAGGGAGTATTGTAATGCCGGATGAAATTGAAATTGTACATATAAAAGTAGGTTCTGAATATTATAAAAGAATTAAGCAATTGCGTTTTGAAATACTTTTTAAACCTTTTGGAGCTGAAATTTCAGAGTTTAAAAAAGATGATGAATTAGATTTGGAAAGTTACCATATTGGAGCAATATTAAATGACGAAGTTGTTGGATATTGTAGATTATCAGGAGATAAAAAGGATATGCATATTTCCAGAGTATTTGTTGTAGGCAAGTTAGAGAAAAAAGGTATAGGTTCTAAGCTTATATGTGAGGCATTGCAAGTTAGTAAAATAAATTCAGTAAGGCAAGTTAATTTAAATTCAAGAATAGAAGCAGTTAAATTTTATGAGAGGTTTGGTTTTGTGGCAGTTGGTAATAGCTTTATTTCGGAGTTTAGTGGTGTTGAATTGATGAGAATGATAAATGTGTTAATATAACTGATGTTTCTTTGCAAAATTAATAAAATAATTATTTTATATTTTGATATGTAAAAAATAATGTTATAATATATTAATAAAAATTACCGAGGAGGAAGGAATACATGGCATATATATATGAAGGAGTATCTAGAACCTTTAGTGAATACTTACTTGTCCCTAATCTAACGTCTGAGAAATGTATACCAGACAAAATAAATTTAA
Organism: Bacillota bacterium; assembly: GCA_021781655.1. Classification (GTDB taxonomy): domain Bacteria; phylum Bacillota; class Clostridia; order Clostridiales; family Clostridiaceae; genus JAJXWJ01. The sequence goes on along the minus strand of JAJXWJ010000027.1, from coordinate 30,814 downwards.
AAACCCCAATTGTAAAATACAAAAAAGGTGAAACACCTGCACTTAAGCTTAATGTTCCTATAGTATCTGCAATAATGCAATCAGTATCTAATGATACTTTGGCTATAGCTTTAGCTAGAAGCGGAGGTTTATCCTTTATATTTGGCTCTCAATCTATAGAAAATCAAGCAGAAATGGTTAGAAAGGTTAAAAAATACAAGTCTGGCTTTGTTCCAAGTGATTCTAATCTTTCGGTCAACGATACGTTAAAAGACGTATTAGAATTAAAAAATAAGGTTGGACACTCTACCATTGCTATAACAGAGGACGGTACTTCAAAAGGAAGATTACTAGGACTTGTAACTAGTAGAGATTACAGACTTAGCAGAGATTCAGTAGATAAAAAGATAAGAGACTTTATGACTCCTTTCAATAAGTTGATCGTTGGAAAGGTTGGAATTACTCTAAGTGAAGCTAATGATATATTATGGGAAAACAAGCTTAACTGCTTACCTATAGTAGATGATAATGAAAGACTTGAATATTTCGTATTTAGAAAAGATTACGATGATCACAAGCAAAATCCTAATGAATTATTAGACAGCAATAAAAGGTTAGTTGTAGGTGCTGGCATTAATACAAGAGATTATAGTGAAAGAGTTCCTGCTTTAGTTGAAGCTGGAGTAGATATATTATGTATAGACTCATCTGATGGATACTCTGTTTGGCAAAAAGACACTATTGAATATGTAAAGAAAAACTTCAAGGATGTGAAAATCGGAGCTGGAAATGTTGTGGATAAAGAAGGCTTTATGTATTTAGTTGAAGCTGGTGCTGATTTTGTTAAGGTTGGAATCGGTGGAGGTTCTATATGTATAACAAGAGAACAAAAAGGTATCGGTAGAGGTCAAGCAACATCTGTAATAGAAGTGGCTAAGGCTAGAGATGAATATTTTGAGAAGACAGGTATTTATATTCCTATATGTTCTGACGGAGGAATCGTTCATGATTACCATGTAGTACTTGCTCTTGCCATGGGTGCTGATTTTGTTATGATGGGAAGATATTTTGCAAGATTTGATGAAAGTCCAACTAAGAAGGTTAAAAGAGGTAGTAACTACGTTAAGGAATACTGGGGTGAAGGTTCAAACAGAGCTAGAAATTGGCAAAGATATGATATGGGTGGCGCTGATAACCTTAAGTTTGAAGAAGGTGTAGATAGCTACGTTCCATATGCAGGTAAACTTAAAGATAACCTTGATGTAACACTAAGCAAGGTTAAGTCAACAATGTCAAGCTGCGGAGCTAGTTCTATTGAAGAATTACAAAATACAGCAAGAATGTCTATAGTATCTTCTACAAGTATTGTTGAAGGTGGAGCTCATGATGTAATATTAAAGGATCATGATTTCTAAAATATAGTTAAAATAAATTATTGAAGGGAGTAAATCATGAAAATAGCAAATGGAATAGAAATGCTTGAAATTTCCACGGAAGCAATGGGTAGACCAGGTACGATAAATCCAACCTTAATATGGGAAAATGATAATGTGATTTTAGTTGATACTGGTTTTCCTGGTCAACAGCAATTATTTAAAGAACAAATTGAAAAAGCCGGTGTTCCTTTTGATAATATAAATATGATTATACTTACACATCATGATATAGATCACATTGGTGGACTAAATGGAATGGTAAAAGAAATAAAAAACAATATAAAAGTAATTTCTCATGTGGAAGAAAAGCCATACATACAAGGAGATAAAGTTCCACATAAGCTAGCAAAATTAGAAGCTAATGCTGAAGCACTAGATGAAAATATGAAGCAAATGTATAACATGATGAAAACCGGTTTTGCAGCAGGTTATAAAGAGGTTGATGAAGTTTTAAAGGATGGAGATGTACTTCCTTATCTTGGAGGCATTGAAGTTATATACACTCCAGGCCATACCATTGGACACATGTGCTTATATTTAAGAGAAAGCAAAACGCTTATAGCTGGAGATTTACTATTTTATCGTGAAGGCAAGTTATCAAAAGCTGATTCATCAATAAATCATGATCAGGATTTGGCGCTTAAGTCCCTTAAGAAGTTAACACAATATGATATAGAAAATATAATTTGTTATCATGGTGGATTGTTCAACGATAATGCAAATGAAAGCATAAAAAAATTGATATAATAAATTAAAACTAAGCGATGCTCTAAGTACATAAAAATACTACAAATTGAAATTTTTGTGATATTCAATGTACTAAAGCATCGCTTTTTTAGTTTGCTTTAATTAATATGAAAAGTTTGCGAAAAATATGCATATTAATAGTAAAAATTGAAATTTAACGTAGAGATTTGTTTGAATTGTCTGAAAAAAGTGATATAATTAAAAATAAATTAGTATTGCTGTATATGAAATAAATGACTTGATATAATATTTAATAATTAAGGGGGATTAGCGAATGTTACCGATTGAAGGAATTGAGTATTTAAAGATGTTTGCAGAAATTCAAGCAGAAATAATACCAGGTGGGGTTCTCTTCATACACATAGAAGGCGATACTATAGTATGGAGAAAAGCCTCGAGTTCATTTAACATCGATATTTTTCACGTAAATGATGTTGTTAAAAGCAATAGCATAGCAATGAAAGCTATGCATGAAAAAAAGGTTTTGACTACAAATGTACCTATCGAACTATATGGTACAAAATTTGTAACTATTGCAATACCTTTATTAAAAGGTGACGATGTTGTTGGAGCTTTCTCTATGGTAATTCCAAGGATTAACAATGTCATAAGATCCTTTAATGATTTTGCTTCTAAAATTTCAGAAATGTTTCCGGAAGGCTCTGTAATTTTTGTAACAGATACTAATAAAGTAGTAAAAAAACAAGCTTCTAAAAAGTTCGATATACCTTCAATAAATGTAGGTGATACGTTAAGTGAAGATTCAGTTGCTAAAAAGGTTATTAAGGTTAAAGATGAAATAATTCAAGAAATTGATTCTTCAATTTATGGTGTAAATGTTTTAGAAGCATGCTACCCTCTTTTTGATGAAGATAATAAAAATGAAGTGGAAGCTACATTAGTTATTATGACGCCAAAGGAAGTAGCAGTGAGTTTGCGAAATATGTCTGAGACAGTTGAACATAACTTAAATGAGATTTCCATGGCTGTAGAACAATTAACTGCAGCTTCTTCAGAAATTCATTCCAGCGAAAGTAACTTAAATTCAGAAATAAATGAAGTTATTGAACTATCAGATGAGATAAATGAAATATCTGGTTTTATTAAAAATATAGCTGATCAAACTAAGATGTTGGGATTAAATGCAGCTATAGAAGCATCTAGAGCAGGTGAAGCAGGAAAAGGTTTTGGTGTAGTTGCCAATGAAATTAGGCAGTTATCTGAGCAGTCTAAAAGTACTGTTCCTAAAATTAAAAGTATAACAGAAAATATAAAAAATAAAATTTCAGCAGTTAGCGAAAAGAGTATAACAGCGTTAAATAAGTGTCAAGAGCAATCTGTTACAACAGAAGAAATTAATGCAAGTATACAAGAAATTTCGGCTACCTCCGAAGAATTAAATAGGCTCGCTCATAACATATAAATGAAATAATATTTAGCAAATTAAGTGAATATATATTATTGTTGAATAAGTTTTGAGGGTGTATTTAATGTTATGTATTTTTACCTCAGTTGTAATTTTATTTGTATTGTTTTTTTTAGTTGACATTATCCTATATTTTATTTTTGCCTATGCTTTATTTGTTATGGCTAAAGATAAAAACATAGATAATTTTTGGATGGCCTGGATTCCAATTTTGCAGCTATATATTTTAGGAAGACTGGTAGAGTCGATAAAAATTTTGGATTATGAAATACCACGAATTGAATTAGCATTTCCTTTGTTTGGTGTTGTAGCAATAATCTTAAATAAGGTACCGATTTTAGGAATGATTTTATCACTTCTTTATTTTATATTTACCTTAATTGTTCTAAACAAGTTATATAAAATTTACGATGAAGATAAAGCTACTGTCTTTACGATATTGAGTATTTTTGGATTTCCAGTGCCCTTTATTTTTATGTACCTTAAAGATATCAAAAACTAGGGGCTTGGGCGTGCCCCATGTAGCTTCATGAACTGTTCAACTGCTTGTAAAAAAGTTAGCAATTAAAGCAATATTTTGGTTTTAGATAGCCTTTAATTTCCGATAAAGGAATTTTAATTGTAGGTATATTTGAAGATATAGGTGCGATTTCGTTAAAACCAAAGAAAACTACAAGATTTCCATCATCTAAATAAAAAGGTTGATCCATGGATATACCTTTAAAGTTTTTTAAAGAGTTTGGGAAATAATCTTGAGGGTTAATGGCTAATTGATTTCGAATTATACTATCAAGCACTTCTTTATAATTTACGTTATTTAAAAATAGATCTTTTAATGAAAGTGATTTTCCTGTGCTAAGGTCATAATTGTAAGATGTTTTTATAAAGTTATTTATTCCATTTATAAGCTCTTGATAAAGCAAAGTAGTGCTTAGTATACCATTGTTGTTATAGGTAGTGTTATATATGTTAGAAACCTGGAAAGGTATGGGGGCTTTTCCTTCTGATTTCATCTTACTCCAATTGTCTTCAGCAGATTTTTCAATTTCGGTCTTAAATTCCATAATGTCGTTATAAAAATTATTATTTATATTTTCTATTATTTCGGGACTGATTTTTCCAGTGTAAACTGGAATTCTTAAATATTCATCTATTTTATTATTACTTAAACGGATTTCTTTTGTATTTACCGATAATGGCAAAGGACCATCATATCTAAATCTATGTTCGGTTATCCTTCTATATGGGCAAAAGATATTAGGCTCATAAGGACATTTCATACTAGTCACCTCTAAATTTTTTATATTAATTTATAATATGCAAGTATAGGTAATATATTACCACTAAGTTATTGCTAAAAAGTTATAATTAAAACAGGTTGATTAATTAGGGGAGAATAATATCTAGTGTTCACCTACCTAATATTTATGCATCTATTCTATAATCATTCTTAACTTTATCCACCTCATAATTTCCTGATATTACGATACTCCCTGTAAGTTTATCACATAGGGTTTGCTCATTAATAGTAAAGTTTGATATTAAAAAGCCCATAAATAGGGGAGCATTACAAACTATATTTATAAAATATCTAATGGTTGCAACAGAAAAAGAAATTTTGTTACCATACATATCTATGACAATCAAACTGAAAATTCTCTTTCCAAAGGTTGCTTTTTTGTTTGAGGATTCTAAAATAGCAAAATAAAAATAAGGCAATATAAAATATAATGGATAAAAGATACCGTAGGTAAGCATTCCAATATATGCATTGTTAATGTCTAAAATATCAAGCACTAAAACAATATACAAGGTGATAAATATAAGTGCAAGTTCAAATAAAGTTATAAAAAAACAATCTATTATTCCGGCAGCAAGGCGTTTAAGAAACAAAGTTTTCATGTGAAATACCTCCTATAATTATATAAAATAATTATATCATGGGATAAACTTAATGTAAAATATTACCATAAAAACGATTGTCTCATTACAATTATAATTTTTTCATTTTCACAAAAACTTATTTATAGTATAATCGTATAAAGAATTAGAAAAGGAGAAAAGAAATGATTTTAGATTACCTAAAAAATAATGTATTAGTTACAGATGGGGCAATGGGTACATATTATTATCAGAAGACTAATGATTATGATAGTTTTTCAGAGCTTGCTAATCTTAATAATCCAGAAATTATAAAAGAAATTCATAATGAATATATAGAAGCAGGAGCTAAATTAATAGAGACAAACACCTTTTCGGCAAATACGTTTACTTTAGAACTTTCAAGAGAAGAAGTTAAAGAAATTATTGTTAATGGAATAAAAATAGCTAAAGCTGCAGCAAAGGGAAAAGAAGTATTTGTTGCTGGAAGTATTGGACCAATTACTAAAGCTTTTATTAATGAGGATAACAAAGAAATCATGGAGGAATACAAATTTATTACAGATATATTTATTGAAAATGGTATAGAAATTATTGTTTTTGAAACCTTTAGTTCTTTAGAATATATAGGTGAAATAACTAGTTATATAAAAAATAAAAATAAAGATATAACAATTATAACAAATTATGAAATAATGCCAAATGGTTTTACAAGAGAAGGCATTAGCATTAAAGGAATTGTAGAAGAAGTAAAAAAACTTGATACAGTAGATATATATGGCTTTAACTGCGGAGTAGGTCCTTCACATATTTTTAATTTAGTAAAAAGTTTGGATATATTCTATGACAATATAGCTGTAATTCCAAACTCAGGCTATCCTGAATTTATTAATAATAGAACTGTATATGTAAATAATCCGGAATATTTTGCTGATAGAATAATAGAAATAAAAAACTTAGGTGCCAAAATTGTCGGTGGTTGCTGTGGAACAACTCCAGAACATATAAAAAAAATAGTAGAAAAACTAAATGATATTGCTCCGAAATTACCTACAGCTAAAAATGAAGTAGCACTAGGAAAAGCAGAAGAAATAATGGTTATTAACGAATTTAGTAAAAAACTATCAAGTGGCGAATTTGTATTAGCTGTAGAATTAGACCCACCTTTTGATACGAAAATACAAAATATTATGGAAGGGGCTAAAATATGTAAAGCTAATGGAGTGGACTTAATTACCGTTGCCGATTCACCCATGTCAAAGGTAAGAGTGGACTCTGTTATGATTTCAGCAAAAATAAAAAGAGAAATCGGAATAGATGCTATGCCGCATATATGTTGCAGAGATAAAAATATTAATGCAATAAGATCAAATGTTTTAGCAGCCCATATTGAAGGAATTAGAAATATACTTGCAGTAACAGGAGACCCAGTTTCATCTGCTGATAAAATGGATATTAAAAATGTATTTAACTTAAACTCCTTTAAGCTTATAGAACTTATTTCTCAAATGAATAAAGATGTGTTTAAAGAAGATAAGTTCAAAATTGGAGGGGCATTAAATTTAAATGTTTTAAATAAAGATTTAGAGTTAACTAGAATGTATAAAAAAATAGAAAGAGGAGCAACCTTCTTTTTAACACAACCTATTTACGAGGATGAAACAATACAATTTTTGTCGAAAATGAAAAGGAATAAAAATATTAAAATTTTGGGAGGAATTTTGCCGTTAGTTAGTTATAGAAACGCTCAATTTATTAACAATGAACTTCCAGGAGTAAATATTCCTAAAAAGTATTTAGATAAATTTGGAATGGAAATGACGAGAGAAGAAGGAGAAAAATTAGGTATAGAAATAGCAGTTGAAATTGCAAAAAATATTATAAATTATGTAGATGGAATTTATCTTATGACTCCCTTTAATAGATTTAACATGATTGTAGAAATAATAAATAAAATAAAAGCTTTATAATTTTATTTGCACTTGTGAATAGATTAATGTAAAATTAATTTAAAATAAATTGAATTATAAGTGTGGAGGTAAAATGAACAGATTAGTGAAAATTGAAAAAAAAGATGATATTTTTGAACAATATAAAGATACTCCAATAGCTTCACTTATAGAGTACCAAAATTTAGCTAAGGAATTTGAAGTGGTTTCTAAAGCAGAAATTTTAGTAGGCATGTGCATGGATAACAGAAAGCAACTTCATATTCCAAATAATTTTGCTTATATTTTACGAACTGGCGGAGGTAATTTAAGATATAGTGAGTTTTATGTTTCTTATGCAATAGCTTCAGGTGGCATTAAAACGATAGCCCTTATCGCTCATAACAATTGTGGAATGGTTAACCTTGTATCTAAAAAGGAAAAGATTGTACAAGGTTTAGTAGAAACAGCAGGTTGGGATAAGGAGTTTGCAGAAGAGCATTTTAATTCTATGGCACCACTTTATGAAATTAGTCATGAAATTGATTTCGTTTTAGCAGAAGCAAAAAGACTTCGGGGTAGATATCCAAAAATTTTAGTTGCTCCTTTATTTTATAATTTGGAGGATAATTTATTATACTTAATAAATGAAGTTTAAAAATTTTATAGAAAAAGCATAGGCTATAGTAGAGGCTTTTTTAATGTCTTTGCAATGGCCTTTTTGTATAAGTATTACTATGTACTTTTAGGAGGGAAAATGGGGTATAAATTAATTGCTATCGATATGGATGGTACACTTTTAAACAAAGAAAAAAAAGTAACCGATAAAACGAAGGAAGCTATAAAAAGGGCTCAAGCTTTAGGAATATATATAGTAATTACTACTGGGAGAATATACAGTGATATTCCTTTTTATAAGGATTATATTGGAATAGAGGCTCCAGTTATTGCATCTAATGGTGCCTTGATTATGGATGGAGATAAAACAATATATAAGCAAAATATTAGTAAAGAAACAAATTCGTTTCTAATTGCGATTTCTAAAAAATTTAATCTTAAATTCATGTTACATACGCATGATACCCTATATTGTTATGGAATAAGACTAACTCTTTTTTGGAAAGTTATACTTAGATTAACAGGAAATAAAAATATAAAAATTCAGAGGCTAAAATCTTATGTAGAAGTTAATAATCTAATTGTTAATAAAGAAAAGGAAATAATTAAGTTTGAGATAATTAGTTTAAATAAAAACAAATTGGAATTGTTCAAAGAAGAGGTAATTAGAAATAAAGATATTGAAGTTGCAAGTTCTAGTGAAAATAATATAGAAGTTACAAACAAAGGGGTTTCAAAAGGAAATGCATTAAAATTTTTAAGTGATTATCTTAAAATAAAGAAAGAAGAAATAATAGCAATTGGTGATAGTGAAAATGATATTTCTATGATACGTTATGCTGGTTTTGGTGTTGCTATGGGAAATGCAATCGAAAAAGTCAAGTCAGAAGCTAAATATATTACGAGGACAAATGAAGAAGATGGTGTGGCAACAGCTATTGAGGAGTTAGTTAGCGATTGAAGAAAATGAAAGGAGTATTTGCCTTGAAAGAAGAAATTTTAAATTTATTAAGGGAAAGTTTTGGAAGCTTTGTTTCAGGTCAAGAAATTAGTGAAAAGTTAGGAGTTTCAAGAACAGCAATTTGGAAATACATAAACCACCTTAAAGAAGATGGTTACGAAATTGAGTCCATATCTAAAAAAGGATACAGACTTTTAGTAGCAGCAAATATTTTAACAGAAGAAGAAATTCATCCATTATTAAACACAAAAGAAATTGGTAAAAAAATTTTGCACTTTGATACTATTGATTCTACAAATAGTAAGGCTAAGGAACTTGCGAATAATGGAGAAGAGCATGGTACAATAGTAGTAAGTGAAGAACAAACCTTGGGAAGAGGGAGAATGGGAAGAAGTTTTGTTTCTCCAAAAGGAAAAGGAATATGGATGTCTATAATTTTAAGACCAGATATAGATCCGTTAAGAATATCATTAATTACTCAAATTGCTGCAGCTGCTGTAAATACTGCATTAACGCAGTTTGGAGTGGATTCTAAAATTAAATGGCCCAATGATATAATTTTAAAGGGTAAAAAGGTATGCGGAATACTAACTGAGATGAGTGGAGAACTAACAAAAATAAACTATGTTGTTTTAGGAATTGGTTTAAATGCTAATATAGATTGTGATGACTTTACTGAAGAAATAAAGGAAATTGCAACATCTCTTAAAATTCAGTTTGAAAGAGACTTTGATAGAAAAGCATTAATGGCAAGTGTAATAAATAATTTTGAGGCACTGTACGATGAATTTGAAAAAAAAGACGACATTAGTAATACTATAAAAATATGCAAGGACAAGTCTATCTTAATAGGTAAAAATATAAAAGTAATACAAAGGAATATGGAAACTAAAGCAAAAGTCCTAGATATAAATGAAGAAGGACTTTTGGTAGTAGAATATGAAGATGGAACTATAAAAAGTCTTATTTCCGGAGAAATATCTATAAGAGGTTATTAGAAATATACTCTTTTAATCTATCTTCCCAAAAGGGGAAGTTTACATTGAAACAATTTTTTATAAGAGACATATTTAAAGAACAATTTTTAGGTCTTGGGGCTATACTTAGATTAATGCTTCTAGGTAATTCTAAAATGTTCTTTTTTACTTTGCAAAAATTCATAAGCTCCTTAACAAAAACGGTTTTGTTGATGGCATTATCATTGCCACAATTATAAATGCCATATAAATTTGACTGTAACATTTCCTTTATCAGTATACATAAATCTTCAGCATATGTAGGATTTCCAATTTCTGTAGAGCAAAATAAAATGGGTACATTCATGTTTTTAATTATTTTTCTTACGAAACAGTTTTCAGTGCCAAAAATCCATCCGCATCTTAAAATGAAATATTTCTTGCAAAGAGTTCGTATTAATCTTTCTCCCGAAAGCTTTGTTTTTCCGTAAATATTCACAGGTTTACAATCATCAGTTTCAAAATAAGAAGAATTTTTTTCTCCGCTATAAACATAAGAAGTAGATAAGTAAATTATAGGAATGTTTAATATACTGCAAGGATAAGCTATATTAAGTGTACCTATAGTATTTACTTTATAAGCAGAGGATTCATTTTTTTCGCAAGACTCCATATTATCCATAGTTTCACAATGAATTACTATTTGAGGTTTAATGTTTGTTATAACATTAAAACATAAATTTTTATCTGAGCTATCTAATGTCTCGTTATTGAAAACATAAATATTGTGCTCATTTTTAAAATAACAATAAATATATTTAGCTAAGCTATTTTCTAATCCAGTTATTAATATTTTCAAAATATAACCACTCCTTTTAATAAATTATATGAAATTAAAGTTCAATAAATACTGCCTTGATAAAAACTTATTATCGATGTATAATTATGTCTTATAGTTTTCAGCTTACAATTAAGCTAAAAACAGGTAGCAGGAGGAATAAAAATGAGCATAGATAAACAACAATTTGAATATGAAAGCAATTACTTTGTAAATTGCAAGCAATGGATTGAAAAAGAAATTAATATAGCTTCTGAAAGTGATAAAGTTCTTCAAAATAAAATAGCGTCATTAAAAAAACAGTCTAAAGGTAAGTATAATGAAGAACTAGAGACGTCTGAAAAGTTATATAAAATTACCCATAAAAACTTGGAAAAGTATTTAGAAGCAAAAGAACAGCCATATTTTGCTAGAATAGATTTTAGAGAAGATAGAAGAGCTGATGAAAGTTACTATATAGGTAAATTTGGTCTTGGAGACAGTTCTACAGGCGATGAGGTAGTAATAGACTGGAGAGCTCCTATAGCTGATTTATATTATAGCGGTACAGAAGGAAGAACTTCTTATGAAGTACCAGATGGCTTTATTGATGGTGAACTGAAGCTAAAGCGTAAGTTTTTAATAAGAGATTCAAAGCTTAAGGATGCATTTGATGATGGTATAAATGAAATAATATTAGGCTCAAGTGACGATGAAAGTGCTTTGATGGATGAATTTTTAAAGATAAATCTAGAGGAAAGTGTTAGTAGTAAGTTAAAAGATGTAGTTGCAACTATTCAAAAGGAGCAAAATGATATCATTAGAGCAGGAAAAAATTCACCGCTTATAGTACAGGGTTCTGCAGGTTCAGGAAAAACTACTATAGCATTACATAGGCTTGCATATTTGCTATATAAATACAGAAATACATTATTACCAAAAGATATTTTAGTTATTGCTCCAAACAAATTGTTTTTAGATTATATATCAATGGTACTTCCAAGTTTAGGAGTAGATATGGTGAAGCAAAAAACTTTTGAAGAAATAGCTAAAGAGATATTGGAATATAAGGGAAAAATAATTACAAAAGATAAAAAATTAATGAAGGTTCTAGAACAAGAGGTTAAAAGCAAAAGATTAGTTACTGCTTCAAGTAAGTTAAAAGGTTCTATGTCATATAAAATAATAATGGATAGATATTTAAGATATATTGAAAAATGTGATTTAGAAATAGAGGATATAAAAGTTTATAATTATGTTTTATTTGATGCTAAAGAAATAAAAAGACTATTTATAAAAGATATGGCTTTTCTTCCAATAGATAAAAGAAAAGATGAAATTAAAAGATATTTCAAATTAAAGTTTAATGAAAAAGTGGCAGAAGTAATGGAAAAGGTTGTTTTTAATTATGAATATAATATTACTCGTATTAAAAAAACTATGGAAGATTCCAAAGAACGAAGAGAAAAAATTATTGAACTTTATAACGAACGTGATGCGAAGAAAAAGGAATTAATAGCTTTAGCTAAAGAAACTATGGAGAGTTACTTTGAAAATTGGAAGCATAAAGACGTATTAGAGTTATTAAAAGTATTTTTTAATAATAAGGAAGTTTTTGATGAAGTTACTGATAATAAAATTAATTCGGAGCTTTCAACATTTCTTACAGATGAATATAACTGTAATAGTGAAGAGGGGATTTTAGATTGTGATGATTTAACAGCAATGCTTTATTTAAAGTTTAAAATACAAGGTGTTCCAGAAAAATATAAATACAAGCATTTAGTAATAGATGAGGCTCAAGATTACAGTCCCTTTCAATATGTAGTTTTAAATAATATATGTGTAAATAATTCTATGACTATAGTTGGGGATGTAGGACAAGGAATATATTATTATAAAGGTATAGATGATTGGCAAAAGTTTATAAATGACGTTTTAGCTGGGGAAGCAAGTTACGTAGAGCTTACTCAAAGTTACCGTTCTACAGTAGAAATAATAAACTTTGCAAATAGAGTATTAAGAAAACAAAAAAATAATTTAACTCCTGCAAAGCCGGTATTAAGGCATGGTGATGTGCCAAAGGTTATAAACTTTAATGGAAATAAAGAGTTTTCACTTAAACTTGATGAAATATGTAATTATTGCATAGAAAATGGTAAGGAAAGTATAGCGGTTATTGGAAGAACCTATGAGGAATGCAAAAAAATTAAGGATATTTTAAATAAAGAAAGCAAGTATAAATGGACTTTAGTTAAGGATACAGATAAAAATGTAAAGCTAAATAAAATTATTATCCCATCCTATATGACAAAGGGTCTAGAATTTGATTGCAGCATTGTTTATAACTGCACAGAAGAAAATTATAGTAATAACGAATTAGACAAAAAAATATTATACGTGGCATTAACAAGAGCACTTCATTATGAATTTGTATTTTATGATGGGGAAATTTCTAGTTTAATTGAAGAATAAAAAATATTTATTGGAGAGGTAATATTAGCATTTCATAATCAATGTTACCTCTTAATCATTAATGTAATTGTGTTAATGCAAATTGAATTATTTGTAAAACTATATTTAAGGTTTGCTTGTTTTTATCTAGCAGTGGATTATATTCAACTAAATCCATTGATTTCACAAGTTTTGTTCCAAAAATTTTCTTAATAATAGATTTAGCGTCTTCAACGGAAAGGCCATTAGGCTCAGGAGTACCTGTACCGTTAACGATAGATGGATCTAAGCAATCTATATCAAAACTAAAATGTACGTAATCAATATTGTTCTTTTTTAGATGTAAATTAATTTCATTTATAATATTTGATGTTCCATATTTTTTTATATAATCGGTAGAAAACACACTAATATTTTTCTTTTTGATGAGCAAAGCCTCACCTTCATCAATGGATCTTGCACCGATTATAAATACATTTTCTGCTCTAACTTTTTTACCCTTGAAATATAAATTTGTAAGCTCTTTTGGACCTTCTCCAATAACAGCAGCTAGAGACATGCCGTGGAGATTTCCTGAAGAGGTAGTCAAATCTGTGTGAATATCAGAATGTGCATCTACCCAAATTACAGCAAGGTTTTTACAATATTTGCTTGCTCCAGAAATGCTTCCAACAGCGATTGAGTGGTCGCCACCAATTACTAAGGGAAAACTATTAGCATGCAGAGAACAATATACAGCATGAGCTAAATTTTTATTTACATCTACAATTGAATCGAAGAACTTTATTTTTGGATGAGCATAATATTTGGTTTCCGTTTCTATTTTAGGAATGTATAAATTACCAAAGTCATAAAATTCATGTTCATAATGATTTTGGGCCATTTTATTTCTAATTATATCTGGTGCTAGGTCAGCACCTTTTAGGTCACACCCGTAATGAATAGGAACGCCAATTAAATTAATTTTCAATTAAATCACTCCAATAAAGTCAAAATAAATATGTTAAATTAAGTTTTTGCAAATTAATTATATTTTATTCTTCTTTGTGATATTATAATATAAATGGATTAATAAAATGAAAGCAGGGAGCGATTTTTGATGGATAAACAAAAAATAATTAAATATTTAAATGAAAATGATATTAACGAAGTAGAAGAAATTAAATATAAAGAAAATATTTTTGTCGCTAGATTTTATTATGATTTCGATGACGATGAAATGGATGGCGCTTTTGCATATGCTGATGATGAATGTGAAGATGAAAAGGGAAGCGAACTTTGGTATGAACAGTTTTTTCTTCCTTATTTAAGCGATATTGCTGTTGATAATGTTGGAGAAATACTTGAAGAGTGTATTGAAACCTTAGATTTAGGTGTCCAATTCATTTCCTATAATGTCGAAGAAGAACAATATGATTTTAGTGAGATAATAGCTGTGTTTTATGATAAAAATTTAGAAATAGATATTGAAGAAGTTTTAGAGGATTTAAAATTATAATAAAAAGTACTTGAAATTATAAATAATAGTGATATAATAGTACATGGTTAATCCTGATGTGTTCGAGAAGCTTATATGTTCAACCTACATTGTAAATAAGGGATTTTCAACAATATTTTAGGATGTCAAGCTTTTTTAATGGAAAGTAGGCAGTAATAAGATTGAGAAAGACCCACCTGCTAGTTTGCGGGTGTGACTATTAAGTGTGACGGCATGTTGGGAATTTAAAATTTATGGCCTCATGGTCAAGAGGTTAAGACATCGCCCTCTCAAGGCGGAATCACGGGTTCAATTCCCGTTGGGGCTACCATAAGTTTGAAATAAGCAGGTTTGCAGTAATTGTAGACTTGCTTATTTTTTTATCAATCACAAATAATTGATAAGTATTTTATTGACAATACAAGTCGTAAATATTAGTATAAAAATAAAAGTAAACATAGTTAGTGTCATATTATGTAAATTTAATTTAGAGATGGGGGATTGTATATTGATAAGCAGCACATATGATTTTATAGTAATTGGTTGTGGACTTGCAGGTGCAGTAATATCCCGTGAAATTGCTGAACGCTCAAATAAAAAAGTTTTAATTATAGAAAAAAGAAATCACATAGGTGGAAATACTTACGATTTTTTCGATGAAGAAGGTATTTTGGTTCATAAATATGGACCACATATATTTCATACAAATAACAAAAGGGTTTTTGATTATCTTTCACGTTTTACAAAATGGCTAGATTACGACCATGAAGTTGTGGCAAACGTTTATGGTAACCTAATGCCTGTACCATTTAATCTTAATTCTTTATATGTAGCTTTTGAGAAAGAAGAAGCAAAAAAGCTAGAAGAAAAGCTCATTAAAAAATATGGCTTGAATTCAAAATTGACCATCGCACAGTTACGAGAGCAAACAGATATCGATTTAATCAAGCTTTCTGAATATGTCTATAAAAATATTTTTCTTTATTATACACAGAAACAGTGGGACATAACGCCTCTAGAAATAGACCCATCTGTTATTGCTAGAGTTCCTATACTTATATCAAATGATAATAGATATTTTCAAGATTTATATCAAGGCATGCCTCTTGAAGGTTACACAAAACTTTTTGAAAGTTTACTAGATCATCCTAATATCGATGTACAACTGAATGTAGATGCAAAGAAGCTTTTTAATATACGTGAAAATAAAATAATGTTTAAGGACAACGACTTCAATGGGAAAGTTATATTTACTGGTGCTATAGATGAGTTTTTTTCATGTAAGTTTGGTAGACTGCCATATAGAACCTTAGATTTTTTATTTGAGACTCATGATTTAGAATGGTTTCAGACAAAAGGAACTGTTAACTACACTGTAAGTGAAAAATATACAAGAATTACTGAATTTAAACACTTAACAGGTCAAAAGAACAAGATGAAAACAACCACTGTAAAAGAATTCCCAAAGGCTTATACTGGTGCTGATGGTGAAACACCATATTATGCAATATTGAATGATGAAAATTATTTATTATATGATAAATATAAAAAATTAACAGAAGGACTAAATAACTTTTACTTGCTGGGACGATTGGCAGAATATAAATATTACAATATGGATGCCATAGTTCTAAAAGCCCTTATTTTAGCGGATAATATTATTTAGTAAAGAAAGGAAACTAGAGATGAAGATAATAACATTTACTGTTCCGTGCTATAATTCTGCAGCTTACATGGAAAATTGCTTAAAAAGTCTTTTGCCTGGTGGAGAAGATATTGAGATTATAATTGTTAATGATGGCTCATCAGATGATACTGCTAAAATTGCCGATGAATATGCTTTGAAGTATCCAACTATTGTTAAAGCAATTCATCAGGAAAATGGTGGCCACGGAGAAGCGGTAAACACTGGAATTAAAAATGCATTGGGACTATACTTTAAGGTTGTAGATTCAGATGATTGGTTAGATTCTGAAGGAATGTTGAAAGTAATAGATGTATTAAAAAAATATAACAATACTGGAGATGAATTAGACATGATGATATGCAATTATGTTTATGAACACTCCAAAGATAATACTAGTGTTGTTGTAAACTATAAAAATGTATTCCCTGAAAATTGTGTATTTGGTTGGGATAAGGTTGGTCGGTTTAAAAAATCTCAGTATATTTTGATGCATTCGGTAATTTATAACACTAGCCTATTGCATAACTGTAAAATAAGTCTTCCAAAGCATACCTTTTACGTTGATAACATATTTGTGTACAAACCACTTCCTTTTGTAGAAAAAATATATTACATGGATATAGATTTATACAGATATTATATTGGACGAGAAGATCAATCGGTAAATGAGAAAATAATGATAAAGCGTATAGACCAACAGCTGCTTGTGACTAAAATAATGATTGATTTTTATTGTGGACTTGAAAATATTGAGTTTAAACAATTGGATGTTTATATGAAAAATTATCTTTCAATGATGATGACCATTTCTTCTGTACTTTTATTGGTTTCGGAATCAGAAGAGAATTTATTGAAGAAGGATGAGCTGTGGTCATATCTTAAAAGTGCAAATGAGAATCTATATTTTAGATTAAGATACAGATTGCTAGGCACATTTTCAAACCTTCCAGGCCATTTTGGTAGAAAGATTACTAAAGGTGTTTATCGTTACACTAGTAAAAAATATAAATTTAACTAGATATGTTGTAAAAAAAAAGGGATGTGACAGAAATTTTATATTTCGTTACATCCCTTAAATAAAATATAAAGCAGTAGCAATCAAAAATATAATAAATTGATTTATGTTATGCCTAAGCGGCTTTCTTTATTCCTAAGCTAGCGTTAAAGTACTCATTTATAAGTTCATCTAACTTAGAACTATACGCAATAACCTTTTTATCAGTTAATTCTCTTGTATTAACTAGTTCATTTAGCCTTAATCTATGCAACTCGATTTGATAATTTAATATGATTAATTTTAAATTCATGTAATTCCCTCCTTATTTCAAATACCCCTTATTTTTGATTGCATTTTTATTCTACCATTATTTAGGCTAATTGTAAAATTGTTTTACAAGTCACGAAACATTAGCAAATTACAATATGTGTCAAGAAATATAAAGAAAAGTACTTTATCCGACAAATTCCATAAATTTACATATAGAAAAAACTGTTGAAAAAAGCTAGTTGGTATAATATCCCAGTGAGGTATTTTGTCATATTTTATCCATAACTAATTATTGATTTTTCATTTGTAAATAGAAATTTTAAATGAAAATTTATTTCGAGCATCAACTGTGCTATAATTAATATATACATGAAGGATTATTTACAGATTTTAGGAGGAAAAAGATGATTAAAATTGATGTTGCAATGGGAATTGTGATGGTTACAGAAGCTGCAGCTATTCAGTCTGGGAAGTATATGGGTAGAGGAGATAAAATTGCAGCAGATCAAGCAGCAGTTGATGGTATGGAAAGAGCATTTAGTTTAATGCCTGTTAAAGGTACAGTAGTTATTGGAGAGGGAGAGTTAGATCAAGCTCCAATGTTATACATAGGTCAAAAAGTTGGAATATGGGATAAAAATATGACCGAGATGGACGTAGCAGTAGATCCATTAGATGGTACCGTATTAATTTCAAAGGGACTTCCTAATGCTATTGCAGTAGTAGCTATGGGCCCAAAAGGAAGCTTATTACATGCACCAGATATGTACATGAAAAAAATTGCAGTTGGTAAGGCAGCAAAGGGTGCAATTGATATAAATAAGTCTACTGAAGACAATATAATTGATGTAGCTAAGGCACTTGGAAAAGATATTTCTGAGCTTACTGTTGTAGTTCAGGAGAGAGAGAGACATAACTATATTGTCGATGCAGCTAGAAAAATTGGAGCAAGGGTAAAGCTTTTTGGAGAAGGTGATGTTGCTGCTGTTCTAGAATGTGGTTTCGAGGAAACTGGTGTGGATCTTTTTATGGGAATAGGTGGAGCACCAGAAGGTGTAATTGCAGCTACAGCAATTAAATGTATGGGCGGAGAAATGCAAGCTAAGCTTATGCCACAAAATGATGCTGAAATCGAAAGATGTAAGCTTATGGGAATAAATGATATTGATAAAATTTTATATATAGATGACCTCGTTAAATCAGACGAAGTTTTCTTTTCAGCTACTGCTATTTCAGAATGTGATTTGTTAAAGGGTATTGTATATGCTAAAAATCATATTGCCATTACACACTCGATTTTTATGGAATCTAAAACTAGTACTATTAGATTTATTGAAACTAGACACAATTTAAAAGAAAGTAATCTGGTAGTTAGTCCTATTGAAAAAAAATAGTTAAAAAGGTGTGGTGAGTTAAATGTCTGTATCTGTACAGAAACTAGTTAAGGATTTATCTTTGGAAGTGATAAATGAAGGTAAAAAAGATGTAGAAATTAATTTGAGTGATATAAATAGACCGGGGCTTCAATTTTCTGGATTTTACAATTATTTTGCAAATGACAGGGTACAGGTTGTTGGAAATGCAGAGTGGAGTTTTTTAGATGCAATGAGACCGGAAATTATGAAAAAAAGATTAAAAAAATTTTTTGAATTCGAAACACCTTGCATAGTTTTAGCAAGAGGATTAGAACCACATGATATTTTCCTTGAAGGTTGTGAAATATATAATAGATGGCTTTTAAGAACGGATATAATAACTACAAGGTTTATTAATAAACTTATGACATATTTAGACTCAAACTTAGCACCAGAAACTAGAATGCATGGAGTTCTTATGGATGTATATGGATATGGCATTCTTATAACTGGAGAAAGTGGCATCGGGAAAAGTGAAACAGCTCTTGAACTTATAAAAAGAGGTCACAGAATGGTAACAGATGATGCAGTAGAAATTAAGTCAATTGAAGACGTATTATATGGAAAGTCACCATTTATAACAAATGGTATGCTAGAAGTTAGAGGTATGGGAATAATAGATGTACCAGCACTTTACGGTCTTAGCTCTGTGCTTAGCACAAAGAGGATTGATTTAGTTATATATCTAGAGCAGTGGAGAGAAGGGAAAGATTATGACAGATTAGGTATTGACCATGAATATATAGATATTTTAAACGTTCCTGTTAGAAAAATGATCCTTCCAATAAGACCAGGAAGAAACCTTGCAGTTATAATTGAAGCTGCAGCAGCTAACTACAGATATAGTTTAACTGCCGGTGTTACACCTGTAGAAACAATAGAAAGAAGAATGGAAGTGTTTAAAAACGAAAAAAGTGAAAGATAAACTTAGAAAAATAAGTTTAGAAAAACGAGATAACCTTAATACAGATGAGAAAAAGCAGTTTGATAAAGGCATATTTAAGTTAGTTACTGAAAGTGATTTGTTTAAAAATGCACAGGTTATATTTGCTTTCGTTAGCTTTAAAAGTGAAGTAGACACTTTTAATATAATCAATCACGCATTAACTTTAGGTAAAACGGTATGTGTACCTAAAGTTATTAGTAAAGAGGAAGGTCTTAAAGTTTATAAAATAGAAAGCTTACAAAATTTGATTACTAGTAATTACGGTATTTTAGAACCAACTGAAGGTGCAAAAGAAATAATGCCTCAAAATATAGATTTAGTTTTAACTCCTGGCTTGGCTTTTGATTTAAACGGAGGAAGATTAGGTTATGGTGCTGGATATTATGATAGATTTTTAAGAAATCCATATTTTAAGGGAATAAAAATTGGTATTTGTTACAGTACTCAAATTGTTGATAAAGTTCCTACAAATGAAGATGATATTTTTATGGATATAATAATTACTGAATTGTATTATATTAATGCAAAAAATAGGAGGAATAAAATTGGAGAAAAAGAATAGCTTAGAGAAAAAGTATGAAAGTGCATGGGAAAAGTACAGTGAAACGGAATTTAAAAAAGTTTTTAGCTTATCTAGCAGATACATAAAATTTATTTCACAGTGCAAAACTGAAAGACAATGTGTAAATGAATTAGTAAAAGAGGCAGAAAAAAAAGGATATGTTGATTTGAATTCTATTATTAAAGATGGAAAAACTTTAAAAGCAGGAGATAAAGTTTATGCTGTTAATAGAGACAAAAATTTAGTGCTTTACTTAATAGGAGAAGATCCTATGGAAAAGGGCTTTTCTATCCTTGGTGCACATATAGATTCACCAAGATTAGATTTAAAACAAAATCCTCTTTATGAAGATACTGATTTAGCACTATTTAAAACTCATTATTATGGAGGAATAAAGAAATATCAATGGGTAACAGTACCTCTTTCAATCATTGGTGTTGTAGTCAAAAAGACAGGAGAAGTAGTAAATATTAATATAGGTGAAGATGAAACCGATCCTGTTTTTTGTGTAACAGACCTTTTAGTCCATTTATCACAAGATCAAATGCAAAAAACTATGGCTAAAGGCATTGAAGGGGAAGCCCTAAATGTTTTAGTTGGAAGCATTCCTGTTAAGGATAAAAAAGAAAAAGAAAGAGTGAAAGCAAATATTTTAAAGCTTATCAATGAAAAATATGATATTACAGAAGAAGACTTTGTTTCAGCAGAGCTTGAAGTAGTACCTGCAGGAAAAGCTAGAGAATACGGCTTAGATAGAAGTATGGTAATTGGTTATGGTCAAGATGATAGAGTTTGTGCTTACACTTCTTTTGAAGCAATGATGGAAATTACAAAATCAAAGAAAACACTTATAACCGTTTTAGTTGATAAAGAAGAAATAGGTAGCGTAGGTGCAACAGGAATGCATTCTAGATTTTTTGAAAATGCTACAGCTGAAGTAATGGAAGCAGCAGGTCAGTATAGTGAATTAAAGCTAAGAAGAGCCTTTGCAAACTCAAAGATGCTTTCATCTGATGTAAGTGCAGCTTACGATCCTAATTATCCTTCAGTTAATGAAAAGAGAAATCAATGTTATTTTGGAAAAGGTGTAGTATTTAATAAATATACTGGTTCTAGAGGAAAGTCTGGTTCTAGCGATGCAGATGCTGAATTTGTAGCAGAGGTTAGAGCTATTATGGATAAACATAAAGTATCTTGGCAAACTTCTGAACTTGGCAAAATTGATCAAGGCGGCGGCGGAACAATAGCATATATTTTAGCACAGTATGGAATGGAAGTAATAGATTGCGGAGTGGCAATTTTAAGTATGCATTCTCCTTTTGAAATAGCAAGTAAAGCAGACATATATGAGACTAAAAATGCCTACGTTGCCTTTTTGAAAGAAGCGTAATAAAATAATGTCAGGTAATTTGAAGGCAAAAGGGCTTCAAATTACCTGACATTTTATTTTATAAAAGTTTATTTAAAAAAATTTCAATATTTTTTGAGTCCAAGGTTGAAGTGCCAATATCAGAATGTTTATTGTCTCCTATATTTAAGTTATGAAAATCGGAACCTGCTGTTATTATTTTATTATATTTTTTAGCAAGCTTTAAATATTCATTAGTTTTTTCTTTTGTATTTAATGGATATATTGCTTCAATTCCATCAAAATCAAGCTTTAATAGTTCCTCCACTGGTGACTTTTTTATTAAAACAGGGTGAGCTAGAACGACAACAGCATTAAATTCTTTTAATAGACTTATTCCATCTTTTGTAGTAAGTTTTTTGTTTGGAATGTATGCAGGGCTATCTTCGTTTATAATATTTTGAAATATGTAGTCTATAGAATAAGGATAACCAGCATCCATAATAGCTTTTGCAATGTGAGGCCGAGCCACTACTCCTTCAGCTATTTTTAATACATTTTTATAATCAAGTACTATATTAAAATGAATTTTTAATAAGTCTACGATTTTTTTTGCTCTTTCAACACGATAATTTGTTAAGTTTTTAAGATAAGTTTGAAATTCTTCTTTTAAGTAACAATCATCCTTGAAATATGCTAATATGTGGATGCTTTCGTTATTAAAGGAAGTGGATAATTCCATGCCAGGAATAACTTTCACATTTAAAGATATGCCTTCCTTTATTGCATCTAATACCCCATCTGTAGTATCATGGTCAGTAAGGGACATAATATCGATGTGTTTGCTTTTAGCTCGTTTAACCACATCAATAGGCGATAAATTACCATCAGATTCTATTGAATGATTATGAAAATCTCCTTTAAAATACATCATATAACCTCTTTCACAATATAGTATATTTATTATATAATAAAAATCTAAATAAGACACATAAATATAAAAAAAAGTTTTAACGCGGAGGTTTACAACTTGAATTTGGATGGAATGAAAAAAGTAGATAAAATTTTAAATAATAAAAAATATCAAAAATCTTTAGATAAAATAAAAAAGTGTGAAAAAAATCGAAAGTATTGCAGGCATGATATGGAGCATTTTTTGTCGGTGGCAAGAATATGCTATGTTTTAAATTTAGAAATGGGACTAGGCATTTCAAAGGAAATAATTTATGTAGCTTCGCTTTTACATGATATTGGAAGGCATAAACAGTATGAAGACAAAATTCCTCATGAAATAGCAAGCAGCCAAATAGCAAGGAAAATACTTATAGATTGTGGTTTTGAATTTGAAGAAATTGAAATTATTGTAGAGGCAATTTCTAAACATAGGGATAAAAATAATTCAATAAACGATTTAAATGGTATATTATATCGTGCAGATAAATTGTCTAGAAATTGTTTTTCGTGTAAAATGAGTGAAAAGTGCAATTGGTCTTATGATAAAAAAAATAGTACAGTTAAATATTAGTATGAGGTGGAAAATGAAAATAGGAAATAGTGATTTTGAATTAGGTAAAAGAACTTATATTATGGGAATCTTAAATGTAACTCCAGATTCTTTTTCAGATGGAGGCAAGTTTAATAATATAGATAAAGCAATTGAGCATGCTAAGGAAATGATTTCTATGGGGGCAGATATTATAGATATTGGAGGAGAATCAACTAGGCCAAATCACACTGCAGTAGAAGCAGAAGAAGAAATAAGAAGAGTTATTCCAGTAATAGAAGCGCTAAAAAGCGAAATAGAAGTACCAATATCTGTAGATACTTACAAAGCAAAAGTTGCAGAGGAAGCTATAAAAAAAGGTGCAGCGTTAATTAATGATGTATGGGGTTTTAAAAAAGATGCGGATATGGCAAAAGTAGCTGCTAAGTATAATGTAGCCTGCTGTCTTATGCATAATAGACAGGAAGCTAACTATGCTAGTCTTATAGAGGACATATTAAAAGATTTACAAGAAAGCATAAGCATAGCTTTAAGTGCAGGAGTTAGTAAAGAAAATGTTATTTTAGACCCAGGTATTGGTTTTGCAAAAAGCTATGAGGAAAATCTTGAAACAATGAATAAACTAGAGTCAATTAAAAGCTTAGGGTATCCAGTATTACTTGGTACATCAAGAAAATCTATGATTGGAAATGCACTAAATCTTCCAAGTAGTGAAAGAGTAGAAGGAACAGTAGCAACAACTGTAATAGGAATAATGAAAGGCTGTGATTTCGTAAGGGTTCATGACATAAAAGAAAATAAAAGAGCTGCAGTAATGACTGACGCTATAATAAGAGGTGGCAAAATTGGATAAAATCTT
This sequence comes from Bacillota bacterium, assembly GCA_021781655.1. Classification (GTDB taxonomy): domain Bacteria; phylum Bacillota; class Clostridia; order Clostridiales; family Clostridiaceae; genus JAJXWJ01. The sequence continues at coordinate 6,546 of JAJXWJ010000027.1, read as the reverse complement.
TATAAAAGATTTAGAAGTTTATGGATATCATGGCGTATATATTGAAGAAAAAAATATGGGGCAGCGGTTTTTTATATCAGCTGAACTTTATCTTGATCTAAACCCCCCTGGAATGACTGATGATTTAAATAAAACAGTAAACTATGCTGAACTTTGTCATAAAATTGAACAAAGGTTTATAGAAAAAAAATTTGATCTTATAGAAAGCTGTGCTGAATATTTGGCAAATATTATTTTAAATGAATATACTTTAATTGATAAAGTGAAAATAAACATAAAAAAACCATCAGCACCTATTGGTAAGCCATTAAAATATGTAGGTGTTGAAATTGAAAGAGGCTGGCACACTGCTTTTATTGGGCTTGGTTCAAATTTAGGAGATAAAGAAGGCAATTTAAAGCTGGCCATTGATATGATTAAGGAAACTGAAGGCATAAAAGTAACTAAACAGTCGCAAGTGTATATAACTAAACCTGTTGGTTACACGGATCAGGATAATTTCGCCAACAGCGTAATTCAGTTAAAAACATTAAAAAAGCCAAAAGAACTTTTAGAAACTATGCTAAAAATAGAAGAAGCACTAAAACGTGAAAGAATAATTAGATGGGGACCAAGAACTATTGATTTGGATATTTTACTTTATGACGATATTGTATCAACCGATGAAAATATAGTAGTTCCCCATCCGAGAATGCATGAGAGACTATTTGTACTAAAACCTCTCAGCGATATAGCACCATATTATATCCATCCATTGTTAAATAAAACAATAATACAATTGTGGGAAGAGGTAACGAAAAGCAATAAAGATTTTTAATAATTATTGCCTTGTAAAAATATAGGTACATAAAGAATAAACACTGTATTTTATTGGGATGTCCTTAGCTATAATATAATCCTCACAGTAGCTTCCGTCCCATGGATAAACGCTTATGTAATCCTGAGAGAATACATTTAAAACATATTTTTCTTTTTGGAAGGTAAAGAAAATTTTATATAATGGTTTTTTAGGAAGCACTTTAGGCTTTAAAGTAAAATTTTCTTTATGTAAGCATTTGAAAAAATTTAGGATTATAGTCTTATCATCTTTTGTCACGGTGTATTCTTTATAAAGATTTGTGTCTAATATAGTACATCTATATGATTTTGAGTTTTCTATATTTCTAATTAACTCATTAGAATAATAAAAATTATTAGGCTTTTTGAACTGGATATAATTATTACAGCCTGCTAATATAATTGCAATAATAAAAATAGAAATAATATAAATAGGTTTTTTGTTATACATATAAACCTCGGAACAAATTAATCTAAATATTAATATGAAAGTAAATGTAAGATTAGTACAAATTATTAGTATATTAAAAAAGGAGAGAAGTAAATGCCGCAACACTCATTATCAAGAACAGAACTTTTAATTGGAAGTGATGCTTTAGAAAAATTAAAAAATAGTAAGGTGGTTGTATTTGGAATAGGAGGAGTAGGAAGCTTTGTAGTGGAGGCATTAGTAAGAGGAGGAGTAGGGAAACTTGTACTTATTGATGATGACACTGTTTGTTTAACAAATTTAAATAGGCAAGTTCATGCAACCTTTAATACAATAAGTAAGCCAAAGGTTGAAGTTATGAAGGAAAGAATACTTAGCATTAACCCTAAGTGTGAGGTTATAATTCACCAAACCTTTGTGAAAGAAGATAATATAGAGGAAATAATTACAGAAGATACAGATTATGTGGTAGATGCAATCGATACGGTTTCTTCTAAAATTTCATTAGTTTTATATTGTCAAAGTAAAAATATTAAAATCATATGCTGCCTTGGTACAGGAAATAAGCTTGATCCAACAAAATTTAAAATTGCTGATATATATGATACAAGAATTTGTCCTTTAGCCAAAGTAATGAGATATGAGCTTAGAAAAAGAAATGTGGAAAAATTAAAGGTCCTATATTCAGAAGAGATGCCATTAAAGCCAAGAAGCGAAGAAGTTATAACATGCAAAGAAGGATGTGTTTGTACTGGAGGAACAAAAAAATGTGCTGCAAAGAGGCAAATACCTGGAAGTATATCTTTTGTACCACCAGTTGCCGGAATGATAATAGGTGGGGAAGTAATAAAAGATATTATTGGAATAAGATAAGAGGAATAGTTTTCTATTCCTCTTATCTATAATCATTGCAATATCTCACTTTTTATAGGTTGCTTTATATGTTTAATAATTAAATCCATCGGTAACAGTGCAATAATTACAACAGCAATTCCACCTTCGATAAGCATCATGCTTCCATTTACGGTTAAAGAATAAATTATAGGAGACATACCTTTAGGGGCATAACTTCCAAAGAAAATAACACCAGATAAAAAGTGAAAAATATATTTTACGAAAATAGCGACTACTGCACCCAATACTTTTTTATTACCAAAGTAACCAGCAAGTCCTAATGCCATAGATGGAAGTGGATAATCAAATAGAAATTGTACTGGTTGTAAAATATACGGATCAAGTATTAAAGTTATCATGCCATGCAAAAAGCCTGCTAAAAATCCAACTTCTGGTCCATATACAATAGCTATAATAATTATTGGGACAAGACTTCCTAAGGTTACACTACCACCTTCAGGGAAATGATATAATCTAAATATTTGTAGTACTGAAGACAATGCAAGTGCAATGCCGATTTGTGCTATCATTTTAGTTGAAAGTTTAACTTTTCTGATTTTAATAAAACCAAAAACTAAAATTAAAACACCAAAGATTGCTAAAAAAGTAGATGGATTAGCTAATAATTGACCTTTAACATCGTTAAAATTGACAGTTCTAAAGCCAGTAATAAAGTTATGAATAATTGCGTTCATTATAAAAAACCTCCTAAAAATATTAGCTAGGAGGTTTACTTTAACATAAAAAAGTTAATTAAATCTGCTTCCCTACGCTGGTATTATCCAGATCAGGTTATCGAAATTTATTTAAAAATTCCGAAGGGTTAATGAAAAAATCATTTCTCAGCCAAAGGCACCCCTAGCTTTTTATTAATTATATTACAATAGTTTATATATTACAATAGCTAATGAAATCAATTTGTAATGAAGGTTTCTAAAAAATGCTTTGCAATACTAGATAAATATTGATTTTTTCGCCAAATTATTGCTGTTCCAACCGTTAAGGCAGGTTCTTTTACTTCTATAAATTTAAGCTTTTCACTTTGAACTAAATTTATACAGTTTTTGGGAACAATAGCGAGTCCTATTCCATTGCTTGCCCATAATAGAAGAGTTCTCACATCGTTGCTTTTGCAAAAAATATTTGCATTAAAGCCTGATTTTTGACTAAGCTCTATAATTTTTTTTTCAAATCGTTGCTGAACCATAAGATTAACTTTACATAAATCAGAAAAAGTTATATATTTTTTATTATTATTCCAAGGTAGATTTGTGCCAACAACTATCATTGGTTCATCGGGCATAATAATAGATTCAAGCTCATCATTGTTAAAAGGTGTACAAATTATTCCTATATCAATGATGCTATTATGCAAAAGTTCAATTATGCGGTTGCTATCTTCATCTAAAATTTCAAAATGAATGTTTGGATATTTGTTTAAAAAACGCTTAATATGGATAGGCAATATAGAAGCTCCTGCAGAGGATACAGTACCAATAGTTAAAGTTCCTGCCAGTCCTTCACTTATATCTTTAACTTCTTTTTCTGTATTGCCCATTAAATTTACAATTTGCTTGGCCCTTTTGCTTAAAATAATACCAACATCGGTTACTTTAAGTTTTCTTGTGCTTCTTTCAATAAGTTTTACATTTAATTCCTCTTCTAAAAGCTTTAGTTGCTGACTAAGAGGTGGCTGAGCCATATGAAGCTTTTTAGCAGCTTTTGATATACTGCCTTCTTCAACAATGGTAAGGAAATAGTAAAGCTGTTTTATATCCAAATGAATAACCTCCGGAAAGTGATGTAAAAAAGCTATTTATATAAATAAAGTATAAGTTTAATACATAAATAATATTTTCAATATAATTGTCTATTTGATATAATAGTACACATAAGAGTCGATTTTTGCAATAGAAAATAAAAAGAGGAGTGATTTGTTGTGATAAAGCTTGAAAATAGAGGGGTATACCTTTATAAAGGACAAAAAGTTTTAGGATATGATGGAAGTCTTACTGAAGAAGCCATTGTCGCGCAGTTAAAAGCTGAAGGAATAGCAGTTGAAGATGGTAAGAAATATGTAGCTAAGGAAGAAGCAAAGAAAAATACTATTTCCTATGATATTATAGAGAAACACAATACCTCAGAAGACATAAAAAAATTGAAGATTAAATTTGATGCATTAGCATCTCACGATATAACATATGTAGGAATAATTCAAACTGCAAAGGCTAGTGGGCTAAAAGAATTTCCATTGCCGTATGTTTTGACAAACTGTCACAATTCATTATGTGCTGTTGGTGGAACAATTAATGAAGATGACCATGTATTTGGTCTTTCAGCAGTAAAAAAATATGGTGGAATTTACGTTCCAGCACATTTAGCTGTTATACATCAATATATGAGAGAAATGATGGCTGGCTGTGGAAAGATGATACTTGGCTCAGATAGCCATACTCGTTATGGAGCACTTGGAACTATGGCTATAGGTGAAGGCGGTCCAGAACTTGTAAAACAACTTTTAAATAAAACCTACGATGTAGATTATCCAGATGTTATAGCAGTATACTTAGAAGGAACACCAAGACCAGGAGTAGGACCACAGGACGTTGCACTTGCTATAATAGGAGAAGTATTTAACAATGGTTTCGTTAAAAATAAGGTTATGGAATTTGTTGGACCTGGAGTAGATAACCTTTCTGTTGACTATAGAATAGGTATCGATGTTATGACTACAGAAACAAGCTGTTTAAGCTCAGTTTGGAAAACAGACGAAAAGGTTAAGGAATATTTTAATATTCATGGACGTTCAGATGCATACACAAAGCTTGACCCTGGGACTGTTGCATACTATGATGGAATAATAATGGTGGATTTAGATAAGGTTGTACCAATGATAGCTCTTCCATTCCACCCAAGCAACGTATTTAGTATAGAGGAGTTAAATAAAAATCCTTATGATATTTTAAAAAAGGTTGAAGATGATGTTAAAAAGCAAATTGATAATCCAAATATAAAATTTAACTTAGTTGATAAAATCGTAGATGGAAAAATAATGGTTGACCAAGGAATAATTGCAGGCTGTTCTGGTGGTACTTTTGAAAATATAGTGAGAGCTGCCGATATTTTAGATGGAAAATCAGTAGGAAATGACTATTTTAATTTAAGTGTATACCCAGCTAGTCAGCCTGTATATATGGAACTTGTTAAAAATGGTGCAATGTCTAAGCTTATGGGCTGTGGAGCAATTGTTAAAACTGCTTTTTGCGGACCATGCTTTGGAGCTGGAGATGTACCAACTAACAATGGATTAAGTATAAGACATACTACAAGAAATTTCCCTAATAGAGAAGGTTCAAAACCAAGCACAGGGCAAATTGCATCTGTAGCATTAATGGATGCAATGTCTATTGCTGCAACTTCAATAAATGGAGGGGTTTTAACACCTGCAACAGAAATTGAAATAAATCCAAATGTAAATTTAGAATATAACTTCGATAAGTCAATATATGAGAAGAGAGTTTATAATGGATATAAAGCAGCACAAACAGATGTAGAATTAAAATATGGACCAAACATAGCTGATTGGCCAAAGATGTCTCAATTACTAGATAATGTATTATTGAAAATGGTAACAGTAATTCATGATCCAGTTACAACTACAGATGAACTTATTCCATCAGGAGAAACTTCATCTTATAGATCAAACCCATTAAAGCTTGCGGAGTTTACTCTTTCAAGAAAAGATCCAGAATATGTTGAAAAAGCAAAAGCTGTTCAGGCGATAGAAAAGACTCGAGAAGCTTTTAATGAAGGAAACAAAGCTGCAGATTTAAGCGAATTTAAAGCTGTACTTGCAAAAGTAAGTCAAGATGCAAATGAAGTTAACACAATTGTAGGTAGTGCAATTTACGCCATAAAACCAGGTGATGGTTCCGCTAGAGAACAAGCTGCTTCTTGTCAAAAGGTTTTAGGAGGACTTGCTAATATTTGCAAGGAATATGCTACAAAGAGATATAGAAGCAACTTGATTAACTGGGGCATTTTACCGTTTACAACTGCTGAGGGTGAAAACTATGACTTTAAGATTAATGATTATATATTTGTAGAAGGAATAAGAGAAGCTATTATAAATGGTAAAGAAGATATAAAGGCCAAAGTAATAAATGATGCTGGGATAACAGAAATAAACTTAAAAATAACAAACCTTACAAAGGATGAAAGAGATATAATCCTTAAAGGAAACCTAATCAACTATTACAAACAATAGGGGTTTGGGCGTGCCCATGTGATTCAAAATATTGAAAATGTGACGATATTCAATGAGTTTCGTCACATTTTTATTATTTTCGTCATTTTTTAAAACAATCACTTGACATAAATATAAT
>JAJXWJ010000112.1 GCA_021781655.1 Bacillota bacterium | reverse complement strand
TATACTGTCATTTTTTCAGACAGCATGTCTAATATGATTCTTTCTTTAATTATATAAATTCTCAATATAAAATAATTTCTATTATCCAAATTGACCATTTTATTAATTATTATTTCTTCAAGCATTAATTACACCACCTGTTAAAATAGTAAACTTTATTTTCATTTATTTGTTATTACCAGCGAAATTACACTTATTAAAAATGTAAAAAACGACAAAAATAATGCTACGATTAAGATACCTGTAATTAGAATATTATATGTTATTATATAATTAGCCACTACATTTACCCTTAATCCTAAAACATTAATGAAAAGTAATATAAAGTATATAACTATTAATCCTCTGGCTGCTCCTTTAATATCCGCCATGCTTAAGGATATATGAGAAGCTATACATATTGCAAAAATAATAAACACATAAAATAAAGGTTCTTTAAAACTTGAAAATGAAAATATTTTTGTAAACAGTTGAAAATAAGAGTATATTATTTCTTTTAATATATTGCTATTTATTGTAGCGATATTAAAGCTATTTTTTAAAATAATTATATACTCTTTAAAAGCATTTGGAAGCATAAAGTACATTAACACAATAATTGAAATTCCGCCTCCAAAAATAGGTGCAACACCTATAAAAAAATTCCCCACTTGCTGATACAAGTTAGTTGGATTATAAGAATGCCTTACATAACCCATAGTTCCAGTTGAATCAGGCTTTTGAAATAATTTAACTTTTGTAATTTTATGTCCAAATATGACTGCTAAAATCCCATGACTTAATTCATGAATCGGAACCCCTATGATTCCTGTAAGCATAATAGCTTTAAATCCAAAACTCCTTTGAAAATTTTTAATTGAATTATCTCTTAATATTCCAAATATTAATCCTATTAAAATTATTATTCCAACTAAATATACAGTTTCAACCATGGCTCTTACTAATATCTGTAATATATATGACAATATGCACTCACCTCGATGTTTTTTATTAACTTTTAGTAAGGAAATTTAAAAATGGAAATTTAATTTAAACTTTACATTCTATTATAACTCATAACTACATAATATTGTAACTATTTTTTTTAAATTTATTGTAAAAAATAAAAAAATGGTTAAATACAATTATAAACAGAGTTCTTGGTTTCAGGTGGAGTTTTTTTACTCCATCTGAAACTTAGAAATCGTTATCCAGGGACGTAGCAGCCGTCATCTCCCACTTTGAAGAAGATGGGAGTGTTACGGATGGTAGTCATCGGATAAAATCACTATTTTCTTCTCTAACACAAAAAAGCTGTATTGTACTGATTTCTCATTTACAGTTTGTTTTTCTATTACTTTGTACTCATTCATATCAAATTTTGGAAAGTAAGCATCACCTTTTTGCCTATCCCTTACTTTTGTTATATATAATCGTCTACAAAAGGGTAAAAACTGTAAATATATTTCACCGCCACCGATTATAAAAATTTCTTCCGATAAATTTTTAAGTTTAATAATCTCACTTATGTCTTTGATTATAATTACATCCTTACTTTCAATTGAATAATCCTTATTTTTTGTAATAACTATGTGCTTCCTATTTGGTAAAATTCCTGGTAATGATTCAAAAGTTTTTCTTCCCATCACAATAGTTTTACCTGTGGTAAGATTTTTAAATCGCTTTAAATCGCTTTGAATATTCCATAACATTTTATTTTCTTTACCAATAACGTAATTATCATTAATTGCCGCAATAATGCTTAACATTTAAAACACCTTTCATGAAAATTTTTCTATATCTATATTTAAATATATTTAATTTATATAAATAAATCAATACAACTTTATAAAATTATATATTCTTCATTTTTCCTTCACAATCTATTTATATAATAAAGTCATAATAAAGGTAATCAAAAGGAGGTTTTTAATATGCCATGTAGAGGATTTTTAGGAAACGGTGCTGGTTCAAATTTTCATGGATATTTCGGAGGAGGAATGTTTTTTATGATGGGTTTAAGCTTAATTATATTTATAGTTATAATTTACTTTATATTTAAAGCAATAAAAGGAAATTCCTTTAACCATTTTGCCGCAGCTCACAATACACCTTTTACTCAAAATAATAGTTCAGCTTTAAATATTTTAAATGAGAGATTTGCAAAGGGCGAAATAAGTGAAGAAGAGTATACAAAGATGAAATCAATTCTTAATAATAAAAACTAGGGTACTTCCCTAGTTTTTATTATTAAAATGATATAAACTATAGTAAAGGATGTGAGATAAATTTGGATAACAAATTTAAAATTTTAGTTGTAGATGATGAAAAAAAAATTTCAGATGTAGTTTCCGCATATTTAATTAAAGAAGGCTATGAAGTAATAACAGCAAAAGATGGAGAAGAGGCTTTATCACTCTTTAATAATAATCAAATTCATCTCATCATTTTAGATTTGATGCTTCCAAAAATTTCTGGTGAAAAAGTGTGCAGCACTATAAGAGCAAAATCTTCTGTTCCTATCATAATGCTTACTGCAAAAATCAATGAAGATAATAAAATAGAAGGACTTTCTATAGGTGCAGACGACTATATAATAAAACCTTTTAGCAACAGAGAATTGGTAATGAGAGTAAAAGCACTTCTTAGAAGAACTTACAGAGATAATTCACCTTTAGCTGAGATTTTAATTATAAATAATGGCGATTTAGAAATAGACATTGAAAAGAAGGAAATCAAAAAGAAAGGAAATCTGATTTCATTTACAACAAATGAATTTAAAGTATTAATAGCTTTATTAACTAATCCAGGTCAAATTTTATCTAGGGAGCAGTTAGTGATAAAAGCTTTTGGAATAGATTATGATGGCTTTGACAGAACTATTGATACTCATATTAAAAACATTAGACATAAAATAGAAGATGATCCTAAAAGCCCTAAATACATTATTTCTGTTTATGGCATGGGATATAAATTCAACAGTTTATAATTTGAAAATCGAAGGTGGTTTCCTATGAAGATTTCTTTAACTTTAAAGCTCGCAATTGCATTTTTACTTACTACATTTTTGACTATAGTAATAGCAGGTGTAATTTCTAACTATATGATATATTCAAAATTTGATAAGTACTTAATAGATCAGCATAAAGCTGAAGAAAACAAGGTTATTGATACTATTTCTAATCTATTTGATGAAACTAATGGTTTTTCTAAGGACTCTGTAGCTGAAATTAAAAGATACTCTGATTCGCTCAATCTTTTCATAGAAGTTAAAGATTTAGATGGAAACGTATTACTTAATGTAAATAATTTACAGTCAGATTCAAATATGATGACTTCAAATATGCATTCCATGATGAATAATTTTTCGTCCATCAATCCTTCTCAATATTCAGAAGATAACTATAATCTTACAAAAAATAACAAAAAATTAGGCACGATTATAATTGGGTATTATGACTCTTCTTACTTTAACAATGCTGCTCTAAATTTTAAAATGACTTTAAATAAATCACTCCTTCTTTCTATTTTAATTGCCCTTTTATTAGGACTTATTATAAGTATTTTTTTATCAAAACAAATTTCTAAACCGTTAAAAAAAATCACTATTACTGCAAATAGCATTAGAAATGGGGATTTAAATGCTCGCTCTACGGTATACTCTAAAACTAAAGAAATCGATGATTTGATACAATCAATAAACTACTTAGGAGAAACACTAGAGAAACAAGAACATCTAAGAAAGCGGCTTACTTCTGACATGTCTCACGAACTCAGAACGCCACTTACAAATTTAAAATCTCAAATAGAAGCTATTCTAGATAAAGTTTGGGAGCCAACAGAAGAAATTATGAATAGTTTTTATGAAGAAGTTCAAAGACTTATAAAATTGGTAGAACAGCTTAATAACTTAGCACGATTAGAGGAGACTAATTTAAACTTAAGTAAATGTAACTTTGATTTATCTTATGAATTAGAAAAAATAGTTTTATCTTTCAAGCCATTATATAAAAATAATAGCTTAGACATAGTCTCAGAAATAGCTCCAAATATAATAGTATTTATGGACAAAGATAAAATTAGACAAGTTGTATTTAACCTGCTTTCAAACTCATTAAAATATTCTAAAGCAGGCGGAATTACAAAATTATCTTTAAAAATTGAAAAAGGAAATACACTAGTTGAAGTTAAAGATAACGGCATAGGCATTAGCGAAAAAGATTTGCCATATATTTTTGAACGGTTTTATAGAAGCGATATTTCAAGGGATAAGAATACCGGCGGAGCCGGTATAGGACTAACTATAGCAAAAACAATTGTAGAAGCACACAAAGGTACTATTAAAGTTAATAGCAAACTTAATTTTGGCACCACTTTTGTTATTTGTTTTTCAAAAGAAAATAGTGTTATTAAAAAAGCTGAAATATAGTAAATAAGCCTAAAGAACAAACGAGGACATAAATAAAAATCAAAATTGCTTTTTCCCATTTCTTTAATTTGTATTCTTTTGGCAGAACCTTCCATCCTAGTGCAAGTAAAAATCCGAGCACAATAGGTAACAATAACGAATTCATTACTTCTACCGCAACTGTTAAAGAAACTAGAGGAATTCCTATAAGCACCAATATTGCAGCTACGATTATGCCTCCGCAATAAATGCCATAAAATACAGGAGCCTCACTCCATTTATTATTTAAACTACCCTTTACATCTAGTACTTCACTAAAGGCCCAAGAAGTTGCTAACGAAACAACAATAGCTGCAATCAAGGCCGAACCTGTAAGACCTATTGCAAAAAGAACCTTACCAACAAAGCTCCCAAGAAAAGGAGTAAGTGCATTGGCTATTTGTTGAATATTTTCTAGTGGAGTATAATGATTCATTTTACCCAACGTAGCTGCAGTCAATACTAAAACAGCTCCCATAACTATTTGGGTTACTATTGAGCCGAAAAAAGTATCTATCCTACTAAACTTAATAGAATCCTTACTTAAACCTTTGTCAATTACAGCACCCTGCTGATAAAATATCATCCAAGGCATTATTACTGCACCTACGTTTGCTGCTACAAGTAGCAAATACGAACTATTATTTAATGGCTGACTACCAACAAGCTCTTTTAGCATTAAACCATAATCAGGTTTTGCATATATAGCGGCTGGTATGAACACTACTTCAAATATTCCTACAAAGATAGCAATTTTCTCTACACGCTTATATTTTCCCGCTAGTGATATTGATATCAAAATTAATGCAACTAAAGGCACAGTAATCCACTTAGAAATTCCATATAGCATTCCAACCCCTACTATACCTGAGAACTCTGTAACAAGTGCTCCTAGTGCTGCAATAAAAAGAGTACCGGTGGAAACCCACGCCCACTTCTTTCCAAAAGTTTCACGAATAAGCTCTCCATGACCTTTTGCAGTAGTAATACCTATTCTAGTTGTCAGTTCCTGTACAAAATACAAAATTGGAATAAGTATTAGTTGCAAAGCTAAAAGCTTATAGCCCCATTCAGCTCCAGACTGTGCTGCTGTAATTATGGAGCCAGCGTCTGTATCGGCAAGCATAACCGTTAAACCTGGTCCTATTACACCTAAAAGCAACAAAAGTTTTTTAGCCTTATTATTTTTTTGTCCAAATTCATTATCGTTTCTTGTTTTAGTTTGAAGCATGATTTACGTTCTCCTTCGAAATTGATATTCATTCTCACTTGTATAATATAATACTACCACCTTTTAGTACTTTTATCAATAAAATTTTAATTAATTTCAAAATCAAATTGCTTTTTTTCATTATAGAAAGACTTATATCCTAAATTTAAAGATAAAAATACCGACAAGCAAACAGAAGTACAAATTGCTATCATAATCGCTATTTGATACATAATTGCTGTAGTAGGCAATGTGCCTGACAAAATCTGCCCTGTCATCATTCCTGGTAAAAATATTATCCCCATTCCTATCATGGAATTTAAAGTTGGAATCAGAGCTGTCTCTAATGAATTATTAACATATGGCTTTAAAATCTCTTTTGGTTCAACTCCTAAATTTAAAAGTGTATTAAGTTTACCTTTTTCTTTTTTTACTGAATCCATAAAGGTTTTAACACCAATATTTATACCGGTCATAGCATTGCCTATTATCATTCCAGCTAATGGTATAGTATATTGAGGATTAAAAAATGATTTACCAACAATTACAGTAACAAAAAAGATTAAAACGAAAAGGCCGGCAAAAGATAGTGCACTAGCAATTGAAACTTTAAATTTATAACTAAGATTGCCTATATTTTTAAATATAGTATGTATAGAGTACGTAAGCATGAAAGCAATAAAAATAATAGTATAGAATGGATTTGGGTTACCTATTATAAATTGAAGGATAAACCCTACAATTACAAGCTGAACAGACATTCTTATACTTGCAACTAACAGTAGCTTTGATTGATTAATTTTTGATTTTTTCATTACAAATAAAACTACTATTAAAAGTAAATATATTAAAGAAAATTGAAAAATGCTTAATTCTACAGCTCCTTTCACCTTTACGCCTCCTTTTTAATAAAAATTTTATTTTCAGAAAATTCGTCAATTATTTTGTTATTATGACTGACTACTACTAATTCAATATTCTTTTCTTTACAAAAATCTATTATATTTCTCATTATTTTAAAGCTGTTGCTTTCATCCAAAGCAGAGGTAGGTTCATCTAGCAATATTACCTTTGGGCATAGCGATAAAAAAATTGATATATATACCCTTTGTCGTTCTCCTCCTGACAATGTAGCTGCATTTTGCTCTAATGGTACATTTACGGAACATAACTTTGTAATATAATTTATATATTCTAAATCTGGCATTTGTTTATTTCTTAAAAGATAAAATTGTTTGAAATTTTCTAGTATACTTTCATCAAAAAGAAAAGGTTCCTGAGAAACCAAACTTACATCACGTCTAAGAGAAATAGGATTATAATTTTCAACTGCTTTCCCATTATATTTTATCTCTCCGGATATAGGGCTTATGGATTGATTTAAAAGCTTTAAGAAGGTGCTTTTACCACTTCCACTTTCTCCAACAATAAAGTTAACCTTTCCTCTTTCTACTATCACATTATCGTACTTTAAATTACTTTTATATATAAGCTTGTTTGCTTCAAATAATGGCTTTTCCATCTTATGTCCCCCCTAAAACGAAAACCTACCCTTTATTATAACATAAACTTATATTTTATATCAAACAATTATCATCAGTACATTCTACACTTTCAAACTTAATTATAATGTGATTTATATTATAATGCTCTTTAAGAACATGTTCGATTTTATCACTTATACCCTTAGTTTCACTTATAAGCATATCTTGAACTAAAATATGACCTTCTAACATAATATTATTTTCATCCAAACTCCAAACATGTATATGATGTATACCTTTTATGCCAGCAATTTTTATAATTTGACTCTCCATTTCGTCTATATTTATTTCTGTACCTTGCATTAATATTTCGATACTTTCTTTTAAAATTTCGTAACTGGCCTTAATAATTATAGCATTAATAAAAACAGTTAAAATTGGGTCTAGCCAAAACACTTGAAAATATTTTATTAAAATACCTGAAGCTAATACTGCTAATGAAGAAAAAGCATCACTCATCATATGAAGATAAGATGATTTAATGTTAATACTAGCTTTCGAGCCTTTTTTTAAAAAAAATGCACTTAAAAAATTTCCTAAAAGACCAATTATAGCAACAATAATAACTGTGTTACCGTTAATATGCTGAGGATTAAAAAATCTTCCTGCTGCTTCAACAATTAAAAATGCAGCTATACCAATTAAAACTGCAGAATTAGTAAAAGCCGCTAATATATTTGCCCTTTTATAACCATAAGTTTTAGTTTTACTTTTAGGTCTATCTGCAATTTTTATTGAAACATAGCTTAAAATTAGCGATGCTGTATCGCTTAAATTATGTATGGCATCTGAAACTAAAGAAAGACTTCCAGAAATAAGTCCACCTATTATTTCTGCAATAGTTATTATGAGATTAAATAATATAACTAAAAATAATGATTTCTTATTCATTGAAGAAACATCATGTTCGTGATGATGATGGTGATGCTCTTTATGATTTTCCATTTTAATTCACTTCCTTTACAAGTTTTAGTAATAGTACAATAATATAGATGCGACGCAAGTTGCCTCTATAAAAATTCTAAGAAAGTGCAACGCATTGAGTTTTAATTAACAATGGACAATTGACAGTTGACAATGAAGGATGTTTTTCTTCCTTTCAGTCAGAAAAACTACAAATTATTATTTTTAGGTTTCCATTGGCTTTAGCCAATTTAAATAAATTACAGATTTTCCGTAGCTTAGCGTTGGAAAATCAACCATCATTGTCAATTGTCCATTGTCAAATGTCAATTAAAACTACCTGCGATTCACTTTTAAACTTTTTATATCTTAACAATGTGCGTCGCATCTTCTTTCTATTATGCATCATCCATATTAAACATTCTCAATGGTTACAACATCATAACCTGCATCTTCTACAGCATTTTTTATTTCTTCATCTGAAGCTGAAGTATCTAAGGAAGCTGATTTACCCTCTAAACTTACTGAAACATCTTTAGCTCCAATTTCATTTAAAGCTTCCTCAACATGTTTAACACAATGTCCACAACTCATACCTTCAATTAATATTTTCTTTTTCATAATTTACCCCATTCCTTTCGCTTCGCTCAAGGCACAAACAAGTTATGAAAAATTGTTGCACCCATCCTCACTTTGGTATAATATTTTTTTATGGAATAGCAATACACTACAGAGCACGGA
>JAJXWJ010000111.1 GCA_021781655.1 Bacillota bacterium | reverse complement strand
ATTAATTTGTCAAGTGTTTATGCAGAAAAACTAAAAAATATGCATAAATTTTGGAGGGAACAACAAGGATTATTAATAATAAAAAATGAGTAAACTCGGGCTTTTTAGAGTTTCCGAGAGTACTCTATAGTTAAAAGGAGGAGGAATTATTGAAGTTAATTATAAATAAAGAAGGTGCATATCTTTCGAAGGTAGGAGAATGCTTTTGTATAAAAAATGATAGCGGAAAACAAGAGATATCTGCAAAAAAAGTTGAACAAATCATTATTACAACAGCAACAGCACTAACAACAGATGCTCTTGAACTGGCTGTGGAAAACAATATAGATATAACCTTTTTAAAAAGAAATGGCAGACCGTTTGGAAGAGTATGGCATTCAAAAATGGGTAGTATAAGTACAATTAGGAAAAAACAGTTAGATTTAGATAGTAATCCTTTAGGAACTGAATTAGTAAAAGAATTTTTAATTCAAAAGATAAAAAATCAAGTAGAACATTTGAATTTGTTATCAATGAATCGTAGAGATGAAAGAAAAGAATTAATAAAAGAATCGGTTCAAAAAATAAATATTCAAATAAGGAACATTGAAGCTATAAAGCTAAATGATAAAATATGCGATATTAGAAATTCGATACAAGGATATGAAGGAACAGCTAGCAGAATTTATTTTAAAGTGTTATCGGATATTTTACCAGCAAAGTATGCTTTTAATGGAAGAAGCAAAAATCCAGCAAAGGATAAGTTCAATTGTATGCTTAATTATGGTTATGGAATTATGTACGGTAACGTGGAAAGAGCTTGCATATTAGCTGGTTTAGATCCATACATTGGAATAATGCATACAGATAATTACAATAGAACTGCATTGGTATTTGATTTGATTGAGATGTACAGGGGATATATAGATAAAATTGTTTTTAAATTGTTTTCCACTAAGAAAATAAATGATGAGCAATTTGATGAAGTTGAAGGTGGACTTTACTTAAATAAATTTGGAAAAGAAGTTTTAATTACAGAGTATAATTTACAGATGGAAGCTAAAATAAGATACAAGGGCAGGAATATAGAACTTCAAAATATAATTCAGTTTGATTGCCATAATATAGCAAATAGAATATTGAAGGAGAAGTAAAATGCTTGTTTGGGTAATATATGATATTACAAATGATAAATGCAGAAGAAATGTTATTAAGAATTGTAAGAATATTGGGTTATATAGAGTTCAAAAAAGTGTATTTCTAGGTGAGATTGAAGAAAATGATTTAGATGAACTAAAAATAAAACTAGAAGATTTGGTGGATTTAGATAATGATTCAGTGTATGTTTTTCCTATGAGTAGGAGAGAACTTAAACAAGCAGGATTAATTGGCCAAGCTTTTGATAAGGAGATGATAACAGATGAAATTATCTCAAAGTTTTTTTAATGAAAATCTTTCATATGTTACTCCATCAGAAATAATAGAATTTTTATATTGTAAGCGTTTTATTTATTATATGAAGTGTCTTGGGATATCTCAAAATGAAGAGAAAAGATATAAAGTTCAAAAGGGAAGAGAGATTCATGAGAAAAAAGAAAGAGAAAATAAAGATTATCTAAGAAAAAAATTAGGAGCAGTTCATAAGGAGATCAATGTACAATTGATTTCTGAAAAATATAGGATTAAAGGAATAGTTGATGAGATTTTAACATTAGAAGATGGCACTATGTCACCATTAGATTATAAATTTGCAGTATACGATGAAAGGATATTCCAGACATATTTAACCCAAATAGTTTTATATAGCTTAATGATAGAAGAGCAGTTTGATAAGAAAGTTGAAAAAGGCTATTTAGTGTATTGTAGAAATGGAAATACAGTTAAAGAAATTGAAATTACAGAAAAAGAAAAGAATAAAGTTACTGATATTTTGATTGAATATACTGAAGTAATTAATGGAATATTTCCGAAAGCAACAACTAGTAAAGCTAGGTGCATTGATTGTTGTTATAGGAATGTTTGTATAAAATAATCCTTGTTTTAATGGAATAAAAATAAATAGATATTATGTTTCAATACTTATTTTATTGTATTAATTATTAATATAGTGTTTGCAATATAAATAAAAATATTCATTTGATTAAAATATTAATATGTTAAATAAATAGATATTATTAAATGTATAATTAATATTTTTATGGTTAAATTAAGATTTAGTAAGTTGGAGGTGAATTAATGGAAGCAATAAAGCAAATTGGTGAACATGAATTTAATAAAGTTAAAGGAGATGATAAATACTTAGAAATATTTACTGAAGATTTTTCAAAAGGTACAAATTATAAATTAGTTTTAGAAATAATACTTAAAATAGAAAATGATTTAGGAGTATTTAAAGAAATAAGACAAAGGGAATATGATGATGAATTAAAGTTTAAATATCTTTATAGGGCAGGTTCAAGTAGAGGTAGTGATATTACGCCTACAGCAAAAATTACGGAACCCAAAAAAACATATATTAATAAAATCATAGCTGGATTTGATGAAGGAATAAAAAGTTGTAAGGAAAAATATTTTGTTGAAAAACAAGAATTAGAATTAGTAGTAAAATTATTAAAAGATGAACAAGAATCGATAATTAAAGAAATTGATAAGATATTTAACAGTATTCCTAAAAAAGAAAGATACTTGGTTTTGACAGTAGTTTTAGAATATGGGGATGCAAGAAAATATATCGGTGATTTTGAAGTGTTTAAAAATAGGATAATAACTATTCCTATAAGAAAATTTTATTATAGTGATACCTATAAAAAAGAAGTGAAGGGTGAAAATAATTTTTGTTCAATTTGTAATACTCTTTCAGAGGAAGTATATGGATTAGCAAGCCCGTATTCTTTTTATACAATTGATAAACCAGGATATATTTCTGGCAATTTTGACTATGAGAAAGCCTGGAGAAATTATCCGGTATGTAAACAATGTGCTATAGAGTTAGAGCTTGGGAAAAATTATTTAGACGAAAATCTAAAACTAAATTTCTATGGCCGAAGATTTTATCTAATTCCTAAAATGATTTATGACAAAAGAATTGAACATTTATTAATAAAATATAAAAGAACATTTAGCGAAGATGATTTTAAGAATGCAAAAGATATTGGAAGTGCAGAAGAAAAAATAATAAAAGTACTTTCAAATGAAAATAATTCAGTTACCTTCGATTTAATGTTTATTGAAGAAAATAATGCTGCACTCAATATTTTGCTAAATATTGAAGATGTTTATCCTTCGACATTTAGCAAAATATATACTCAATGGGAAAAGATAAAGTTAATGAAATTTTTTGAAAAAATATATTATATTGCTAATTTTAATTATTTGAATATTCTATTTAACAGTAAAGAAAACAATAAGTATTTTTTAGAAGTCATCGATAAGATAATTGGAAATGGGAAAATAGAATATAATTTTATAATAAGTTTCATAAATAAAAAACTAATAGAAGCATTTATTAGACAAGAAAAAGGTGAATTTGTAAAAGGTGAAGATGCCTATAATGTAGCTAC
Source organism: Bacillota bacterium (assembly GCA_021781655.1). Lineage (GTDB taxonomy): Bacteria > Bacillota > Clostridia > Clostridiales > Clostridiaceae > JAJXWJ01. The sequence continues at coordinate 5,299 of JAJXWJ010000111.1, read as the reverse complement.
TTTAAGAGCATATACATTTATATATTATTTATATAAGTTAAGAAAGTTTAGAAATAAAGGAAAGGAAGGAGTAGAAGATATGGAGAGAGATGAATGGAATATAAAAGATTTTGAAAATAAAGCTGAAGCATTTAATGATTTTTTTGATTGTAATAAAGCTTTTTTCGATACAAGTTCAAAAAAAGCAGTGTTTCTAATTGGATATTTAACAAAAAAGCTTATAAATATTCAAGCCATAAATGAAGGTGGTAGAAAACCATTTTTAAGTAATTTAAATGGATTAAATATAACAAAGAGAGATTTAGTAAGATTATTTCCTAAAATACAAGGAAAGTTTCAAGAATACAAAAAAGAGTATTACAATGAAGAATTAGAGTGTGCATCACAATTTTTAATTGAAAGTAATAGACTTGAAAATTTAGCTAATTTAGATATACCATTATATTTTTCAATGGGTATAAATATGTCAAAAAAATTCAAATTAAATAAAAATAATGATGATGAGCCGAAAAACGAGGAGGAAAATAAATGATAAAAAATAGAAGCGAATTAATTTTTTTATATGATATAGTAGATAATAATCCCAATGGTGATCCTTTAGATTCCAATAAACCAAGGATAGATGAAGAAACTGGAATAAATATTGTAACTGAAGTTAGATTAAAAAGAACGATTAGAGACTATTTAAATGAATATAAGGGCAAAGAAATATTTGTTCGTGAAATAAGAGATAAGGATGACAAAGTGCAAGATGGGAAAAGTAGAGCAAAAGATTTTGGAGAAAACAAAGAAGAAGTAACTAACAATGTATTAGAGCAGTGTATAGATGTTAGATTATTTGGAGCAACGATTCCACTTGACAAAGCATCTATAACATTTACTGGACCAGTACAGTTTAATTTAGGCAGATCTCTACATAAAGTAGAATTAAAAAGAATGAAAGGTACAGGAGCATTCGCTTCAGGTGCTGGTAAGGATAATAAAACATTTAGAGAAGAATACATTTTACCATATAGCTTAATAGGTTTTTATGGAATTATTAATGAACATGCAGCGGAGAAAACGAATTTAACTAATGAAGATATTGATTTATTATTAGAAGGAATATGGTACGGAACAAAAAATCTTATATCAAGAAGCAAAATTGGTCAATTGCCAAGGTTACTAATAAAAATAAATTATAAAGAAGATAGCTATCATATTGGTGGAATGCTTAATAAAATTAAATTAGATTTAAAAGTAGAAGATGAAGCAATAAGAAGTACAAATGATTATTTTATAAATTTAAGTGATTTTATAGAAGCAATAAATAAAAATAATGATAAAATAGAAAATATTGAATATATGGCTGATGAAAATATAAATTTTTCTTGTGAAGGTGAGATAATAGATTTTGAAAATGGCTTTACAAACATAAAATTTAAAAAATTAAACTTATAAGAGATTAGGAGAGAAAAATATGAAGTGCTTAATATTCGATATATGGAGTGATTATGGGCATTTTAGAAAATTTTATACTACATCTTCACCGTTAACATTTTCTATTCCTCCAAGGACAACAATTTGTGGTATTGTAGCAGCAATAATTGGTTTAGATAGAGAAGAATATTTAAAATATTTCACAAAAGAAGAAGCTAATATAGCTGTAAAAATAAATGCCCCAATAAATAAAACTAGAATTTCCTATAATCTGATAAATACTAAAACAGCTAAAATGTATAGTAAAATAAAAGATAGAACTCAAGTAACATTTGAATTACTTAAAAATCCTAGCTATAGAATATATATTAGCCACAAGGATGAAATAATTTATAATAAAATTAAGAAGCAATTACAAACTGGAAAAAATCACTATACTGTATCAATGGGGTTAAGTCAATTGATTGCTGAATTTAATTTTTTAGGAGAAGAAGAACTGGAGTTAAAGGAAAATGATGGTGAATTTGAGTATATAAATACAGCCTTAGCATTTAATGAAGAAATTGATGTTGAATTTGAGAATGGCAAGGAATACTTTAAAGATACAATGCCAAATGAAATGGATGAGGATAGAGTAGTTACAGAATATAGTAAAGTTTTATTTGAAAGGAATGGATATCCAATAAAATGTAAATGTAATTATTTTATTGGTAACGAAGGTGATAAGATTGTATTCTTATAGTTTGAAATCACATGAAGACACTAAACTTATTGAACATTTAAAATTTGTTGGAAATAGAGCAAAAGAATTAGTTTGTAATAAGGATTTGAAATTCATTTATAATAAAGATTTATTGGAAATTGCAGCCAAGATTATGGGTTATACCCATGATCTTGGAAAAGGAACTACATATTTTCAAAAATATCTTGATGATATGATAAAATATAAGAAAAGCGATGTTAATGACAATTTAAAGAATCATGCAGCAATTTCTGCATTGATTTGTTATTATAATTTAAAAGATTTGAACGAAGAATTAGCAATAATGGCATACATTGTTGTAAAAAGGCATCATGGATATTTAAAGAATTTTAGAAACGAATGTTGCTCAAAAAAACTAGAAATTAATGAACAAAAGAAAGTTATTGAAATTCAATATAAATCATTTAGCAGTGAGATTAAGTTGATTTGTAGTGAGCTTAACTTAAAGTTTTTAAAATTGGAGGAGACTTTAGATTTAATTGAAGATGTTTATGAGAAAATAGAAGATTATAATTGCGATTTAGATAGTAATGAAGATACAGAAAAATATATCATAATTAAGTTTTTATTCTCAATATTAATATATGCAGATAAAGAACATGCAATATTTAAGAAAGAAAACGAAATTTCCTATAAACTTCCATCAAGTTTGATTGATGATTATAAAATAAAAAAATTTGGTGAGCCACAAAATGACAATATAAGAAATATAGTATATGAAGATGTAATAGACAGTATAGAAAATTATGATAACAGGATAATGTCCATAACTTTACCTACAGGAACAGGTAAAACACTTACTTCTATGTCAGCCGCTTTAAAGCTTAAAGCAAAATTGAAAAAAGATATGAAAATAATTTACTGTCTTCCTTTTACTTCTGTAATAGATCAGAATTTTGAGGAGTACAAAAATGCAATTAGAGATGTTACAGGTAGCAATGTTTCTTCGGAGCAAATATTGAAGCATCATTATTTATCTCCTAAAAATTACGTTAAGACAGATGTATATTATGACGGAGATGAAGGAAGATTTTTAACTCAAAATTGGAATTCAGAAATTGTAGTTACTACATTTATACAATTTTTTAATACTGTATTTTCTAACAACAATAGTGATCTGATAAAATTTAATACTTTGGCAAATTCAATTGTTTTATTAGATGAAGTCCAATCCATTCCTTATAAATATTGGAGAATAATTAATACAATATTTAAGAAGATTGCAAGTATTTTAAATATATATTTTGTTTTTATAACAGCTACTCAGCCTTTAATTTTTGAAAAAGGTGAGGTTTTGGAATTGGCCAAGAATTCTGTAGAATATTTCAAACAATTTAAGAGAACAAAGTTAATTATTAATGAAGAGCCAATGGATAAAGAGTACTTTTTTTCCTTTGCTAAAAATATTATTGCTCAAAATAAAGATAAAAATATATTGATAATATTAAATACAATAAAAATATCTCAGGAATTATTTATAGAATTAGATGAAATAGATGATTCAAGAGAAAGAGTATATTTGTCTACAAGCATTATTCCAAAAGAAAGAAAAATAAGGATTGATAAAATAAAGAATAATTCTGTTAAGCAAATAGTTATTAGTACCCAATTAGTAGAAGCTGGTGTCGATATTGACATGGATATTGTAATAAGAGATTTAGCACCTTTAGACTCCATCAATCAAAGTGCTGGTAGATCCAATAGAGAAAATAGAGGAGAATACCTAGGAGAAGTATATATTGTTAAAGTTGTACAAAATGAAAAAGCATTAGCAAAATATGTGTATAGAGATACAATTTTAATTTCTAGTACAGAAAGAGTGCTAAAAGGAAGAAATATTATTTATGAAGAAGATTATAAAAAAATAAGTGATTTGTATTTTAAAGAATTAAAATCCACATTAAGTAATAATGATTCAAAAAAACTGGATAAATTAATAAAACTATTAGAATTTGAAGAAGTAAATAAAACGTTTAATTTGATAGAGGATCAAGATAAGGTTTCTGTTTTTATTGAAATTGATGAAGAAGCTATTTCAGTCTGGAAAAAATATCAAAAATATAAAAAGATAGAAGATAAAATTGAAAGAAGAAATAAGCTTGAAAGTATTAAAGGTGAGTTTTATAAATATGTAATATCTGTTTTCAAAAATAAGTGTAATGAAAACACTGATGAAAATATGGTATATATTTCTATGAACCAATTAAAAAACACTTATGATGATAATTTTGGTTATATAACTGAACAAAATTCAATTTTGATTTTATAAAGAAGGATGATAGAATAATGAAACTAAGTATATGTAAGGTAATATTTGATGATATTACTTTATCACCAAGATATAGCGAAAAAATAAGGGGATTCATGGGAAACAAATATAAAGATATAGATCTTCTACATAATCATCAAGATGAAAAATTTATTTATAGATATCCTTTGGTACAGTATAAGATAATTAAAAATATTCCTATGATTATTGGAGTAAATGAAGGTGCTGAAGCTATTGTAAATATTGGAATTAAGGATGATGAATTAATTCTGGAAGGTAAGGAATATGAAATATATGAAAAGAAAATAGTTAAATCAAGTTTAGATTTTGGATGCTCAGATGAATATATAAGCTATAAATTCATAACGCCATGGATAGCTCTAAATCAAAATAATGTAAAGGCTTATAAAAATGGTAAGGAAATGGAACGTGAAGAATTGCTAAAAAAAATACTTATAGGAAACATTATTTCCATGTCTAAAGGTTTAGATTATAATGTAGTTGATAAAATAAATTGTTGGATTGATTTGACTGAAAAAAAAGTTATGCTAAAAGGAATTAGTCATATAGGTTTTTTAGGTGAGTTTAAAGTAAACTATAATATACCAGACTATTTAGGCATAGGTAAGGCTGTTTCTAAAGGATTTGGAACTGTTGTGAAAAATTATGAAATAAAAATATAAATTTGAAATATAACATTTTATATGATAAAATCATATAAAATCTCGTCTTTGACACTTTAAGAAAACAAAAAGCTTGATAAACCTAATAAAATCAATGGGTTTCAAGCTTTTTATTATTCTCAAAAAGTGAGTAATGTTTTTATTTTTTTGTATCTTTAAAAATTT
>JAJXWJ010000110.1 GCA_021781655.1 Bacillota bacterium | reverse complement strand
GCAGAAAATACTAAGCAGCTTCTAATAGAGATTATAGAAGATCTTGGAGAAGAATATGAAATAATAACATATAAAAGGACTATTCCGCTTATAGTTGAAGATAATGCTTTTTCTTATAGGTCTGCAAAGGTTGGCGATGCTTTAGTAGCTTTTTCTAAAAAGAAAGTACTTGAACTTGCATATTATTATAAAGAACTTGGAATAAAAGCTAGCATAATATATGGAGATTTACCTCCAGAGGTAAGAAAGAAACAATACCAATTGTTTTTAAAAAAAGAAAATACTATTTTAATTACTACTGATGCTATTGGTATGGGAGTTAATCTTCCAATAAAAAGAATAATATTTATGGATATTAAAAAGTACGATGGAAGAGAATTCAGATACCTTTCTTCCCAAGAGGTTAAACAAATTGGAGGCAGAGCAGGAAGAAAAGGAATATATGATAAAGGGTATGTTTTAAGCTTTGGTTCAAATCAAGATTTTATAAGAGACAAACTAAACATTGAAGATGAACCGGAAGAAAAAGCAGTAATTGGACCTAGTGAAGAAATATTAAAAATAAAAGGTATTTCCCTAAAGGAAAAGTTGGTTTTGTGGAGTACAAGAGAAGAAAAGATAGATTTTTATACTAAAATGGATATAACTGAATATATAATGGTTTTAGATTATATAAAAAAATATAGATTAGAAGAAAAAATTGAATGGAAGCTCATGAGAATTCCCTTTGACTTATCAAAGGATGGTTTAGTAAAGGCATTTTTAAGTTACATAGATGAAATATTTATATTGAAAAATGAAGAACTTAATAAGCCTACTTATCCTATAAAGGAGCTTAATGAATTAGAAATTTATTATCAAAAAATAAATTTATATTATTCTTTTTCTAAAGCTTTAAACTTACAATTTGATGAAAATTGGGTTTATGAGGAAAGAATAAAGGTTAGTGAACATATAAATGAATTGTTAATAGGAACAAAATTTTACTAATTAATTTTAGGGAGTGGGATTTATACTTAAAATATGTGGAACTTTAATAAAAAATAATAAAATCATAAAAGAAGAAATAGTAGCTTCTGATATTGAAGGAAGTTATCAAGATAATTTGAAAGCATGTATAGCAGAAATATGTTATAAAATGGACATTTCAAAACCGTATTGGCTTCCAATGAATGTTAATGCTTACAATGAAAGAAGAAAAACTATTTTTACGGATAATAATTTTATTGATGAAAAAGGTTTTGATAAATTTGTAATAGAAGAACTAGACTTTAATTAGTGGTGATATAGTTTTACAAAATAAAGCAATAATTAGTGTATTTTTATTTTTTAAAGAATATAATATTAGTATTATGTTCTTTTTTTTAGCAATAATAAGGAGCCTTGCTTTTAATGAATGGAACTTATAAAAAATATATTGATAACTTCGCTGTAAATTTATTGGATTGCAAGCTATTAGGCAAAGGACATAACGGTATAGTATTTTTGCTTCCTGATAGTAAGGTTTTAAAAATATGTTTTAGCAAAAAAAGCTTAATTGGTGAATATTATATTTTGAAAAGAGTAAAAAATAACAAGTATTTTCCTAAAGTATATGGTATGTGCGGAAATTATATGGTAAGAGATTGCGTTTATGGAATTTGTTTAACCAAATATATTAAGGAAAATGGATTAGACAGGGAATTAACCGTAAAAATAATAGAACTATTAAAAGAGTTTGAAAAGCTTAAGTTTATGAAACTGGATGTAAGGTGCAAGGATATTTACGTTCAAGAAGATAAAAATTTAAAAATTATTGATCCTAAAAAGTTTTATTCTAAAAAAAGGAATTTTCCAAGACATCTATGTAAGGGACTATATAAATTAAAGGTTTTGGATAGTTTTATGGGATATGTTAAAGAAGAAGACTTTGACTTGTATAAGAAATGGAATTATAAGGTTTATAAATATATATATGAAATTAAAGAGGAAAATAATATTTTGGAATAGTTTGTTTTTTGCCTGCAGCTTTAAGTTTAATTGTTGCACTGGCAATAAAATAAAATTGTAGTCTGCATTAATTCATATATGTAGACTACAATCAAAATGGTTAATTAAGGAGTTGGTGAAAGTGAAAATTCTTCATACTGCAGACTGGCATATAGGAAAGCTAGTAAATGGTGTTTATATGACTGAAGATCAAAAATACATTTTAGAGCAAATTGTAGAAATTATAAAAAAAGAAAAAATAGATGTTGTCATTATAGCAGGAGATTTGTATGATAGGTCCATACCGCCAGTAGAGGCAGTAGAACTTTTAGATACATATTTATCAAAAATATTATTAGAAATTAAAGTACCTGTAATAGCTATTTCAGGAAATCATGATAGTGCAGACAGATTGACCTTTGGAAACAAGATATTAAAGGATAGAGGACTATATATAGAAGGAAAGTTAAAAAAAGAAGTTGAAAAGGTCATAATAAAATATGAAGGAATCAATTATAATTTTTATCTATTGCCATATTTGGACCCTGCTGAAGTTAGAGAAGGCTTAGAAGACAGCACTATAAAAACTCATGACGATGTTATTAAGGCTATGCTTAAAAATATAGAATTAAATGAAGAAGAAATAAATATTGCAATTGCTCATGGTTACATATTAGGTACAGAAAGCTTAGAGGAATGTGATTCTGAGAGACCGTTGTCCATTGGCGGTACAGAATTTATAGATGTAAAGCACTTTGAAAAATTTGATTACACTGCACTTGGTCATTTGCATCGTAGTCAAAGGGTTATATACGATAAGGTTAGATATTCTGGTTCAATTTTAAAATATTCCTTTTCGGAGGTTAACCATAAAAAAGGAGTAGTTATAGTTGATATAGGTAGTGAGGGACAAGCTGACTATAAATTAGTAGAACTTATTCCTTTAAGAGATATGAGAATAATTAAAGGTGAGTTAAAGGAATTGTTAAAACCTGAGGTTTATGAAAATACAAATATAGAGGACTATATTCATGTTGTTTTGACAGATGATGGAGAGCTAATAGATCCTATGAATAAGTTGAGAGAGGTTTACAAAAATATTTTATCGCTGGAAAGACAAAAAGATAGTAAGGTCAATGATAGGGAAGCTAAAGTAACTAGAGAAAGTATAAAAATAAAAAGTAAACTTCAGTTGTTTAAAGAATTTTATACTACTATAACAGGTTTAGAATTTTCAAAAGAAAAAGAAGAAGTAGTATTAGAAGTACTAGAAGAAGTAAATAAATTGGAGAGGGCTGATTAAAAATGAGACCAGTTAAGCTTATTATGTGTGCTTTTGGACCGTATGCAGAAGAAGAGTGTATAGATTTTACTAAGCTTTCCGATAGAAATATATTTGTAATTACTGGTCCAACAGGTGCAGGTAAAACAACAATTTTTGATGCCATATGTTATGCACTTTATGGACAAGCAAGCGGGTCTGATAGAAAGCAAGATCAGCTTAGAAGTGATTTTGCAGATGACAAGGTTTTAACTTATGTTGAGTTAGAATTTGAAATTAATAATGAAAGATATTATGTAAAAAGAATGCCTAGCCAAAGAAAGATAAAGGAGAGGGGCACAGGTTTTACGGAGCAAAAAGCAGATGCAGAATTTAAAAGCTTTAAGGATAACAAAATAGTTACAGGCATAAATGAAGTGGATAAAAAAGTAAATGATGTACTTGGTATAAATTATAGACAATTTAAGCAATTAGTTATGTTGCCACAAGGTGAATTTAAACAATTATTACTTGCTGATAGTAAAGATAAAGGAGAAATATTAGGAAAAATATTTGACACGGAAATTTACTTAAAGTTTCAAAATAAGTTAGAAGAAAAAGCAAAGAAAGTATTTATTGAAGCTGATAACTATAAAAAAGCAAAGAATACAAACATACAAAATATCAATTGCAGTACTAATGAGTATTTAAAAGATCTTATAGCACAAGATATTATTAATAATATAGCTGTAGAAAAGGAACTTAACGCATTTATTTCTAAGGATAAAGAGCTGAAAAGCACATTAAATATAGAGCTTAAAAAATTAGAAAAGGAGGTAGATGAACTTCAAAAAAAGTTCACCTTAGGAGAAGAACTAAATAGTAAATTTGAAGTGAAGAAAAAGGTTGAAGAAGAAATAAATGTGCTTAATGAGCAAAAAAGCATGATTGAAGAAATTGAAAGCAAACTTTTTTTAGCTAGAAGTGCGGATAAACTAAGAGGTTATGAAAAAAGTTATGAATTAGCAATAGAAAACAAAAATAAAAGGCAAATTGATTTTGAAGCTGCAAAAAATGAAATTGAAAGGTGCAAAGCAATATATATTTGTGAAGAGAAAAAGCTTAGTCAAGAAAAAGCAAAAGAAGAAGTACTGGAAAAGCTCTCAAATGAAATAGCAATTAACAAGGGTTTATTCCAAAAGGTAAATGAATATGAAAATAGCTTAAATAAATTAAAAGAGACAGAAGCCATGCTTTCTAAAACTATTTTTAATAAAAATAGTAAAAAAACAGAAGTAGAAAAATTAAAAAACAATTTAAAAGAAACTAAAGTGAAGATGGAAAAGATAAAAAATGCATCAGTGGAAGTGCTTGAAATCAAAGTAGAGCTAGATAAAAAAGCTACCTTACAAAAAAAGTTAATAAAGCTTTTGCCTCATTTAAGTGCATTGGACGATATTAGAAAGGAATATCAAGCGGTACTTTACCAAAACAAAATATTAACAAAATATTATGAGGAAGAAAAAAATAAAAGTGAAAATCTTCAAAAAAGTTTTTTAGACGGTTTTGCAGGAAGACTTGCATCGGAGCTTAAGGTTTCTGAACCTTGTCCTGTATGTGGCTCTTTAACTCATCCTAAACCTTCTAAAATGCATTTTAGTATTCCTTCAGAAAAGGAACTTAAAATTCAAGAGGAAAAGGTTAAAGAAGAGGAAAAAAAGCTCAAGGAAAATTCAAATCGATTAGCAGAGCTTAAAGCAGAAGGAAATGCAAAAAAAAGTATGGTAGACTCATTAAAACTTGAGTTGATGGAACAATTAGAAGATGATATAAAAACTTTAGAAAAAGAAAAATTGACTCAATATATTGAAGATAAGGAAAGAGAGATAAATCTTTTAATAACCGATTTAGAAATAAAATATGGAATTGCAAATAAAAACAAACAGGAATTTTTAAAGTTAACATCAAAGCTAGAAAGTGACAGCAATAAAATTGAAGAAGAAGAAAAAGCACTAGAAATATTTGATGGAGAATATACAAAGTTATTTGCAGAAGTTCAAAGCGAAAGTAAAATAATCGATGTCCTAGAAAAAGAAATTTCCCCGGAAATTAGGAGCAAAGCTTTACTTTCAAAAAAGATAGAAAATATGGAAAAACAATTAATTGAACTTCAACAAAAATTAAAGCTTGCAGAAGAAAGTTATAGTAATAGTAAAATTAAGTATGAAAATAGTTTGAATAATAAAGAAATTAGAGAAAATGAACTTAAAAATGCTATGCAGCAATTAGATAATACTGAAAAAGAATTTCATATAAAGCTTAAGGAACTTAATTTTAATAGCAAGGAGCAATATTTATCTTCAAAATTAAAAGACGAGGCGGTACATGATTATGAATCAATAATAAAAGAACACCATGAAAAGTTTAAATCTAGTACAGATAGATTCATGGAAATTTCAGAGCAATTACAAGGTAAGGTTAAGATGGATTTAGATGTTTTAACTAATGAAATTGCTACAAAGAAAGCTTTTAAGGATGATATAAGTAAAAATATTTCTGAAATATATTCAAGAATAGAGCAAAATGAAAAAATTATTGAAAATATTAATGCATTAAATGAAAGTATAGAAAAAAAAGAAAAGGAATATAGCATAGTAGGAGAACTAAGAAATATAGCTAATGGTAAAAATAATCAAAAGCTCACCTTTGAAAGATACGTACTCTCTGCATTTTTTGATGAAATAATAGAAGCATCAAATATAAGATTTTCAAAGATGACTAATTATCGTTATGAAATGAATAGAATAAAAGATAAAGGTAAAGGAGCTTCACAAAGCGGCCTTGAAATTGAAGTGCTAGATAACTACACAGGACGGTTTAGACATATAAAAACACTTTCTGGCGGAGAAAGCTTTAAAGCCTCTTTATCTCTAGCCCTTGGACTAAGTGATGTGGTGGAGGCTTATGCAGGGGGAATAAGGCTAGAAACTATGTTTGTAGATGAAGGTTTTGGAACATTAGATTCGGAATCTCTTGACAACGCAATTCAAAGTCTAATTGAGCTTCAAAGTTCAGGAAGGCTTGTAGGAATAATTTCTCATGTTGAAGAACTTAAAAATAGAATAGATGCAAAGCTTTTAATAGAACCTTTTTCAAAAGGAAGCAAAACAAAGTTTATAGTATGATAAACTAAGAGATTTAAAGTGTTTTAAATAAATAAAAAATATGGGGTTGTCGCATCCTTATTTATGTGGGACAACCCCATATTTTTATAGAGTTGATACTAGTCGTGTTGTGGATTTTTAGATACGATTTCAATAGATAATCCAATTTCTTTTATTATGTCCGTTTCAAATTGAGAAGTAAGATTATTAACTCTTGTAAATAGAACCCCTTTTGTTCTTGTTACATACTGTGGTGGAATTTTATTTAAGGTTATGGCCTTAATGTCTGCAACGCAAATAGGACATTTACAAATGTCATCGTAATTTATTAGTGCTTTTTCTGTTAAGTCATCTACAACTTTTTCCATGAGATTAGTTAACAAATTTGTTTCCACCCTTCTAATTAAATCATTATGCATATTATAGCATATTTTAATATATTTCCATATAAAAATTACAAAAAATTTACTCAAAAGGGTTCATATTTAATAATTTATAGAGATTTGTATCAATATTATATGAGGGATAAAGTCTATTGTCTTTTTTAAATTTTATTACAGCTTGCTTTAAGCTCTCACCATATCTACCATCTAAATTAAAGTTATAATAGCCCCTATCCTTTAGAATCTTTTGAACATTGTATACATCTGCTCCGGTATTTCCAGGGACTAAGGTTCTTGTTTTATTGTTCATCATACAATAAGGTCCGCCATATAATATAACTGTAGTGCCATAACCAACCTTATCGTAAAGCTCTTCAACATCTTTGTTAAACATACGAATACATCCTTCTGAAGTAGCACTTCCGATAGAATTGGGCTTATTTGTTCCATGAATGCCATACTTTCCCCAAGGAACGTTTAGACCCATCCATCTAGTTCCAAAGCCTTTTGTCCATCTGCCTTTATCAATTATTTTCCATGTTCCTACAGGAGAAGGTGTAGTTGGTTTTCCACAAGCTATGGTGTAAGTTTTAATTATTTCATTATTTTCATTTTGTATTAAGAAGAGTTTACAATCATTTAAATCAACTACAATTGAATAATTTATTTGCATAGCGGATGCTTTAGTGAAAGTTAAATTAAATATTATGAATAATGAAAGCATAAGCAATATAGACATATTTAAAATTTTAATTTTCAACCTGAATCACTCCCTAATATATAAAAAGTACATCGTAATTTTATTATTACCACAGATAACATTTATATGTAGGTACTTATATATAAATAAAAAATGATTGCTCTATAGCCAAAATAAGATAAATTATTACAATATTTCAAAACAAACCGCAGTTCATTTTAATTGACATTTGGCATTGGAATACTAATTATCCATTGTCAATTAAAACATGCTGCGGTTCAATTTCTAATAAATTTTACATAAAAAGTATATTAAATTAATATGAAAAAACCATTTTATCTATTTCAATTGAAATTGGTAATGACCAAAGCCATGAATTAGTAGTGCTGTTATCAAAATAAAACAATGCTCCATTCGTTGGGTCATTTCCGTTTATTGCAGCATAAGCAGCATTAATTGAAGACTGTGATGCTGGATTGTTTATATAGCCGTTTAACACAGGGGTAAATTGATAGTAGCCATTTATTTGTTCATTAATAACGCCACTAATAGAATTTGGGAAATCAGCACTTTTAACCCTGTTCATTACAACGGCGCCCACAGCAACTTGTGCTTCATAAGGTTCTCCACCAGCTTCTGCATTTATAAGTCTAGATAATAAACTTATATCGCTAGCTGAATAAGCAGAGGAAACGGTATCAAGGCCAGCAGGCAAGTAAATATTTTGACCTGCAAATATTGTATCGTTAGATATATTATTAATTTTTTGAATGTTAGCTATAGGTACTTGGAATTTTTTACTTATTGAGTAAAGCGTATCGCCACTTTTTATAGTGTAGCATGAAGATAATATATTTAATTTTTGGTCTACATAAATCGTGCTGCTAGATAGTTTATTGTTAGTCATAATGGTAGAAACGGGAACATTGAAAAGGTTACCAAGCTTGTACAAAGAATCTCCAGGGGATACAGAATAGGTTGCAGCATAAGCATGCTTTCCTAAGAAAAATGAAAAAGCTAGTGTGAAAAGTAAAGTCTTAATCTTTTTTGACATAAGTTTTCCTCCTTAGCCGATGGGGAATATTCAAGGTTATTAACGATTTTTTTTTATTGTGTCACTGTTAAGTTGAACAAAAACTTGATATCCCGCATATTTTTTTTAAGATTCGGCTTTTCCAATGTCATTTTAACAGAGCATGTATAACAAATCTATATTAAATGAGTGGTAATGAGCCTAAATATAACCATATAAAAATCTCCAACAATCTTGACTAAATTTCCAAAAAAGGATAAAATAATTTTAAAAAGACTAAAGCTTCATTAATAAATGGAGCCTTTAGTCGTGCTTATTTTAACTACTTAAGGAGGTAAAGAGTGAAAAATAAAGTGAAATTTGAGGCGACCTTAATTAAAGGTTCCTAAAAACCTTTTTTTTACATTATTAAGAAACTGGTATTAGTTATCGTTGCATTTAACTAATAAAGAAGTATCATAAC
>JAJXWJ010000109.1 GCA_021781655.1 Bacillota bacterium | reverse complement strand
GAAAAGGTTGATTTAAAAACCTCTACCATTTTACAATCAAAGCTAGTGCCACTTCCAGCCAAAATAAGTTCATAAGAATCACTTGGACTAAATTTCTTTCTATAACATCTATCTGTATTAACAGCATTATATACATCGCAAATACTTACGATTCTTCCGAACTTTGATATTTGATTATCTCTTAGTCCGTTGGGATATCCTAAGCCATCTATTCTTTCATGATGTTCCGATACTAGCCTAAGTACATTTTCAGAAAAGCTAAAATCTTTTTCTAAAATTTCCTTACCATATATAGGATGTTTTTTTATTTCATCAAACTCTTCATCTGTTAACTTTCCATTTTTATTGATTATCGACCTTGGAACCTTTATCTTACCGACATCATGAAGCATAGCTCCTTTCCCTAAGTCTATAAGTTCTCTTTCACTAAAACTTTTAGCTCCAATCCCTAGAAATGCCGACATAACTCCAGTATCAAGTGAATGGACATAAGTATAATTATCATATGTTTGTATGTCATATAAATTAGTATTTACATCACCCATATCTATTATATACATCAATAAATCTTCAACAGCCTTCAAACATTCTTTTGTTTCATTTTTATTGAAATAGTATAAATTCTTCATTATTCTATTCATATTTTTTAAAGTGAGAGTTTTTAGTTCTGTCAAAGTCTCATCTTCAACAGCTGTATCCTCTAACCTTGAATCTTCAATATACACATAATAAACACCTAAAGCTTTAAGTTTTTCTATATAATTTTTCGTGAATTTCATACCAGCTCTTAAAAGTATAGTACCTTCACTTGTAAATATACTTTTTCCTAATATATCATTCTCTTTAACCTTATCCATGAATTCTAATCGCATATTACACCTCAAATTTTTATTTATAATATTTTTGAGAACAACATACTAACATTTTACAACAAACTATTTATTTTTACAAGGCAATTTGAATTGTAAAAATCCAAATGTCGAATTTTATCAAACTCCTAACATTTGGATTTAAAAAACTTGTAATATTTTAATTTAACTACTGTTCTAACATATCTAAAAGTTTATTAAAAGTATCTATAGTATCTAATAATGGTTTTGGAGTAGTCATATCCACTCCTCCTTTTTTCAAAACTTCAATAGGAAAATCGCTTCCACCACTCTTTAAAAATTGCTTGTATTTTTCTACAGCATCCTCTTTTCCTGACAAAATCATAGAGCAAAAGGAATTTGCTGCTGAATATCCTGTAGCATATTGGTATACATAAAAATCAGAGTAGAAATGTGGTATTCGTGCCCATTCCATATCTATTTCTTCATCTACTTTCATTTCAGGTCCGAAATATTTAACGTTTAATTCATGCCATATTTTGCAAAAATCATCTCCAGATAAAGGATTTCCATTTTCAAAACTTTCGTGAGTTATTTTTTCAAATTGTGCGAACATCACCTGTCTAAAAACTGTAGTTCTAATTTGCTCAAGCTGTTGGTTGATTAAATAAAGCTTCTTATTTTTATCCTTTTCAGTATTGATTAGATGATTAATAAGCAAACATTCATTTGTGGTGGAGGCAACTTCTGCACAAAACAAAGAATATCCTGCATAAATAAACGGTTGATTTTCTCTAGAATAATATGAATGTATGGAGTGCCCCATTTCATGTGCTAATGTAGATACATCATTAAGTTCATAATTATAGTTTAAAAGTACGTAAGGCATTGTATCATAGGCTCCAAAGGAATATGCTCCTCCTCTTTTACCTTTGTTTTCAAAAACATCTATCCAACCTTCTTGAATACCTTCTTGAAAAATTTTTAAGTATTCTTCTCCTAAAGGTTTTAATCCCTCTTTAACAATTTCCACTGCATCTTCAAATGATATATGCTCTTTTGTTATTTCAACTAAAGGTACATACAAATCATACATATGCATTTCATCTACTTTTAATAAATTCTTTTTTACCTTAACATATCTATGTAAAGAGTTTTTAAGGTTCTCATCTATAGTATTTAAAACATTCTCATATACCTTTGTTGGAATATCGTTTGGTGAAAGACTTGCTTCCATAGAACTATTATAATGTCTTATTCTCGATGCAAATACAAAATTTTTTATAGATGCACCTAGTGATGCTGCAAAGGTATTTTTATAATTAGAATAAGTACCAAAAAGCGTTTTAAAAGCTTCTTCTCTTACTCTTCTATTTCTAGATTTAATAAAATTACTATATTTAACTTCTGTTAATTCTACTTCTGCGCCATTTTCATCTTTGATGTTTGGAAATTTCATATCTGCATTTGATAACATATTAAAAATATTTTCTGGAGCTTCCAAGCAATCTGAAACTGCTGCTAAAAGTTCCTCTTCGCTCTTTGTAAGAATATGTGGCTTCATTTTTAAAATTTGCTCCAATTGAAAGCTATATAATTTCAATTTTGGCTCTTCTTTTAATAGTCTATCTATAGTACCTTCTGGTAATTCTAGTATTTCAGGAGTAAAATAAGCAGTAGCACTACCGAGCTCTGCCATAAAGCTATCAATTCTATTTTTTAATACTTGGAATTCTGTATTTGCAGTATCTTCATCACTTTTTTGGTGAGCATAAACATATAATTTTTCTGCTATTCTTGATGCTTTTTCGTTTAACTCTTCAAACTCAAGCAATTTTTTTGCATCCCCTAATTTTCCGCTATAACCTTGAAGATGTGGTATAAGATCCTTTAACTTATTAAAATCTTCATCAAACGCTACTGAATCTTTATATATTTTTTCTATTTTCCATTTATACTTTTCTTCAATCATATTTCTTGTTTTTGTAGTTTCCATATTTAAGACTCTCCTTTTATTCATATATTTCTTTTTTATCTTTTATGTTATCAAATACCTTTAACATTTCATCTTCAATAAGGTCACAAAGCCCACTTATTTTTTCTCCCATTACCTTATGATCTTCAAAGTAGTCTAGCCTTACCTTCCAGGTAGGATTATATTCATCATCTATTTCTTCTATATCATATCCCTTATTTGTAAAAATATCTTCATTAAACAAATCAAATATAGCGGAAAACTCCCATTCTAGAACATCTTTATTTGTGTCGAAAAATACATTAATCTTCTCACCGTCGTAATACATTTTAGTTATATATTCTGCTCCATCACTTACTTCAAAGCTTCCTAATTCTCTAATAAACTGATTACTTTCTTTATCTCTTTCCATTAAAACTAATGATGAAAAATTCATTTTATCACTGTCCTTCCTATCTATAATTTAACTATGCTTCGACTTTATACATTCTTCACATACAGCTTTCATTTTGAGATCATGTTCTAATATTACAAAGCCAGTTTTGCTTTTAATAAGCTGTTCTACTTGGTGCATTGGACAATCAACTTCTATTGTTTTATTACAAAGGCTACATTCTAGCAAATGTTTATGCCCATTTTCTTTAAGTCTAAAATCATATTTTCCTTCACCTATATCAAATTTTTCGATTATTTCCTTTTGTTCAAACAGTTCCAAACACCTATATATTGTTGACAAATTTACATTAAAATTTTGTTCTTTGCATATTTTTAATATTTCATTTGCATCTACAGCCTCAGAGCTCTTTGATATAATTTCAAGTATAAGCATTCTGCTTTTAGTTACTTTTATACCTTTTTCTCTTAAATAGATTTCTCGATTCATTTTATTAATCTCCTGTATCTACTAATTATAATAACTAATTTTATTATAGCACAATGACTAGAAAAAAATCATTTTCATACCAAAAACAATAAGAATTATTCCACCAAGAAAATCTGCATATTTAGATACAATTTCTATTCTCTTTAAGAACCTTCCAATAATTAAACCTACACAAGATAATATTAATGCTGTTATTCCTATAAATATTGCGTTAAATATAAGATTGTTTAGCGATGGTATACTGCTAAGCACTGTAAATCCAACAACCAATGCATCTATACTTACAGAAATACCCATCACAAAATACATTCTCTTTTTAATGAGAAAATTTTCATTTTTCTCATTGAAACCTTCTTTAATCATCAAAACTCCTACTAATGAAATTATTATTCCACCTATTAATTTAGGTACTAGTGTTATGTACGTATTAAATAAAAAACCTGCACAGGCACCTATTAATGAAAATAAAAATTGAAAAAAACCAAAAGATAAAGCAAATAGTATTTTATTTTTCAAGTATATGCCTTTACTTATTCCGATGCTAATTGCTACTCCAAATGCATCTAATGATAAAGCCAGTGCAATTACTGCTAATGATTGAATATCCATATTTTCCCTCTTTCATATTATTTAAATGTTTCTCATATCACTATATTATACCATTTTAAATAACAATTTAAACTTACATTTGATTATAAAAATATTTTATGCTAAAATGTTTTTGGGTAGTATCTTAATGGAACTGCACCAAAAGTGTTTTAATAATTTGGCATATTTTTTTAAGCTCATATCAATTTTGAATGAGACAGCTATAATTAGGAGTATACCTTTACGTAGCTAAAGGTTTTTTTATTTGTACTTAACTAAATGGTGGTGATACTATGGACTTTGTAATTGGTTTTATAGGTGCCGGAAAAGTAGGTACATCTCTCGGTAAATATTTTGAAACCAAGGATATAAAGCTTTCTGGTTACTATAGTAGATCTTTAGATTCTTCTAAAGCAGCAGCTGATTTTACTAATTCAGCTTTTTATACAGAAATAGGTGAACTTATTTCTGATAGTAATATAATTATGATTACCACTCCTGATGATGCTATTAAAAAAATTTGGGAATCCCTTAAGAAATATAACCTTAAGGATAAAATAATTTGCCATACAAGCGGATCCTTATCATCTGATATCTTTGATGATATTTACACTTCTGGAGCTTTCGGATATTCTATCCATCCAATGTTTGCTTTCTCTGATAAATTTACTACTTTTAAAAATTTAAAAAGTGCATACTTTTCAATCGAGGGCAGTGAAAAATATTTGCCTTCATTAAAAAATTTTTTTAAATCTTTAGGAAATGAAGTATTTATTTTAAATAAAGATAATAAGCCATTATATCATCTTGCAAGCGTTACAGCTTCAAATTTAGTTTTATCTCTTATTAATATAGCCTGCAATTATTTGGAAAAGTGTGGAGTAGATAGTACTAAATCTTTAGAGGCATTGTTACCTTTAGTTAATAATAATATACAAAATATTTCTGAAAAAGGCTTTATTGATGCCCTAACTGGCCCAATTGAAAGAGGCGATGCTGGAACTGTAATTCATCATTTAAAAGCAATTCCATTAGAGCATAAGTCTTTATACAAAATTTTATCTTTAAACCTAGTAAATATATCAAAAGAAAAGCATGAATCTAAATCTTATGAGCAAATAGAAAAAATTTTAAAGGAGATAAGTTATGAAAAATAGTGTTTCTACTTTTATTGAAGCTAAAAAGAATGGTAAAAAAATTACAATGGTAACCGCTTATGATTATTCAATGGCAAGGCTAATAGATGATGCTGGTGTAAATAGCATATTAGTTGGAGATTCACTAGGAATGGTAGTACTTGGATATAAAGATACTTTAAGCGTAACTATGGAAGATATGCTACATCATGTGAAGGCTACAGCTAGAGGCTGTAAAAACGCTCTTCTTGTTGCGGATTTGCCTTTTATGTCATATCAAACTTCAGTATACGATGCTGTAGTTAATGCTGGAAAACTAATCCAAATCGGCGGTGCAGAAGCTGTTAAAATAGAAGGTGGTTCAAATATATGTGAACAGGTAAAAGCAATCGTTAATGCTCAAATTCCTGTTATGGGTCATATAGGGCTTACACCTCAATCTGTAAATATTTTTGGCGGCTTTAAAGTTCAAGGTAAAGGTGAACTTGAAGCTAAAAAATTAATTGAAGATGCTAAAGCTTTAGAGGCAGCTGGTGTCTTTTCCATAGTTTTAGAAGGAATACCATATAAATTGGCTAAAATAATTACTGAATCGGTATCTGTTCCAACAATAGGTATTGGAGCCGGCAAATATTGTGATGGCCAGGTGCTTGTATATCAAGATATGCTAGGTATGTTTAAAGACTTTAAGCCTAAATTTGTAAAAACATATGCAAATGCTGGAGATATGATGACTAATGCATTTAAAAAATACATTGAGGAAGTGGAAAATGGCACTTTTCCTGACGAAGAACATAGTTTTAAAATAAGTGATGATGTACTAAATAAATTGTACTAGAAAGGATATTTCATGAAAACTTTTCATACAATAAAAGAATTAAAAGAAGAAATTAGAAGTTTAAAAAAATCAGGTAATTGTATTGGCTTTGTTCCTACTATGGGATTTTTACATGAAGGTCATAAAAGCTTAATTGAAAGAGCAGTTAAGGAAAATGATATAGTTGTTGTAAGTATATTTGTTAATCCAACTCAATTTGGACCTACGGAAGATTTGGATGCATACCCTAGAGATTTAGAGCACGATAAAAAACTTTGTAAAGATGCAGGAGCTTCAATAATATTTAATCCTGATCCTAAGGAAATGTATATAGAGGGTGCTTGCAGTACAGTTAACGTAAGCGGATTAACAGAAGGTTTATGCGGTGCCAAAAGACCTGTTCACTTTGGTGGAGTTTGCACCGTTGTATCAAAATTATTTAATATAGTAACACCTGATAAAGCATACTTCGGCGAAAAGGATGCTCAACAGCTTGCAGTAATAAAAAGAATGGTAATGGATTTAAATTTTGATATCGAAATAATCGGATGTCCAATTATAAGAGAAGAAGATGGTTTAGCTAAAAGCTCGAGAAATACTTATCTCTCATCTGAAGAAAGAAAAGCAGCACTCATTTTAAATAAAAGTTTGACTTTAGCAAAAAAAGCCTTAATCTCTGGTGAAAAAAATGTGAATAATATTACAGATATTATAAAAAATAGTCTAAATACAGAACCTCTTGCAAAAATAGATTACGTAGAAATTGTTGATAGCTTAAACCTAAAGCCAGTTACTTCAACTGACAATTCTATACTTATAGCAATTGCTGTATATATAGGTAAAACTAGGCTTATCGACAATTTTACTTGGACAAACTAGGAGGAGAAAATTTATGCAAATAAATATGTTAAAATCAAAAATTCATAGAGCAACAGTAACCGAAGCAAAATTAAACTATGTTGGAAGCATAACAATCGATATGGATCTTATGGATAGTGCTAAAATCGTTGAATATGAAAAAATTCAAGTTGTAGACGTTAATAATGGAAGTAGACTCGAAACCTATGTAATTCCTGGACAGCGCGGCAGCAAAGTGATTTGCCTTAACGGTGCTGCAGCAAGATATGTTCAGCCTGGTGACGAAGTAATTTTAATGACATACTGCCAAATGGATGAAAATGAGGCTAAAAGCCATAGACCTACAGTAGTTTTTGTGAATAAAGATAATTCTATTGCCGAAGTTACAAATTACGAAAAGCACGGAGAAATTAAATAATAACTCATAAAATATAAAGGGACTTTTTATTAAGCCCCTTTATATTTCCTCATATATAACAATTCCCACTAGTCCAGGTCCACTATGAACTCCAGAAACCGGACTAATACCTCCACCATAAATTACACTATCAACTGATGGAAGCTTTTCTACTTCTGCCTTTGTCTTTAAAGTATCTTCCTCGGCATCACCATGCATTGTATACACTCTGCACTTCTTGTCCTTTGTAATTTCTCCTATTATCTCTATCATTTTGTTTAAAGATTGCTTTCTGCCTCGCACCTTACAATATGTAGTGTATTCGCCTTCTTCATTTACAGTAATTATAGGCTTTAAATTCAAAAGTTCCCCTATGGTTCCAGCAACTTTACCAATTCTTCCACCTTTAATCAAGTATTCTAAAGTTCCTACTACAAAGAACAGATGTACTTTGCTTCTAATAACCGGCAGTAGTTTTGTTATTTCATCAAAACTTTTTCCTTCCTTTATTAATCTTCCGCATTCCTCTACTAAAACGCCTTCACCAAGTGATATAGATTTTGAATCATAAATAAAAGAATTTATGTTTGGATGATTTTTGCTAGCTAAAGTAAGCCCATTATAAACACCAGATAATCCACTAGAAAGAGTAATTCCAATAACATGTGTATACCCTTCTTTTTCTAATCTTTCATATAAAGCTTCCATATCCGAAAGAGCCGGCATTGCCGATGTTGGAACTTCATTTTTAAAGCCATCATAAACTTCTTTAGACGAAATCTCAACTTTATCCTTTAACTCTCTATCTTTATATATTATTCTAAAACATAATACATTTATATCATACATTTTGATTGTTTCTTCTGATAAGTCACTTGTAGTATCTGTAACTAACGCTATTTTTTCCATTTTAAAAGCCTCCTAACCTATATTTTTATTATATCATTAAAGAAGCTATTAGTCATAAAATTGCAACGCAATATCTTTCTATTTACCAAGTTCATAAATCGCATGTGCATAAATCTTTGCATTCAATACTAATTTATCTATATCAATATATTCATCTGGCTGATGTATACATTCTGGATCTCCAGGAAATAGTGGTCCAAAAGCAACGATATTATTCATTTCTTTTGCATATGTTCCTCCACCAATGGATATTAAATCTGCTTTTTCTCCAGTTTGTTCTGTATAAACTTTTTGAAGTGTTTTAATAAGTGGATGACTTTCAGGATAATATAGTGGTTTTTGATGAACCATATTTTCTATAACTATACCTGTATTAGCTAGTGCACTATTTAAAGGATCAATTAGATCTTCATATTTTTTTGTAACTGGATATCTTACATTTAATGTAACTTTAGCCTCCTTTTCTGTTACATTTACGATTCCAACATTAAAGGAAAGCTTTCCTGATATTTCATCTTGTAAAAATACACCCATTGATTCTCCATTAACTTCCATTCCAACTTTTTTATTAAAAAAGTTAATGAAATATGCTGCATCACATTTTCCTAAATCTAGCTGACCCAAAAATGCAAATAGCTGCATTATAGCATTTTTACCTTGTTCCGGTACACTACCATGAGCCGAAACACCATAAGATTTAATTATTACTAAATCATCTTTTTCCTCTGCTCTTAAATCATAGG
>JAJXWJ010000108.1 GCA_021781655.1 Bacillota bacterium | reverse complement strand
CGACTTTACATGTTTTTTTAAAGTATTCTCTTAACTTAACACCGATAGCATATTGTATTTCCATATGATTATATTGTGGTCTTGGTGACATTAATATGCTTCCATCAATCCATTCCTCTTTAAGTAAAGAATCACTCATAATATTCATCCTCTCTCTTAATTTAAATTAAACGTGTTTATAGTTCGCCATATGGCGTCTTAACTAAATCTTTTAACGTAGAAATGTAAAAATAGTTGGTAGAGGGATATTGTTTAATTACAATCGAACTAAAATCACGTCAACACAGTAATACGTATGAAATCCTGTGAAACAAATTTTGCCACGCTCATTAATAACGATAATGACAACTTTTAAAAACTACATTCGCTAGAATGGGGAAACCCCATACCCCATTTACCTTTTAGCAGCATCCATATTAATTTTAAATATAGTATAAACATCAAGTCTAATCTTATCGTCAGAATCTGTAGAAGTCTCTAAATTTTTTATAGTATTATTAAGCATTTTATAAAGTAACGTAATTGCACTAGTATCCCATTTGATTTTTTTATCTACTTCTACATGCTCAAATTCAGCTTCAACAAATGTTTTTCGTCCATCACCTTCTTTATTTTCTTTAGATTGATTTTTTATTTGCCTTATATCTCTTACAGTCATATCCGAAGCAACTTCCTTCTCAGCACCACCAGGAAGATATAAAATCTCAACTAATTGACTATAATTAAACTTACTATATTCTTCTTTTAGAAGATTAGTGGAACTATCAATACACTTATCATAAAGTTTTAAGAAAGAATAGGTTTTAGTTCTCTCTAAACCAAATTCAACGTTAGCAAAATCAACAATATTATCAAAACCATTTTCTTTAAAAAGACTATTAACATAAATATAATTAAGCTCACAAGCAACACAAACAAAATTATGAACTATACCAGATAAGCTTTTTCTAATTAATTCAATTCTATCTTGAAATTCTTTTGTCTCGACAGTCGAGACTTTTTGTGGTCTATTTTCTTTTTTATCTTGAGCAATAAGAAAAAGCTCATAAAATTTAATTCCATCTTCATCTTTAAGAACATAACCCTCTTTTTTTAAATTTCTTAACAAAGTAGTCTTTGGAACTCCAAGCTCTTTGGCAACACGAGTAACAGAAAAACCCTGTTTTAGTAATTCATTAATTTCCAGTATATTAAACATATAACCCACCCCTTTAATTAATTATCAGAATGTTTACTTTCATAATCTTTTAAAATCAAGCTAATTATATAATCAGTTATATCTTTAGAATTATTTTCAGAAGAAAGTTTTTCAACTAATTCCTTAAATTGAGGGGTAGTTCTAAATCCTATACTATCATTCTTAATTCCCGCAAACATTTCATAATATTTTATAATGGTCACATTTAACAACTCCTTTCAATGATTTAATTATAGTACTAAAAAAGGGAATTGTCAAACACTTTGTTCGGCAATATGTTTCACGTGAAACATATATAATATGAAAATTTTATAAATGTTTAAATGATAAAAGTAAAAATAAATGAACTGGATAAAAAGAGTAAAAAGCATACTTCAGACTAATACCCTTATTATTGTTATAAAAATACAAAGGTATAAAAGCTAAAATACTAAAAAATTGTAAAGGCATAATATTATAAAAAAGAATATTTAAAAATAATAAAGATAAAAATTGCTTTTTTAGATTAGTTTTAAAAATATAGAAAAATAAAATAACTAAAACGCCATAAATGGAATAATCAATAGGAGTAAAACTAAAAAACAATACTAATAGAAAACATAAAATATTAAACCAATTCTTCAAACTCTTGAAAGAACGATTAATATTAGACCAGAAATAACAAGCACTAAAACCAAAACATAAAGTAAAAAATATATTTAAAGTATGTAAATTAAATAAAAGTTGAAAAGGAATTTGACTAATAAAAGCAAATGCTAAAAGTCTTATAAAATAATTACGCTTATCACTTGTCCTATTAAAATTAATAGCTAAAAGATAAGCAAATAAAGGAAAAGATAATCTACCTATTATACGTAAAAAAACATTGTCATGAAAATAAACAATAGCAGAATGGTCTATAAGCATTAAAACACAAGCTAATATTTTTAAATAAAATGAATCCACAATAAAACCTCCATAATTAAAAAAGGATAATTAATTATCCTTTTTATCTAAATTAATATTATCAGGAACAGGAAATGAACCTTTATTTTTATCAAGAAAATCAACAAGGTCGTTAGGATCTTTAACATTAGAATCTTTTTCAACTGCATATTTAGCTTTTAATTGTTCTAAAAAAATAACTATAGTTGCAGGTATTACACTACCTTTATAAAGACTTAATATAGCAGATTTAAGTTCATTAAAGTTAAAAATTCGCATAGTATCATACTTTTTAGCTATATAAGATTTAATTGTAAATAACTCAACTTTTCCATTAAACTTAGTATTGTACCAAAACATAGATGAAGCATGAAGCTTAAAAGGTAACCATTTTAAATACCAATGGTTAGTCATTTTAAAATGTCTAACTTCATACTCAGCCAAAGTCCTTATTTGTCTATCAAGAAGCCTATCAACCTGAGTAATAAGAATAATATCATAGCCAAATTTACGAGAAAGCGAAAGAAAATTAACCCAATTCTTTCGTTTCTTAGATTCAACTTGCCAATCACGAGAATTAAACATTATACCAGCTTCATCTATAATTAAAGTACAGTACCCTTCTTTTCCATAAAAAGCTTTTTCAATACTATAAGCAATTAATTTTTCTGGAGTTATATCCTCCCAAAATCTAAAACGTTCAGTTTCTTTAATATATCTTTTAGAACCTTTTTTACTATAATTAATAGGAAAATTAGCAATAGCATATCTATCAAATTTACCCCAAACTTTAGATAAAAGAACCTCTAAAGCATGATAAGACTTGCCAGAACCAACAGTACCAGTATAAATTGAAATCATTATTTAGCCTTTTCCTCCCTATAATTTCTAAACCAACCATAAGCGAAAAATAAAGCAAGAACAATAACTAAAAATAGAATATAATACCATAAAAAAGACCTAAAAAATAAAACTTTAGTTAAAAAATTATGTGCATTAAAACCTTTATTAAAATTCATAGTAAACCCTCCATTATGTTATAAATTTAGTGAATCGCAAAACCCACCTAATACCATACCAAACCAATACACAACCTACATAACCACTTATAAAAATAATTACTTGATTAAGAGGAAAAGCCCAGTTAATATAACCCAAATATTGCTGAAAAACACTAGGTAAAGTAACTGATTGTATAGGGTCATTAGGCAATATAGAAAATAAACCAGTAACAATTGTAGAAATAAGAGAGATAAATCCATTTATTAAAGTAACAAGCATATATTTAATCCCCTTCTGGATTCATTAAGCTACGACCACGACTAACAAATACAAAAACAACACCAATGAATTCAAACCATCTTACAAAAGCCATAAAATCATTCAACACAGAAAAATCAAAATCAAATTTACCTAAATTTAAATTTCCATATTGAAAATTAGAAGTAAAATGAGGTGCTACAGGGTCAGCTAAAAACAAACTATATAGATATTTAATATCCCAAGGAGCAGAAAACGGAAACTTAGTTGTTAAAGAATCTGCAACAACCTGTAAAGGAGCTAATGACAAACTCGAAGGATTACCAACTATATCAGTAGCCAAAGTTTGTGGTAAAGATTGAAGATAACCATAAGTATTAAAAATAATACCTTCTATAATTCCAAGACCACCCATAACATTTCCTGTTAAATTACCAATACTACTACCAATTTGACCAGTAATAGAACCTGCAGCAGAACCAATAGAGCCCATAGTAGAACCAATTTCACCCTCTATAGTTCCAAGACCACCCATAACATTTCCAGTCAAACTACCAATGCTATTACCAATTTGACCAGTAATAGAACTAGTTTCAGAACCAATAGCTCCTACTATAGAACCAATTCCTCCAATAATAGAAGTAGTAGAAGAAGTAATATTAGAAGGAATAGAATTAATAGCAGATAATATAGAGTTTAAAATTCCTTTCAGCCAATCCCACAAACCCTGCAAAATTCCACTATCACTACTAGTAGTTGTAGCAGAAGTAGAAACAGCAGTAGAAAAAGAACTAGCTTGAACACCTACAAGACTTCCAAGGTTAACATTAGATACATCAGAAGGAGTAGGAACTGCCCTAGTATTAGTAGTAGGATTTACAAAATCATAAGTTGAATTAGATATAGCACTATTAGCAGAATAAGAAACAGGTACAGCAGAATAAAAAGAAGAACCATAAGTAAAATTTGACGAAATAGTAGCATTAACAGAAATAGGAAAACCAGTAACAGAAGCAACTGATTCACCATCACCAGAACTATCAAGACAATAATAATAAGGAGTAATTATATTATTATCAGATGGATTAAACATAACATTACTACCAGAAAGATAACAATAGCCATCCCTAGCATACACAACAATAGTAGTACCTGAAGAAGTAATAAAACTAGCAACTAGAGGATAACCATTATAAGTACTAGGAAAACTAAATGTAGAAGTAACAGAACTATCCAATGTTAAATCAGGAGCCAATGTGTTAGTACCAGAAGTATATTTAGATTGTGCATAAGAACGAATGGAATTCCAAGCACTATCAGATAAATTAACAGCAGATGCAACACCTGAGCTATAAGCACTAGAAACAGAATTTTTAATATCATTAAAAACAGATGGATTATTATTTACATAGTCATTTACAGCATACCCAACAACACCCGCAGCAGTAAGACCAATTAAAACAGGAGCCGCAAACGTAACTCCAGTGCCAATAAGCCCCTCACCGATAACATAATCTGCAACATTCGTAATCTCTGTAGCAGTAAGAGCCGCAGAAGTAGCTTGAACTCTTACAGGATGAACTAAAGAAAAAGTTAAGAAAAAAAATAAAAGAAAAAAACTAAAAAATCTATCAAATAATTTACTTCTCATATTACACCCCCGTCAATGAAAAAATTGGGGACCCCACACCCCAATTTTTTTCATTTCTGGGGGTGTAATACCCCTATACATTATTTTTTCCCTACACTACTAAATAAACTTTGTCCCTTTTTAATAGCAAATGTAGTACCATATATACTCATAGCCAAAGGAACTATAGTAACTATCATAGACAAAACAGTAGATTGAATAGAAGAAAACAA
The DNA here is from genome assembly GCA_021781655.1 of Bacillota bacterium. Lineage (GTDB taxonomy): Bacteria > Bacillota > Clostridia > Clostridiales > Clostridiaceae > JAJXWJ01. The sequence continues at coordinate 3,958 of JAJXWJ010000108.1, read as the reverse complement.
AGCATTAAAATCAACGCTAGTAGTAGTTGTAGCAGTAGCTAACATACTAAACATATAAAAATACCTCCTAAAAATAAAATATATTTATCTCATAAGTTTTAAAAAAACCTTTGAAACCCTATTGATAAAAAAAGGAGTCAAAATGGAAAATATAGAACAAACAAAACCAATCGTATAATTACTCAAAAATATATCCATAATAACCACCTTACTTAATTAATTAAAGCTAATATTATGCCAAGACCTGCAAGTCCACCACTAAACAAACCACAAAGTAGTCCAAAGAACTGCATAGCAATTTGAGCAAGAAAAGGCGTATAATCCATATTTCAACACCTACTTAAGCAGTTTTTTCCTTTATTAATTTAGCAGAACCAGAAACATAACGTTTCTTAAAAATACCCTTTCCTGCAGAAACTTCGAGAAATTCAACATCATAAATGGCAGGAATAACAGGGAAATCATAAAAATCATTAGGATTTTCAGAATTAAGAGAAACTAAATCAGAACCAACAACATTATCAAGCTCAACAAAATCACCTTCATAAAGAAGCTTACAACCTAAAATACGTTTACCACTTTGTTTGTCAACAAAATCAAAATTCCTTTTACACTTTACCAATATTTGCATCTTGTTCATAAAAAACACCTCTCATAAAAACAATGAAATAGAACAAATTTTCGTCCCGACAATTATATTATATAGTAATAGAAGCTTAAATTAAAGAAAATTTTTCCAACAAAATTAGACAATTTATTTATCTCTTAAATAATCTTCTATAAGTCTTTCTATAAGAGAATTATAATTATCAATTTTCCTTAATTTATCAATGAGTTCTTTTCTAATTCTTAAAGAAAACTTATCCTTCCTTTGATCTCGAGGAAGCTGATTTCTACCCATTGAAAAACCTCCAAAAAAATACTAATAATATAATTATATATTAATAAAAAATAATACCAAAAAAGTTGTAATGACAAATAAAATCATATTATATTTCAAATTAAACTATATATAATATAAAGCAATGAAACAAGCAGAAATAAAAAATATGAATACGATTTAATTTAAAATTACGTATTTTTAAAAAAAGAATAATATAAAATAAGCAAAGTGAACTAAGTTCACCTTACTTATTTTGAAAAAAAGAATAATATAAAATCAAATTTCTATCATTGTAACAAATTAAATTTTATATAAAATTATAAAAAACATAGTTTTAAAATTTATAATTGTATTAATTAAAAATAATGTGATATAATATAATTAGTTGTTTTGTGAAGAAGTGCCTTGAGCTTTTTTAACATCCTTAATTAAGCTTCCAAGTGCCTTCTTTTTCTTTTCTTTAACATTCTCATAATTATCATCACATATATTAAATTTCTTAAACTGTCCTGTTTCATCATCAACAAAGAAAATATTATCTGAATCAGCAAAACTATTATCATTAAGCATGTTAAGAACACAACTAAAATCTTGTGTTATACCTGTATCATCTTTACCAAGATAAAGATTAATACTTGCCATATCTCCTTTTAATCTAGCAATAAGCTTTTGTAAATCTAAATTTCGAGGATATGAACGAACAAATTTACTATCAGATTTAGATTTAACTTTCAAGTTCCTTAAACGCCACCACCAATCTAAATGAATAATTTTATCAAGTTCAGAAAGTTCCTTCTTGTCCAATTCTATAAGAGCTTTACCTTTAGAAGATAAAAAATTGTCTTGAAGTTCTTCCCAATTAAATTTTTTAAAAGATACAGTAGTAGAAGTAAGATAATCCAAGAAAACTTTTCTATTATCTAAAATTTGATATATACGCTTAAATTCATTACTACAACTAGTAGGAAGTTGTTCAATAAACTTAGCTTTATCACTATAATAATAAAATTTTCTCATGGTTTGATATTCTACATTCATAATCAATGTAACATCTGGAAGTTTACCATATAAATAATCTCTAACATAAATTAAATTACTACTATACTTCTTTTTTATATTTCTCATTTCTTCCTTTATCTTTTCATCTTTACCATACTGCAAATAAAATTCAATTTTACCCCACTCAACATCATCATAAGAACCTTTAATTTTACCAAGACTATAAGCATAATTTAAAACGAAACTATCATACTGAGATATAAGACCTTCATCTTTCCACTTATCAATAAAAAATCCTTTGTAATTCATTTCAATAACTTCTCTAGTCTTATTATATGTTCTAAAAAATACATTGTTAGAAATCCTTTGTCCCAGGCTTAAATATTCAGTAATAAAAGTTTTTCTCTTTTTCCTTTTCAATCTAATTGCTTCAGATTCAGAAAGCATTTTTTTTCTACCAACTTTCATGTATATATCCAAAGTAGTATCAACATTATAATCAAGTACATTATCAGTAAAAAATTTTCTAGGATTTTGAATAACATTGGTATGATAACTAAAATCTATTCTATTTTCCTGAACCTTTTTAATAGATAAACCAAACTCATTAAGAACCCTTTTAACTACAAATAAAGAATGATTTAAACAATAATCCTCACCCATATTCCAAAGTCCAAAACTTCTTAACTGAACAACAACACGAGGAGTAGACAAATTAGGTAAATAACTAGATATAAATATATCACAAAAATTACTTATACCAAGAGAAAATTCATAAATTTTAAAACGCCTAGAACGAAAAACTAAATTTATATCTTTAAAATAATAAGTATCCTCAAATTTATTATCTTTAGACTTTTTACTATCTTCTTTTAATTTTTCTAACTTTTCAATAAGAACTTTAATGCTTGGACAAAGTTCTAAGTCTAAATTATCATCTTTTAGAAAGACACTATAATATATATTATCAATGCCATGTAAAAATTTATGATTTAAAACAGAAAAATAAATCTCTCTATCACAATCACACATTTCTTTATAAATTAATGTTTCTTTAACATCCTTCCTAATCAAGCTATCAACTCCTTTAATTTTTTGGTTTCAAAAGGGGTATATGAAACCAAAATTATGCAAGTAAAATTCTAGGTTTTTCAAGGCTTTGAACGTATTTTTTGTTGATTTTACATGGGGCGTATTACAATACTGCCCTGGAAACTAAAAAATGAGATAAATCAAGGCTTTAAAGGGCATCATACCCATGCAGGGTATTAAGTTAATTTATAAAAAGCTTCAAAATCTTCATGAGAAAGCTTAGAAATAAGAGTATCACGCTTAGAAGTAAGAAATTTAACTTCACTACAAATCTCTAAAGGTAAAAATTTAAAAGGATTACAAAGAGAATTAATTTCTCTTTGTAATAAAAGAACTTGATTACACATATCAAACTCAATCATTTTTGTTAACCTCTAACTAAAAATAAAATAATTATAAAAATAATTTAAACGAACTTATATTGGACTCTTAATTATCATCCTCATATAAATCTACATCTTTTATATCTAAAACCAAATCTTCAAATCTACTAGATTTAATATCTTCATTTAAGAATTCATACTCACCATTTAAAATATAAGTATTATTATCTAAACTATATACATATACTTTTTTAACTTCAGGGGAAACTATCCAATATTCAGGTACTCCGAACTTCCTATACACTTCTTTTTTAGTTTCAGTATCATCAGTTGAATTACTAGGACTTAATATTTCAATAATTAGTTGAGGTACTCCTAAAAATCCTCTTCTAAATACTTGTTCTTTATCACAATAAACTGCAATATCTGGTACCAATTCAGCTTTTTTACTAGTTGTAAGCTCTTTTAATTTAGTTAAATCTTTTTTTATTTCACATGGATTATCTTTAGTTAAAAATAAAGAAGTTTCTATTCCGACTTTACATGTTTTTTTAAAGTATTCTCTTAACTTAACACCGATAGCATATTGTATTTCCATATGATTATATTGTGGTCTTGGTGACATTAATATGCTTCCATCAATCCATTCCTCTTTAAGTAA
>JAJXWJ010000107.1 GCA_021781655.1 Bacillota bacterium | reverse complement strand
AAAATAAAAAACGATACTTAGTAAGTATCGTAACTGTTATACTGCAAACACTAGCTGAACAGTTTTTGTCAAAACATCTGAATAGCTATATGTTACTTTTCTTTGAGAGTCTGAATCTAATCTTACAACAAAAATACTTGGATAAGCCTTTTCAATGATTCCATTGTTAACAACCACCCTTTTTCTTCCGCTATTAGCCTTCAATGTAACCTTCTCACCCAAGTGATCCTCAATGTTTCTTTTTATGGAATCAATAACGTTCTTTTTTTCCACACAAAACACCTTCTTTCCACATTTTATATTATACAACAAAAAAGTGTCTGTGTCAAATAAACTTTATATTTTATCAGCTAACCATAGTGCTTGTCAAGGTTAATTCTTTGTAAATTATTTTTTTATTAAAATATTTAAAAAAATAGGTTTAATATGATAATATAACAAAAACAAAGGTTTATTTTTTATTTTTAACTTTAAATAATTGAATACGATTAATCAAATCCATTCAAACCTCCACACTTGCATTTTGAAAAATTCTTTCATAGCAATAGCTTATAATATCGCTTCGTTTAATTATACCAATAAAAGTATTATTGTCATCAACTACAGGAATATAGTTTTGATGAATAGAAGCAGAAATTAAATCTTCTATATTTGAATCTATACGAACTGCTTTAATTTTTGTACGTCTTGGTACTTCTGAAATACTTATTTTATTTGTATCTTTAAAACCTAAAGATGGAGTATCTTTTAATTTCCATAATAAATCTCCTTCAGTTAGGGTTCCTATATATTTTCCTTTTTCATCTAATATAGGTATTGCTGTATACCTATGATATTCCATTCTCTCCAATACCTGTCTCATTGTAGAAGTAACTTTCTCGTATACTACTTCTGTCTTCGGTGTCAAAAAAAATGCTATATTCATACGAATTAACCTCTTTTCCTATTCGATTAAATCTATTACAACTTTTGTGAACCATTTTTATTATATAACTTGTATTTGTGTTTTAGCAATAATTTTACATGAATTTTATGTAAACGATTTATTTTATTATTTAAACACAACTATTAGTTTAATATAATTTTCCATTATTTACAATATATTTTTATTTGTTTTCTATAATTTTTAATATTTCATATAATTCATTAGCTTGAATTTGCCCAGGCGCTGATATAGCTTTAGCAGCGCCAAAAGTTACAGCCGAGCCAAAGGTTCCACCTGATAATCTACTTATCAATCCTAGCTTTCCCATAGACATAGTTATTACCGGTGTTTCATCATGTCTAGTTGCCATTTCATTTGTTGCACATAAAATTTCTATGACATCTTCCGAATTTTTTGGCATTGCAGCAATTTTAGGTAAGTCTGCTCCTAACTTCTGCATTTTAACTAATCTTTTAATTATCTCATTTTTAGGAGGCGTTTTATCAAAATCATGATTTGAAATAATTACAGCAACATTTAATTGATGAGCTATATCAATTAAATTACTTATAGCTTTATCTTCCAATGCAAAAAGTTCTATATCTACAATATCTATCTTATTTGTTTTTATAAGTTCTTTTAATAAGTTTTCATATGACCTTTTAGATATATCTCTTTCTCCACCTTCCTTTAAAGTTCTAAAGGTTACAATAAAAGGGGTATCTTTTAATGAATCACTAATAATAGATAGCATTTCTTTTACTTTATTTAAATTATCTACATTTTCAAAATAATCGATTCTCCATTCAACAATATCAAATTTAATTTTCTTCAAATATTGTATTTCTTCCAAAAGTTCTTCCTTACTAACACCAACAATCGGTACAGCTATTTTAGGAATTCCCTCTCCAATTTTTAAACCTTTAATATTTAATATTTTTTTCATGAAATTTAACCTCTCGTAAATTAATAATATATACTCTATTATTTATGAAAAATAAGGTTAGAAAAACTCTAACCTTTTATTTTTATATATTTGCTTTTTGTTCAATAAGCTTCGCTAAACCATGTGCCATTTTATCAATTTCTTTTTGATTTTCTCCTTCAAGCATTACTCTAACTAAAGGTTCTGTTCCTGATGGTCTAATTAGTACTCTGCCACATCCGTTTAAAGTTTCTTCAATCTTTTTTATTTCTTGTATTATTTCTTCATCTTCTAAATAAATTTTAAGTTTATCATTTGGTACTGTTGCATTCACTAATACTTGGGGAAGCTTCTTCATTATAGCTGCTAGTTCAGATAGTTTTTTACCACTACCTTTAACTATAGAGCACAATTGAAGACCTGTAACTAATCCATCTCCAGTGGTATTGAAATCTAAAAATATTACATGTCCAGATTGTTCTCCTCCAAGTTTATAACCTTGCTTTAGCATTTCTTCTAAAACATATCTATCTCCAACTTTTGTTTTTACCGTGTTAATTTTTTCTTTGTCCATTGCAATGAATAATCCCATATTACTCATTACAGTAACAACCACAACATTTTCATTTAATTTGCCTACTTCTTTTAGATGCCTACCACAAATAGCTAATATATAATCTCCATCAATTAGCTTTCCATTTTCATCTACAGCAAGACATCTATCTGCATCTCCATCAAAGGCAAGACCTAAATCGCATTTTTTCTTTACTACATATTCCATTAATTCTTCTGGATGGGTAGATCCACATCCATCATTTATGTTTATTCCATCTGGGTCATTATTTATAACAACAACTTCAGCACCAAGTTCTCTAAAAGTTCTAACAGCAGATTTATAACTTGCTCCATTTGCACAATCTAACGCTATTCTTAATCCTTTTAAATCACCACATATAGTGCTTTTCGCGAATTCTACATATTCTTCTAGAGCCCCTTCTTCTACTATCTTTTTCCCCAAATGTCCAGCTACTGGCGATGGAATATCTTCCAACCCATTTTCTATAACACTCTGAATCTTATCTTCAAGTTCATCAGAAAGCTTATAGCCTTGAGAATTAAAAAACTTTATTCCATTATATTCTACAGGATTATGAGAAGCTGAAATTACAACTCCTGCATCCAATTTATACTTTCTTGTAAGATATGCAACCGCTGGTGTTGGTATTACTCCAACGCATACAACTTCAGCACCTACCGAAAGAATCCCTGCCACAAGTGCTGATTCTAACATATCTTTTGAAATTCTTGTATCCATTCCTACTAAAATTTTAGGTTTATGTAAACCTTCAGCTAAAACATATGCACCTGCTCTACCTAAATTAAAGGCCAATTGAGCTGTTAATTCCGTATTTGCTATTCCTCTTACTCCGTCTGTTCCAAACATTCTACTCATAGTGATTTTACCTCTCTTTAATAAAGACTGCATTTTTAGTCTATCATATATTTTATCATATATGATAGACATATTCAAATAAATGTAATTATTTATTCCTCACTATAAATATATTTATGTTTGGAATTATTTTTAACACAAAGAAACTTACTTTAGATTTTAACTTTTTCTTTAACAATTCCACCATCTATTATATTAATTTGCTCTCTATACTCAACTTTCTCTATATAACAGTCCTTTCCTATGGTAACATTATTACCTCTTACAACCTTAGCTACTGTTGCTTCAAGATAAATATTGTCTCCTTCAATAGCTTCAGTTAATAATTCAGTTCTCATTGGAAATACACTTTTAATCACTTTTGATATAATAGAATTACTCCAATCAGATATTCTTACCGTAATGTTTTCTCCGCCAACTTCTTTTGCTCTAGATTTTCCAAACAAAACAATTTCAATTTCACCAGCATTTAGTAAGCCTTCAATACTAAAAGTGCCTGATGCAATAAATCTTTCAACCTCACAATCCTTTTTTATCTTTAAAGATCCTGAAATATTTATTTCTTCTCCGTATAGACTCCCATCAATTTCTGATCCTCCAGATACCTTTAAGTATTTAGCAGTAACATCATTGCCCATCTTTGATCCACCACTAATTTCTATTTTATCTCCTTCCAAATCATTTTCAATTTCTGCAGAGCCACTGATCCTTACTTCTTCAGCTTTTACTGTACCTTTCATAATTGATGATCCACTAACTTTTATTTCTTTTGAAACAATATTTCCTTCAATCCTTGATGATCCACTTGTTTTAAGTACAATACAGTCAATATCACTATTTATTGTTCCAGAGCCACTTATTTTGATAGTGTCGTAAACTCCACCACTAATAGCTCCACTTCCAGAAATCTTTGCATCACTTCTTGTTTTTTCCACTTTAAAACAACTCCTTCAATTTTGTTTTTAAATTTTCAATACATTTTGCTATACTAAGTTTAATAATCACCTTAGAATCTTCATCAAAATAAATTTGATTAGGAATTACTATCAAAAAACATAGTCCTACACCCATTTTTCTAATGAATATTAATTCACAATCTTTTCCATCAAAATTCAAATAATTTTCTTCCAAAATCTTTAGTATATTCTTAGCTTCTTCCTTTGAAACATATCCTTCTATAAGAAGTTTTTGAGTAATATTCATAGCAAGTATTTCATTAAAGGAACATTCTAATATTTGTTGATGTCTATCTATAAATATATCTAAAACTTCTCTAACGATAATTTTATTCGCTATCAATTGTTCCGTCTTTATTTTTTTATCTGAAAGCTCAGGTGAAAATATTGCTGCCAAATCATCCAAAGACGCATCATCTTTCATATTTTTAATTTTTCCAATACGCTCAAGTATTTTATTCCTCGGAAAAAATGTTTCTTGACCTGTGAATGATGATTTTTTTATAAACCAATCTTCTGGAATCAATTTTTTTCTTTTCCATCTATATAGCTGTCCATATGAAATTTCTGTAGCTTCTAAAAGCTCTTTTTTTGAAATTAATTCCTGTTGCATAAAATCACTCCTTATTGCATTCAGTGTAACATAACATTGTTACACTGTAAATACCAAAAAAATATTACGAACCAAGTTAAATATCAAAATTTAAACTTGGTTCGTATTGTATTATGGTAGCTTATTTATATATTTTAGCCTCTTCTTCTCCATTTAAAACTCTTAAAGCTCCTTGTGCTAAAGCTAAAAGTTCATCTTCTCCTGGGTATACTACAATTGGTGCAATAAACGAAACTTTTTCAGAAATTTTGTCTGTAACTGTTTTATTGTAAGCAATTCCACCAGTAAGTATGATAGCATCTACTTTTCCATTTAAAACTACTGCATTTTTACCGATTTCTTTTGCAATTTGATAAATAAATGCATCATATATCAATTTTGCCTTTTTATCACCATTTTCAGCGGCTTTTGCAACTTCTCTAAAGTCATTTGTATTTAAATATGCTACAGTTCCACCATTACCATTTATTTTTTTCTTTATCTCATCGTGAGTGTATTTTCCGCTAAAGCAAAGTTTAACCAAGTCACCTATTGGAACTCCACCGCTTCTTTCAGGTGAAAATGGACCTTCACCATCAAGTGCATTGTTTACATCTATAACTTTTCCGCCTTTATGTGCTCCTACAGAAGATCCTCCGCCCATATGAGTTACTATAAGATTAACATCTTCATATTTTACACCATTTTCTTTTGCATATCTTTTAGCAACTGCTTTTTGATTTAAAGCATGAAAAATACTTTTTCTTTCTATTTCAGGCATTCCAGAAACTCTTGCCACATCATCCAATTCGTCTACTACAACTGGATCAACAATAAAAGAAGGGATTTTAAGTTCTTTTGCAATTTCATTAGCTATTATTCCTCCAAGATTTGATGCATGTTGTCCTAATACTCCAACCTTTAAATCTTCTAACATAGCATCATTTACAGCGTATGTACCACTAACTATTGGCTTTAATAAACCCCCTCTTCCAACTATAGCATCCAAGGTTTCAATATTTACATCTTTTTCTTTTAAAATATTTAGGATAACTTCTTTTCTGAAAGGGAATTGATCATAAATTGTAGTGTACTTTCCTATTTCTTCTGAAGAGTGTCTTAAAGTTTCTTCCAATATTTGAGTCTCATTCTCATAAACTCCTATTTTCGTAGAAGTTGAACCTGGATTTATTATTAATAATTTTGCCATTACTTTTCCTCCTAAAAAAATATTATTTTACTGCTAATGCTGCCAATGCTATTGAATACATTTTAGTTTCATAACTGTCAGCTCTTGAAGTTAATACAACTGGCGCAGCAGTTCCTACTAAGATTCCACCATTTTTTGATTTAGTTGTGTAAGTCAAAGTTTTGTACATTACGTTACCTGTTTCTATATTGGGCATTAAAAGAATATCAGCCTTTCCAGCAACAGCACCAGTAACATTTTTATGTTTTGCTGCTTCCTCGCTTAAGGCATTATCAAGTGCATATGGTCCGTCAACTATGCAGCCTTTTATTTGTCCTCTATCACTCATTTTTGAAAGTAATGCTGCATCAAGTGTTGCAGGCATGTTTTCATTTACTGTCTCTATTGCACATAGTGGTGCAACCTTTGGTTCTTCTATTCCTACTGCATGAGCTACTTCAACTGCATTATTTATAATTTGAACCTTTTCCTTTAATGTTGGATACATATTAAAGGCAACGTCTGTTAAAAATAATAGTCTATCAAAAGCATCAGTTTCAAAAATAGCTACGTGGGACATTAACTTTCCTGTTCTTAATCCTACCTCTTTGTTAAGTACAGATCTTAAAAAAGTTGCAGTATCTACTAAACCTTTCATAACTATATCAGCTTTTCCAGTTGAAACTAGTTCAACAGCTTTAAGTGCTGCTTTTGCTATATTAGGCTCATCAACAATTTCAAATTGACTTACATCTAGCTTTACTTTTGCTGCAACTTCAATTATTTTCTCCTTATCTCCAACAAGTATTGCATTTGCAATTCCACTCATCTTTGCATCTCTAATAGCTTCAAGCACTGGTTCATCTTGTGCAACAGCTACAGAAACTGTTCTAGTTGGTTTGCTTTTAACCTTTTCCAAAATCTCTTCAAAACTTTTAATCATACCACTACACCTCTTTGTTAAATTTATATATAATTTGTTAAAATAATAACAAAACTTCACATAAAGCATCTATTACTAATTAACTATTTTAATTACATTTTACCAAAAATATTGTTTTAAATACCCTTTTTCAGAAAATTCAATTTAAAGGTTTATATTTTTTCATTACTGATTCTGCAACCTTTATCCCATCAACCGCTGCTGAAATAATTCCCCCTGCAAAGCCAGCCCCTTCTCCACAAGGATATAAACCTGAAGCAGAAAGGGATTCAAGATTTTCATTTCTCAAAATCTTTACTGGTGCAGACGTCCTTGTTTCTATACCAGTTAAAATGGCCTCATCTTTTGAAAATCCTTTTATTTTGTTGTTAAAATCCAATATGCCTTCTTTTAAAGATGAAATTACATAATTCGGCAAGCATTCTGCCATGTTTGAAAAAGTATATCCTGGTTTATAACTAGGATTAACATTACCTAACGCAGTACTTTTATTATCATTTAAAAAATCTCTAACAAGCTGTACTGGAGCAATATAATTTCCTCCTCCAACCTTGTATGCTAATTTTTCATAATATCTTTGCATTTCCATTCCTATCAGCGGATAATCATTACCATTATCTTGCATGTTAAACTTATAACATTCATTTTCAAAATCTTTTGGAGTCACCGTAACAACTAAAGCCGAATTGGCATTTTCTTTATCTCTATTATAATAGCTCATGCCATTTGTAACTAAAGACATTTCCTCGGAAGCAGCTGCAACCACCTCTCCTCCTGGACACATACAAAAACTATAAATACCCCTTCCTGTTTTCTTCGAAGTATAGGTTAATCTATAATCTGCTGCTTTAAGTCTTGGATGATTTGCATATCTTCCATATTGACTTTCATTAATCATTTGTTGATGATGTTCAATTCTTACACCTATTGCAAATGGTTTAGCTTCCATTAATATTTTATTTTTATGCATCATCTCATATGTATCTCTTGAGCTATGTCCAATTGCCAATATAAGTGCATTGCAAAAAATCTTTTCTCCGTTTACAACTACTGCTTCTACAGAACCCTTATTTACTATTATATCTTCCAATTTGCTATTAAACTTAATTTCTCCACCGAGTTCTATTATTCTATGTCTAATATTTTTAACCACTGTTTTTAAGATATCTGTGCCTATGTGAGGTTTTCCCATATAAGAAATTTCTTCTGGTGCACCATGTTTAATAAGTTCATTAATAACAAAATCACATCTTGTATCTTTAATCCTTGTTGTGAGTTTCCCATCAGAAAAAGTACCTGCTCCACCTTCTCCAAATTGAACATTTGATTCTTGATTTAGCTGCCCACTTTCCCAAAATTTTTCGATAGTTTTAGTTCTATTTTCTACACTTTCGCCTCTTTCTAATACAAGTGGTGAGTATCCTTTTTCCGCAAGTAAAAGAGCTGTAAATAATCCTGCTGGACCCATTCCTACAACTATAGGTCTATCATTAAGCTTTTGTTCACCAAATTTAATTTCTTCTTCTTCAATATTTTCTTCATATTTTACATTATTATCGTGAAGTTTTTTAATTAGTTTTTTTTCATCCTTTATAGATACTTCTACTGCATAATTAAATTTTATATTATCCTTTTTTCTTGCATCTATAGACTCTTTCAAAATCTTAAAACTCTCAAAATTTTCTTTATTTATATTTATTTTCTTTGATACTTTTTCTTTTAAGAGTTCTATATTCTCATCTATATTAAGTATTATATTATTAATTTTAATAGACATTTTTATTCTCCGTTTAATCTTTTATTTTTTTACAATATTAGCTTTCACAATATTTTGAGATAACGCCACATTGGAAAGTCCGCTTGGCACATCTGTCTGAACCTTTAGATTATAAGTTCCTTGAGTTAATGAATTACAATCTACAGTACACTTTATATCTCCATCTTTAATTGCATTTATAATACTTTCATCACCTGTAACAGTAACTTTTTCAACATTTGTGTCAAAGTTAACATTAAAGCCACTCCCTAAATTTACAGCATTAATATTTACAGTAAATGTTTTTTCAATTATGTTTTCTGTTTTTACTCCAGAAATGACTTTGCTATCAGAATCTGTAGCCTCATACTGTATACTTGGCTTTGAATTTACAAAATTAACTACAGCTAAAACCTTAGTAACATTACTAACAAGCTTACTTGGACCAGTTACTATAGCTTCACTTG
>JAJXWJ010000106.1 GCA_021781655.1 Bacillota bacterium | reverse complement strand
ATGGTGAATTAGCAAAAAAAGTGAAAGCTACAATAAATGAATTGAGCTTTCAAGCATCTAATGAATTTAAAGATATAAAAGATTTTAAAATAAGACAAAATATTAAAGGTGAAATTAAAGAAATAATAATAAAGTTTAAATATGAATAGGGTGATTTTCATCCCAAGCTAAAGCATCTTTAATTATATCTTTAATATCTGTGTACTCTGGAGTCCAATCTAATATTTGTTTTCCTTTGCCGCTGAAAGAAATAAAATCTGCAGCGGCTTTTGAAAATTTTTCACTAAAAATTGAATATTTATTTTTTCTAGCTGTATTATTGTTAAAGTGCATCTGATTGCTCAACTTAAACGTGGCACTAGCATTTTCTTTTTTTAAATAATCTATTGCTTTAACGTGAGCATTTGCTAAATCTAAAACATGAATATAGTCTCCATTTGGTTTGAATTTTAATGCAGAAAATATATCTAAATATTTAAGAATTACAAAGTTAATACCATAAGATTTATTGCACCATTTTATCATGTCTTCAATAGTTTGATTTGGCTCGCAACAATCATTGTACATTTTTGATGGTTCATCTCTGCTAACTTTATTGAAAATTGGAATAGGCGAAGAAAATATAATATTTTTCACATTATGTTTGACCATATTTTCAAGCAATATTTGTGTTCCATATACATTATTAAAATTTAAAAGAGATTTTTCGCTGTTTTTTGAGGAAATATAATTAGAAGCGAAATGTATTATAAAATCTATTTGATTTTTCGTAAATATTTCATCTAAAAGGTTACTATCTCTTATGTCGCCTTTGTAAAATTTTAATAATTTATCCTTTGAATCCATATGTTTGCTTTGTAAATTATCAACGATAACTACGCTTTTTCCTTCTTCAGTAAGTTTCAAAACTGTATGAGATGCAATATACCCTGAACCACCACATACTAAAATAGACATTATTAAACACTCCCCTTTTAATACAAACATAAATCATTCGGTTAAAAAAACGTTTACTTATCAGTGAAAAAATTAAGAAAACCTTAACATATTATTACCTACATAGTAACCGATTACTAATTGTATGTAAAGATAAATTTATAAAAATTTTAATATTTTAAATAATACAAACGAAATTTGCAAAATTAAAATCATTATAATATAATTATTGACGATTATAAAAATAACAGAGAGCAGGGTTAAGATGAAAGATGATAGAGATTTATATAACAATAAGTTTTATATAATATCAAATTGTGTGACGAATTTTTTTATAACTAATGTTTTGTTTTTAATATTTATATCACCATTGTTACTTTATATTTACATTTTTGAAGGCAATTCTATTGTAGTGTTATTAATATTATCTATGATGATAGGGCCAGCACTTGCCACATTGTTTTCTGTTATGGGTAAATTTGTTAGAGAAAAAGAAATAAGTGCAATTAAAGATTTTTTTCATTTTTATAAAATAAATTTATTTCAAGGCTTAGCAGTTAGCATAATATTAAATTCCTTAATTGTTGTTTTATATCATGACATAGTATATTTGGGAGTCTTGCATCAAAAAACATTAACGTATATTTTAATATTTTTACTTACAATCATAATATTACTTGGTATCTATATATATCCAATAATGTCTAGATATAATGTGAAAATTGTTTATTTATTTAGAATATCTATAGAATTAGCTATAAAAAAGTTTTATATTACCTTGACTAGTTTATCTGTAATTATTATTGCTATTTGGGCATTAATGGAGGTACAAGTACTAATTTTAGGGCCGTTATTTGGGGCAAGCTTTATATGCTATATAATATCGTATCTAGAAAGAAAGCCTATTGATGAACTTGAAGAAAGAATAAAGAAAAAGTATGAAAGTAATGTATAAAAAACGAGGTTGTTATGCTATAACAGCCTCGTTTTTTTATAAATAACTATAATTTTTCTATGAAAATATATATATTTTTATGGGTAGTTTAAATGTTAAATAAATATTAATATATGATTAATGTTTAGTTAAAGAGGAGGTACATAAATGGATGTTTCAACAGTATCAGTTGAGGAAGATGTGAAAAATAAAAAGAAAAATCAAAAATGGTTAACAAAATTTAATAAATTGGGTAAGCAAAAGTTTTTACTTGCTATGTCCTTACCTTTTGTAATATGGGTAATATTATTTAATTATTTGCCATTATTCGGTTGGGTTATGGCTTTTCAAGATTATAAACCGGGTAGTTCGTTTTTAGATCAAACGTGGGTAGGTTTTAAGCAGTTTCAATTGTTATTTCAAGACCCACTTTTTTATGAAGCAATGGAAAATACTCTTGCTATGAGTATACTAGGTTTGGTATTTGGTACTCTGTTTGCTATAGGTTTTGCAGTACTTTTAGGTGAGCTTAGAGCTTTAAGATATAAAAAGATTGTCCAAACTGTATCTTACTTGCCTCACTTTGTATCTTGGGTTGTTGCAGCAACGATTATTACAAACATACTTGCACCAAGTGGAGTAGTAAATCAAATTTTAGTTACAATGCATCTCATAAAGACGCCGATAAATTTTTTCTTGATACCAAATGACTTTTGGGGTATCGTAACCGCTAGTAATATTTGGAAAGAAATGGGCTGGAATGCTATTATATATTTAGCAGCAATAACTTCTATAGATCCTCAATTATATGAAGCAGCTACAGTAGATGGTGCTAGCAGAATAAGACAAATATTTACTATAACTTTACCATCTATAAGACCTACTATTATTGTATTGCTAGTAATGAGCATAGGGAATATCGTCAATATAGGTTTCGAGCAACAATTTTTATTAGGAAATAGTGCACTTACAGACAAATCGACAGTTATTGATTTGTATGCTTTAAATTATGGTATTGGAATGTTTAGATATTCTTATGGTACTGCTATTGGAATATTTAAGTCTGCAATAAGTGTTATTCTACTATTTTTAGCGAATCAATTTGCTAAAAAAGCTGGAGAAGGAAATATTATATAAAATAAAAGGAGGCTAAAGTCGTATGGTCAGAAAGAAGATAGAAATTTTCGATATAATTATTATAATTGTAATGCTATTTGTATTAGTAGCTACATTGTATCCGTTTTTAAATGTTCTTGCAGTATCCTTAAATGATGCAAACGATACTGTAAAAGGCGGAATATATATACTGCCAAGAAAATTTACTTTGCAAAATTATTTTCATATATTTCAAACAGGAAGCAATTTAACGCAAGGTCTTCTAATTTCAGTATTAAGAACCGTTATTGGAACTGCAACTGGAGTAATATCCACAGCAATGGTAGCTTTTGTTTTAAGTAGAAGAGAGTATATATTTAATAAATTTGTAACTATTCTATTTGTATTAACTATGTATGTTAGTGGAGGTCTAATTCCATCATATTTAGTAGTTAGACAGTTAGGGTTGGTAAATAATTTTTTAGTATACATTTTGCCTCCTTTAATAAGTGCATTTAATGTAATTGTAATAAGATCATTTATTGATGCTCTTCCAGACGCGTTAAATGAATCAGCTAAAATAGATGGTGCAAATGATTTTGTGATATTTTATAAAATAGTAATGCCATTATGTTTACCGGTAATAGCAACAGTTTCTTTGTTTGTAGCAGTTAGTCAATGGAACAGTTGGTTTGATACTTATCTTTATTGCAGAATGAACAGTTCACTTACAACGCTTCAATATGAACTGATGAAGGTTATGCAAAATGCAACTGCAAATGCGGCTGCAAATATGAATAATCCTAGTTTGCAGCAAAATGTAGCTACAGATCCAGAATCAATAAAAATGGCAATAACAATGGTTGCAACAGTTCCAATATTGTGTGTGTATCCATTTGTTCAAAGATACTTCATCTCAGGAATGACACTTGGTGCTGTGAAAAATTAATTAGTTTTTCAATTAATTTTTAATATATTTAGGGGGAATATTTATGAAAAAAATGAAAATTTTATCTCTGATATTATGCTCAGTCGTAGTATCAGTAAGTTTAGCCGGATGTGGAGGTGGAACTGCTGCATCAAACACAACTAGTGGCTCAGCAAATGCAAGTTCAACAATGGACAAGACTCCAATTACATTTACAATTTATAGTACTGATGCTACTACAGATATGCCATTTACAGATCCAGTTGCAAAAGAAATTACAAAGCTTACAGGTGTAACCTTAAAGTTTGAGCATGCAGTAGCAGGAGATACACAAGCAGTTCCGCTTATGATAGCTAGTGGACAGTATCCAGATTTAATTTACGCAAAAGGGGATACAGGAAAATTAGTAGATGCAGGAGCATTAGTTAAATTAAATAGCTATATTGATAAAGAAGGTAACTATTTAAAAGCTTTATATGGAAATCAAATTAAAAAACTTGATTACAGTACAACTGATAGTTCAATTTATACAGTTGGAACTAATGGCGTAACAAATTCAATTTTCCAGCCAGATGGTACAATGCAAATACAAATGGCTGCGCTAAAGGATTTAGGATATCCAAAGATTAACAGTTTAGACGAATATGAAAAAGCTATAAAGGATTATGTGGCAAAATATCCAACAATTAACGGTCAAAAGACTATTGGATTATCATTAATGGCAAGTGACTGGAGATGGTTAATAGACGTTGGAAACGTTGCAGGTATGGTAGCAGGTATTCCAAATGATGGGCAATTCGATGTAAATGATACCACTGGTAAAACTACATATAAATTTGAAGAACCAAAAGTAGAACAATATTTCAAGTGGTTAAACAAAATGAATGCTGAAGGTTTATTAGACCCAGAATCATTTACTCAAAAAGAAGATACTTACAAAGCTAAAATAGCTTCTGGAAGAGTAGTTGGATTAACTGACTCTAATTGGGATTATAGTACAGCAATAACACAACTTAAAAATGCAGGAATGTCAGACAGAGCATACGCTCCTCTTTCAGTAACTTTAGGAAGCCAATACACAGACCAAACGCTTAAGAATTACGGTTTCAGTGGTGGTTGGGGAGTTGGTATTACAACTTCATGTAAAAACCCTGAAAGAGCATTCCAATTCTTAAATTGGTTAGCATCAGATCAAGCACAAGTTTTATTAAACTGGGGTATTGAAGGAAAAGATTATACAGTTGTAAATGGTAAAAGAGTACAAACAGCAAGCTTTATTCAAAAGAAAAATACAGATCCTAACGTTGCTGTAGACACAGGTGTTGGAGAATATGTATATCCATTCCCAGAAAGAGGAGTAGGTGCTATAGACCCAACTGGAAACAGTTACTCAACAACGACTTTAGCAAATATTGTTTCAAATTATACTGCTGACGAAAAAGCTACGCTTAAAGCATATGGAAAAACAAATTGGACAGAATTTTTCCCATCAGAAAAATCTCTTGGAGCACCACCAGTACATGGTCAAGTATGGGAATACACTATACCTTCGGATAGTGATGCAGCTATAATTGAAAAAAAATGTGATGATTACACACAAGAAGCTATAACAAAAGCTATTCTTGGTAGTCCAGCTAATTTTGATAGTGCATGGGCAACTATTGAATCAACGCTTAAATCTTATCAAGTAGCTAAATTAGATGCTGATATGACAGCAATGACAAAAGCAAGAATAAAGGCTTATAAATAAAATGAGTTAATGTAGTACCTTCGATAAATAAATAATAAAGTTGAAAAGCTATGCATAATAGGGAAATTTCCCAATTGTAGCATAGCTTTTCTTAAAATAAATATCAACATTAGATGGGAAATAATATATTTTAAAAATATATTTATTATATAAATTATAAAAATTTAAGGAGTGTGTTTACATGAAATTTAGCAATGGCTGCTGGTTAAATAAACCTGGAGTACAAACATTTAGCCCACAGGAAGTATATAGTATTAAAGAAAATGAAAATTTATTAACAATATATGCACCATGTAATAAAATTTACAATAGAGGATGTACACTTGGAGGACCTGTAATAACATATCAAATTTCATCTCCAATGGAAAACGTTATTAGAGTAAAAGCATATCACTACATGGGTGGAGATGATAAGACGCCATCCTTTGAGATTTATGAAAAAGATAATGTAAAAGTAACAATTTGTGATGAGGAAAAATTAATTACTTTTAAGTCTGGCAATCTAAAGCTTGTAGTAGATAAAGAATCTTTTAGCATGACATATTATAGGGGTGAAAAGAAATTAACTACTAGTAAAAACAGAAATTTTGCTTATATAAAAACTGAAGAAGAAAAAAACTTCCTTCAAACATATGATGAAGGCATTTATATGAGAGAACAGCTAAATCTTTCTGTTGGAGAATTAGTATATGGACTTGGAGAAAAATTCACTCCATTTGTAAAAAATGGACAAAGCATAGATGTTTGGAATGAAGATGGAGGAACAAGTACAGAACAAGCTTATAAAAATATTCCTTTTTATATTACAAACAAAGGCTATGGAGTTTTTGTCAACCATCCAGAAAGGGTATCTTTTGAAATTGGCTCTGAAAAAGTTTCGAAGGTTCAATTCAGTGTACCTGGAGAAGTTATGGATTATTTCTTAATAGGTGGAAATTCCATTAAAGAAGTAATTAAAAATTATACATCTTTAACTGGTAAGCCAGCACTTCCACCAACCTGGTCTTTTGGATTATGGCTTTCAACTTCATTCACAACAAATTATGATGAAGCCACAGTAAATGAATTTATAAATGGAATGAAGGAAAGGGATATTCCATTAAGAGTATTTCATTTTGACTGCTTTTGGATGAAAGAATTTAACTGGTGCAATTTTGAATGGGATAAAGATGTATTTCCAGAGCCTAAAAATATGTTGAAAAGATTAAAAGAAAAAGATTTAAACATTTGCGTTTGGATTAATCCATATATTGCACAACAATCGAAGCTTTTTGATGAAGGAAAAGAAAATGGGTATTTTATAAAAAGAGCTAATGGAGATGTATGGCAATTCGATATGTGGCAGCCGGGTATGGCTATTGTTGATTTTACAAATCCAGCAGCTTGCAAGTGGTATTCTAATAAGCTAAAAGAGCTTATGGATATGGGGGTTGACTGTTTTAAAACAGATTTTGGTGAACGTATACCTACAGATGTAGTATATTTTAATGGTGCAGATCCAAACAAAATGCACAATTATTATACTTTTATGTATAACAAAGTCGTTTTTGATACGATTAAAGAAGTTAAAGGTGAAACTGAAGGAGTCGTTTTTGCTAGGTCTGCAACTACTGGTGGACAACAGTTCCCTGTGCATTGGGGTGGTGACTGTGAATCCGATTTTGAATCTATGGCTGAAAGCTTAAGAGGTGGATTGTCCTTATGTCTTTCTGGTTTTGGATTTTGGAGCCATGATATAGGAGGCTTCGAAAGCACTTCAACTGCAGATGTTTACAAGAGATGGGTTGCCTTTGGATTGTTGTCTTCACATAGTAGATTGCATGGAAGTACTTCTTATAGAGTGCCTTGGCTTTACGATGAGGCAGCTTCAGAAGTTGTAAGATTTTTTAGTAAGTTAAAATGCAGTATAATGCCATATTTATATAAAAATGCAGTTTCAGCTCATGTGGAAGGCTTACCAATGATGAGAGCAATGATTTTGGAATTTGAAAAAGATGAAGCATGTGCATTTTTAGATAAACAATATATGCTAGGCGATTCTATTTTAGTTGCTCCAATATTTAATGAAGAAGGAGAAGCAAAATACTATATTCCTAATGGAAAATGGACAAACTTTATAACAGGTAAAAAATATGAAGGCGGAAGCTGGGTAAAAGAAATCCATGATTACTTAAGTATACCGATGCTCATAAAAGAAAATAGCTTAATTGCTGTAGGGGAAAATAATTCAAGACCAGATTACGATTTTAGAAAAAATGTAGAAGTTTTGGCTTTCGAATTAATAGATGGATTAAAAACAAGTACAAAAGTATTAGATAAAGAGCAAACTGAAGTTTTAGTTGTAGAAGCATTAAAAAATGATAATACGATTACAATACAATCAACAGGTACAGAAGGAAACTGGACTTTTATTTTAAAAGATGTAAATAATGTTAAAGAAGTTTCAGGAGCTGACTTCTCAAGTTCAGCAAAAGATACAAAAATAAATATAGCAAATGGAAATAGTGAAATTGTAATAAAATTACAATAATGCAAAAGGAGTGATAATATGAATCTTAAAGGAATCGAAGAAATAATAAAAAAGCTGACGCTTCCAGAAAAAGCCAACATGATTCATGGTAACGGTCTTTTTAGAACTGGAGGAGTAGAAAGATTAAATATTCCTCCGATTAAAATGTCAGATGGGCCAATGGGTGTAAGACATGAATTTCCAGATAATAGCTGGATGCCAATAGGTAATTCCGATGATTATGTTACTTATCTTCCATGCAATATGGCACTAGCAGCAACCTTTAATAGGTCTTTAGCTTATAAAGCCGGAGATACCTTAGGAAAAGAAGCAAGAGGAAGAGGAAAAGATATAATATTAGGACCAGGAATAAATATTGTTAGAAGCCCATTGTGCGGAAGAAATTTTGAATATATGTCTGAAGATCCGTATTTGATAAGTGAACTTGCAGTTCCTTTTATAAAAGGGGTTCAAGAAAAAAATGATGTATCTGTTTGTGTAAAACACTTTGCAGTTAATAATCAAGAAACAGAAAGATTAAATGTAAATGTAGAAATAGACGAAAGAACCTTAAGAGAAATTTACCTTCCAGCCTTTGAAGCTGCGGTTAAAGAAGGTAATGCTTATTCAATAATGACTGCATATAACAAAGTTTTTGGTTATCATTGTTCCCATAGCAAATATCTTTTAAAAGAAATTTTAGAAGGTGAATGGGGCTTTGATGGTGTAATAATTTCCGATTGGGGAGCTATACATGACACTGTATTGGCTGCAGATGCTGGTATGGATATTGAAATGAACGTTACTTATAATTTTGATGATTACTTCTTTGCAAATCCATTAATAAGGGCAGTTGAGGAAGGAAAATTAAAAGAAGAGGTAATAGATGATAAAATAAGGCGTATTTTAAAGTTAATGTACAAAATAAATGTCTTTTCAGAAAATAGAAGCAGAGGTGAATATAACTCAGCTTTGAATAGAGAAGCGACCTTAGATATTGCAAGAGAAGCAATTGTGTTATTAAAAAATGAAGAAAAGCTTCTTCCATTAAAGGATAAAGAAATAAAAACTTTAGCAGTAATAGGTGAAAATGCTAACCTTGCTCATTCAAATGGAGGTGGAAG
>JAJXWJ010000105.1 GCA_021781655.1 Bacillota bacterium | reverse complement strand
AAATTAAATTGATTAACAAATTATGTTTATATAAATGTGTATACTTTTTTATTATTTTTTAACTGGAGGATAAAACTATGGACACCAAACTACTCGATATTTGGGAAAAAACTTTAAATATTATAAAAGGTGAGCTTACAGAAGTAAGTTTTAATACGTGGATTAAAAGTATAACGCCATTATCCATTGAAAATAGTTATTTTAAACTTGGTGTTCCAAATCAATTCACAAAGGAAATTTTAGAAAGCAGATATAAAGACTTAGTTGCTAATGCATTAAATCTAGTAACTACGAAAACCTATACTTTAATTTTTACAATAATATCAGAAGAAAATTTAGAAATTGAAGATGCTAATGGACTAAAAGATGAAGTAAATATTAATAATTTAGATGACATGTACACTTTGTTAAATCCTAAATATAAATTTGATTCTTTTGTCATTGGAAATAGTAATCGTTTTGCCCACGCAGCTTGTCTTGCAGTTGCAGAAGCACCAGCAAAGGCCTATAACCCACTTTTTATATATGGTGGTGTGGGACTTGGAAAAACCCACTTAATGCATGCAATTGGACATTATATTCTTCAAAATAATCCGAAAGCCAAGGTTGTATATGTTTCATCAGAAAAATTTACTAATGAATTAATTAATTCTATCAAAGACGATAAAAATGAAGAGTTTAGAACAAGATACAGAAGTGTAGATGTTTTATTAATAGATGATGTTCAATTTATAGGTGGTAAAGAAAGAACTCAAGAAGAGTTTTTCCATACCTTTAATGCACTTCATGAAAGTAATAAGCAAATAATTCTATCCAGCGATAGACCGCCGAAAGAAATTCCTACTTTAGAAGATAGGCTAAGATCTAGGTTTGAATGGGGACTTATTGCAGATATTCAGCCACCAGACTTTGAAACTAGAATAGCTATACTAAAAAAGAAAGCTGATGTAGAGAAGCTTAATATTCCAAATGAAGTTATGGTTTATATAGCTACTAAAATTAAGTCTAATATTAGAGAACTTGAAGGTGCTTTAATAAGAATAGTAGCTTTTTCTTCATTAACTAATAAGGAAATAAGTGTAGATTTAGCTTCAGAAGCTCTTAAAGATATAATATCTAACAAACAAAATAAGCAAGTTACAATAGAATTAATTCAAGAAATTGTTGCAAATACTTATAATTTAAGAATAGAAGACTTTAAATCAGCAAGAAGAACTAGAAATATAGCTTATCCAAGACAAATTGCAATGTATTTATGCAGGAAGCTTACAGATATGTCACTGCCTAAAATAGGTGAAGAATTTGGTGGTAGAGATCACACAACAGTAATTCATGCATATGAAAAAATTTCCGAAGAATTTAAGACAGATGAATCTCTTAAAAACATAATTAACGATATAACAAAAAAGATAAATCAAAAATAACTAACAGCTGTTTTTAATTAATAGCTTGAACGTTGTGGATAAAAAATACAAATTTATTTTTTTATAATACTGTGGATAACGCTAAATTTTTAATATTTACTTATCCACAATTATTTTTGCTCTATATTCTCATAAAATAACGCTTTTATTCACATATACACATATCAACAGCCCCTACTACTATTATTAATAAATATAATATATATCTAATCTATATATAGACTATAATTCCATGTTAATAAAGGAGGTAAAAAACATGAAAATAAAATGTCAAAAAAATAAATTACAAGAAGCGATATCAACTGCTCAAAAAGCAGTTACAGGTAAATCTGCAATGCCTGTATTACAAGGACTTTTAATAATTGCAAAAAATGATGAAATAACAATAATTGGTTCAGATATAGACTTAAGTATAGAAACAAAATTTAAAGCAGAGGTATTAGAACCAGGAAAGATAGTTGTAGAATCAAAGCTTTTAGGCGATATAGTAAGAAAACTTCCAAGTTCAATGATTGAAATTAATACAACTGAAAATAATTCAATCGAGTTAATTTGTGAAAAATCTAATTTTACACTAGTACATATGAACTCAGACGATTTTCCTAGTTTACCTGAAATAGATGAAAATATTATATTTTCCATAGAGCAAAAAACATTAAAAAATATGATAAAAAGCACTATATTTGCTGTAGCTCAAGATGAAACAAGACCAATACTAACTGGAGTTCTTTTTGAAATTGCAGAAAAAAAATTGAGCTTAGTAGCACTTGATGGATATAGGCTTGCTTTAAATAGTGAAGAAATTGATAATGATAATCTAATTAGTGAAGTTATCCCAGGAAAAACATTAAATGAAGTTGTTAAAATTTTAGATGATGAAGGAAATGTTGACATAACATTTACAACCAACCATATATTAATAAACTTTGGAGATACTAAAGTTTTTTCAAGGCTTCTAGAAGGAGAATTTATAAAATATAAATCTATTATTCCAGAAGAATTTAATTTAAAAGTAACCGTTAAAAGAGAAGAACTTTTAAGCTGTATAGAAAGAGCCTCACTAGTTGGGAAAGATGGAAATACTAATTTGATAAAATTTGATATTTTAGAAGATACAATGGTTATAACATCTAATTCTCAATTGGGAAAGGTAAGAGAAGAATTAAATATAATTTTGCAAGGTCAGCCTCTTCAAATTGCATTTAATTCAAAATACTTAATTGACTTACTAAAAATTATAGATGAAGATGAAATAATAATGGAATTATCTAGTAGTGTAAGTCCTTGTATAATCAGAAATGCAGAAAGAGAAGATTCAACCTTTTTAGTTCTTCCAGTAAGGTTATTAAATAGTTAAAAATGGATATAATATAAAAAAGAGAGGGATAATATTGAAAGAGATTGAAGTTAAAACAGATATTATAAAATTAGATTCTTTCTTAAAATGGTCAGGAATAACATCCCAAGGATCAGATGCTAAATTTCTAATACAAAATGGAGATATAAAGCTTAACGGAGAAGTAGAAACGAGAAGAGGGAAAAAATTAAGTAAAGGTGATATAGTTGAATTTGAAGGAGAATGTTATAAGCTTATATAGAGTTTTTAGATATTAAAAGATTAAAACAAGGTAGTTAAAAAATAACTTATTATGTTTTTAATAACGTTATGTTATAATATAGGTGTATAGTTATGCATATAAAGTCAATAACACTTAATAATTTTAGAAATTATGAAAATTTAAATTTAGAATTTCATAAAGGTGTAAATATTTTTATTGGAGATAATGCTCAAGGAAAGACAAATATTGTAGAGAGCATCTATTATTGCAGTATAGGAAAATCTAATAGAACGAGTAAGGATAAGGAATTAATTAAATGGAAAAAAACAAATGCCTATATAAATCTTTATGTCTCAAGGGAAAGAATCGATAAAAAGATTGAAATAAAAATATTCAATGAAGGTAAAAAAGGTATTAATGTTAATTCTATAAAGCTTAAAAAAATTTCTGAACTTTTTGGTGTATTTAATGCTGTCATGTTTTCACCAGAAGATTTAAAAATAGTTAAAGAATCTCCAAGTTATAGAAGGAGATTTTTAGATATAGAGCTTTCCAAAATATATCCGAGATATTATTTTGATTTAGTTCAATATAATAAAGTTTTAGAAGAAAGAAATGCATTACTTAGAAGCAGAAATAGTAGTGCATATGAAATGCTCCAAATATATGATTTACAACTGAGTCGTTTTGGTAGTTCAATAATTAAGCATAGAATAAATTATATAATAAGGCTTAATGAGATCGGAAAAAATATTCATAAAGAAATTACTCAAAATAAAGAGGACATCCAATTTAATTACTCTATAGAAAATAAGTCTCAAAAAGAGATAGAAGAAGATCTTTATAACAAGTTGGAGAAAAACAGAAGTAAAGATATTGTTAAAGGAATAACTTCTGTTGGACCACATAGAGATGACTTCAATATAGAAATAAATGGAATAGATACAAAGATTTTTGGTTCTCAGGGTCAGCAAAGAACAGCAGTATTAACTATAAAATTTGCTACGATTGACATTTTAAAAAAAGATACGGGAGAAGTACCAGTTTTACTTTTAGATGATGTGCTTTCGGAACTGGATATATCCAGACAAAAGTATATTCTTAATTCATTAGATTCTATTCAAACCATAATAACATGTACTGGAATAAACGATATACAAAGTTATTTATATGGTCAGTATAAATTATTTAATGTTAAGGATGGCATAGTAACAGAAGTAAAATAAAAAAAATTATTAAAAAATTTTAAAACACAGAGGGGGATTTTGAGTGTTTTTGCATTTAGGTGAAAATGTAGTAGTTCCGATAAAGGACGTAATTGGTATTTTTGATATAGAAACTACTATGTATAGTTCAGATACAAGTCAGTTTTTAAGATTGGCGGAAGAAGATGACTTTGTAGAAAAAATTACTGATGATAAGCCAAAATCATTTGTAATTGCTGAAGTTAATAAAAAAAGTAAAATATACTTATCACCAATATCTTCTTCAACCTTAAATAAAAGAAGCGAAATTATTTACGATGAACTATAGATTTTTTGAATAGGAGGATTTTCATGTCAGATAATAAAGTAACATATGATGAAAGCCAGATTCAGGTATTAGAAGGATTAGAGGCAGTTAGAAAAAGACCAGGTATGTATATTGGCAGTACTTCTATAAAAGGCCTTCACCATCTTGTTTATGAAATAGTAGATAACAGTATCGATGAAGCTTTAGCAGGATTTTGTAAAAATATAGATATAATAATTCATAGTGATAATTCTGTTACAGTTGTAGATGACGGAAGAGGTATGCCTGTTGGAATTCACCCTAAAATGAATAGACCTACTGTTGAAGTAATTATGACGGTTTTACATGCAGGTGGAAAGTTTGGTGGTGGAGGCTACAAGGTTTCTGGTGGGCTTCATGGGGTTGGAGCATCTGTAGTAAATGCACTTTCAGAAACATGCGAGGTTATAGTTAAAAGAGAAGGTAAAATTTGGAAACAAGTATACCATAGAGGTGACGTAGCAAGTGAATTTGAGGAAATTGGTGAAACAGATGGTCATGGTACGCAAATAAATTTCATGCCAGATAGTGAAATTTTTGATGAATTAGAATTTCAGTATGATGTTTTAGCTCAAAGGTTTAGAGAGTTAGCATTTTTAAATAAAGGAATAAAAATTAATTTTTCTGATGAAAGAAATGATAAAAAAGAATCTTTCCACTATGAAGGAGGAATAAAATCTTTCGTTGAGTACTTAAATAAAAACAAAGAACCAATTTTTCCAGAACCAATATACATAGAGGGAACTAAGGAAGATTCAATAGTTGAAATAGCACTTCAATACAACGATGGTTATATTGAAAATCTATATTCTTTTGCTAATAATATAGATACCGTAGAAGGCGGAACCCATCTTGTTGGCTTTAAGACAGCATTAACTAGAGTTGTAAATGATTATGCTAAGAAATTTGGATTAATAAAAGAAAATGACAAAAATTTATCAGGTGAAGATGTAAGAGAAGGTTTAACGGCTGTTGTATCAGTTAAGCTTTCAGAGCCTCAATTTGAAGGTCAGACCAAAACAAAGCTTGGCAATAGTGAAATGAGAGGTATTGTTGAAGCTGTAGTTGGAGAAAAGGTAAGTATTTATTTAGAGGAAAATCCAGGCATAGGCAAGAAAGTTGTAGAGAAGGCTCTTCTTGCTGCAAGGGCAAGAGATGCGGCTAAAAAAGCAAGAGAGCTTACGAGAAGAAAATCTATATTAGAAAGTACTACACTACCAGGAAAATTAGCAGATTGTTCCTCAAATAATGCTGAGGAATGTGAAATCTACATAGTTGAGGGAGATTCAGCAGGAGGTTCTGCAAAACAAGGAAGGAACAGAAGATTTCAGGCAATACTTCCACTTCGCGGAAAAATAATGAATGTTGAGAAACAAAGAATTGATAAAATATTAAATTCTGAAATGATAAGAGCAATGATAACAGCATTTGGTGCCGGAATTGGAAAAGATTTTGATGTTACAAAAATTAGATATAACAGAATAATAATAATGACTGATGCTGATGTTGATGGAGCACATATTAGAACTTTATTATTAACATTTTTCTATAGGTATATGAGAGAACTGGTTGATGGAGGTCATATATACATGGCACAACCGCCACTATATAGAATAGCAAAGGGTAAAAAAGAAGTTTATTGTTATTCAGATATAGAGATGGAAGAGGAATTAGAAAAAATAGGTGGTAAAGATAATAGTGTAGATATTCAGCGTTACAAAGGTCTTGGAGAAATGAATGCAGATCAATTATGGCATACAACTATGGATCCTGAAAAGAGAATATTACGTAAGGCTGCAGTAGAAGATGCTATGCTTGCAGATGAGATGTTTACGATACTAATGGGAGATAAGGTTGAACCACGTAGAGAATTTATTCAAGAAAACGCAAAGAATGTTATAAATTTAGATATTTAGAAATTAGGTCGTTTGTATTAACAGGAGGTAAAGTTAGTGAATAATGAGGGTAAGGTTTTACAAGTAGACATTAGTGATGAAATGAAAAATTGTTATATAGATTATGCTATGAGTGTAATAATTGACCGTGCTCTTCCCGATGTAAGGGATGGATTAAAGCCAGTTCATAGAAGAATTATATATTCTATGCACGAATTAGGATTAACGCCTGAAAAGGGATATAGAAAATGTGCAAGAATTGTCGGAGATGTTTTAGGTAAGTATCATCCACACGGTGACTCATCTGTATATGATGCTCTAGTAAGAATGGCTCAAGATTTTAATTTGAGATATACAATAGTTGATGGTCATGGAAATTTTGGATCAATTGATGGTGATTCTGCTGCAGCTATGAGATATACAGAAGCTAAAATGAGCAAAATTGCACTTGAAATGGTTAGAGATATCGGTAAAAATACTGTTGATTTTGGACCAAACTTTGATGGTGAGGAAGAAGAGCCTTTAGTAGTTCCATCTAGATTTCCGAATTTATTAGTAAATGGTTCATCTGGTATAGCAGTAGGTATGGCAACCAATATACCTCCTCATAACTTAAGAGAAGTTATTGACGGTATATTTATGTTGATAGATAACAATGAGACTTCTATTCTTGAACTTATGACTAAAATTAAAGGTCCAGACTTCCCTACAGCAGCAAGTATTTTAGGAAAATCAGGTATTAGAAGTGCATATGAGACAGGTAGAGGAAAAGTTGTTATAAGAGCAAAGACAGATTTTGAAGAGGTAAATGGAAGAGTTAAAATTATAGTTACTGAACTTCCGTATCAAGTAAACAAAGCAAGACTTATTGAAAATATAGCTGAATTGGTTAAAGATAAAAAAATAAATGGAATAAGTGATTTAAGAGATGAATCAGATAGAGAAGGAATGCGAATCGTAATCGAATTAAAGAGAGATTCTAATCCTCAAATAGTATTAAATCAATTATATAAACATACAAAGCTTCAAGATAGTTTTGGCATAATTATGTTAGCATTAGTAGATGGTAAACCTCAATATCTTAATTTAAAACAAATGCTTGAGCATTACATTGCTTTTCAGGAAGAAGTAATTAGAAGAAGAACTCAATTTGATTTAGATAAAGCAAAAGCTAGAGCACATATTCTAGAAGGTTTAAAGATAGCATTAGATTATATAGACGAAGTAATAAGTATTATTAGATCTTCAAAAACTGCAAAAGAGGCACAAGAAAGATTAATTGAAAGATTTAATATTTCAGAAAAACAATCAGAAGCAATTATTGAAATGAGATTTAGAAGACTTACAGGTCTTGAAAGAGAAAAAATTGAAGATGAATTAAATGAATTATTAAAAACAATAGATTATTTAATATCTGTTCTTCAAGATAGACAAAAGGTGTTAAATATCATAAAAGAAGAGCTTTTAGAAATTAAAGCTAAATTTGGAGATGAAAGAAAGACAGTAATTTCTGCTGTAGAAAATGAAATTGATATTGAAGATTTAATAGAAGAGCATGATGTTGTAATAACGTTAACTCATGCTGGATACATAAAAAGAATATCAGCTGATACGTATACTTCTCAAAAGAGGGGTGGAAGAGGTATACAAGCAATGTCTACAAAGGATGATGATTTTGTAGAGCATATATTTATAACTTCTACACATAATCATATTCTTTTCTTCAGTAACAAAGGTAGAGTATATCAAATTAAGGCTTATGAGGTACCAGAGGCAGGAAGAACAGCAAAAGGCACAAATTTAATAAATCTTCTTCAGCTTGACCAAGGTGAAAAGATTCAAACTGTAAAAACGCTTAAAGAATTTAATAAAGATAGTTATTTATTAATGGGAACAAAGTATGGAATTATTAAAAAAACATCTTTAAGTGAATATTCAACTATAAGAAAAAATGGATTAAATGCAATTAATTTAAGAGATGGCGATGAATTAGTTGATGTTAGACTCACAACTGGTGAAAGTGAAATACTGATGGTTACAAAGCAAGGTTATGCAATAAGATTTAATGAAACGGATGCTAGACCACTTGGAAGAAACGCATCAGGGGTTAGAGGAATAACACTTAGAGAAGATGATATAGTAGTTGGGTTAGAGGTAATAGATACAGAACAAGATGTTTTAGTTGTTAGTTCAAATGGATTTGGAAAAAGAACAAGTATTTCTGAATACTCACTTCAAAGAAGAGGTGGAAAAGGTGTAATAACTTATAAGGTATCGGAAAAGACTGGTGAGCTTGTAGGAGCTAGAATAGTAAAAGATTCAGATGAAGTAATGTTGATAAATAGTAATGATATAGTAATTAGAATTAATGCTAATGAAATTTCTGAAACTAGCAGAAATGCAATGGGTGTAACATTAATGAGAAGTTCTGAAGAAGGAAAAGTTGTTGCAATAGCAAAAATTGAAAATGAAGTTAGAGAAGAAGAAGAAAATATTGAAGAATAAAATAAAAAAGTAGAAGATTTTAATAAAACTCTTCTACTTTTTTATTTTTTCATGTTAAAAAAAGTGCATTTTTATAATCATATTTTATATTTTTATCATAATCATCGTTCAATTCATCCTAGTGTATCACTATAAGAAATCAAGAGAAAATAAAAGAAAAATTGATTAATTTTAATATAATTTTAAAATTTAATGAATGTTATTGATCGATATTTGATAATAACATGATAGAATACTTCTTGTCGCTACGAAAGAAACAACATTTTGTAAAAAACAAAATAAAAAAAGTAGTTGACAAGAAGAAAAAGATTTGATATACTAATTAAGCTGTCAGATGACAGCAAGATGGT
>JAJXWJ010000026.1 GCA_021781655.1 Bacillota bacterium | reverse complement strand
TGCAGTTCATACTGATTCACCCCCTTAAAGAGTGTATCAATATATATCTATAAATACAAAATAAGAATGTAGGTTTTACGACATTTTTATTTCATATTTTTCCTACATTCTTATTATAAACTTTGCAATATGGACTACTATAAAAACAGTCTATTTTTTTATCCTTCAAAAAACTCTTCACAGACTTAGAATCCATTTTTCCTTCCGCAGTTAATGGTCTTGTTCTATCATCTTCCCAATCATGTTCAGGCTCTGCATGTCGGACTAAAAATACTTTTATCATATACTTCCCCCACAATCTATGATCTATTTAATGTTAAACTCCTACATTTTAATTATATAAAAAAATACCATATATTTCATCCATAATTTTAAAAAGAGCCAGCTGATATCAACTGACTCTTTCACAAACTAATTAAACACATTCATCGCGTCCACATACTCCTGCAACCCATCCGGCTTCAAAGCATATGATACATAATTTGCTGGCTCTTCTCTTGCCAATCTCACAAGATAGCCTTCATCTTCTGGCTCATCAAATATAACTTGCGCATTCGCCTTTTCCTTCTCTTCCGGACAATTGGGTTGCTTCGCATCTTCAGACTTAGCCAGGTTATAATTCTCCCCAACTTCCAATCCACATTTTCTTTTTACCTGTGAAATATACAGATTAGAAACCTTAAGTCCATGCTCTTTCAAAACATAATCCTTAATCTCAGCATAAGTCGCTTTCGTTTCAGCAGACGTAACATCCAACTCATCCAAATCCAAATCAACTGCAATTCGATCACTTGGCTTTTGTTGGAACAAAAGAACTACCGTATCCACATGTGTTGTGATAATATAATGATACTAATACGCGTAGAAATTTGTTTTGCGTAAAGATTGTCCCCCCTCTCAAATTCAAGGAGTATGCTAACTTCTTTTAATTTATATCTTTTTTAGCAATTGTACAATTTTTACAAATTTTTCTCAGATACTATAAAATATATTTGCTTTGAAATCTATAAATTTTAGCATAACATTATTTAATCTCTTCACTACACTTCTATTATTCCATTCTAAACATATCACTGTAATTTTCAATTTTCATGTTAGCAATAACAACTAAAGATGAAATAATTGCTATTATCAAAGCTATAAAAATCATACCACATATTATAAAAATATTTGGATAGTATTTTGAATAAAACATACTATTCATTATAATACAGCCTAATATCTCACTTATTAGCGTACCTAAAACTCCAGATAGTCCTCCTATTATAATCCCTTCAATAATTGTAATTTCCCTTATATCTTTATTTTTAGCACCAACTACTTTCAGCACAAGAAATTCTTTAATCCTCTCATAGTTTATAATCATAAATATATTACCCATTAAGCAGACTGCAGCAAATATACTTATGCAACAAATTAATATAAATACAAATGCTAAATTTTGAATATATCCACTTAATTCATTAAGTGCATCTGTCAAATTAAATACTTGTGCTTGTTTTAATCTTTTACTTAAGTTATATATCATTTGTTTTTCATCGTTAGAATCACATTTAATAAAATATTGCAAGTTACTACTGTCATCATTTAACAAATCAGCCTTTTGCATACAATTTAAGCTTATATATATTTTATTATCATCATTAAGCATATTCTTGTTCATTATACCAATAACTTTAAAACTTAAAATCTTTCCTTTTATTCCAATTTGGATTTTATCATTTACGTTAACCTCCATATCTGTTGCAAACTGATTGCCTAAGACTACATTGCATTATATGTTTTCCTCCTGATAGTAATGTTTTTAAAGATAGCAGTATAATAGAATTAATTTAGTAAGTACTTATATTGATTTCTTTAACCCTTATGCTTTTGATATTATCTCCACTTTGTTAATAACCTTTTATCTAGATAACTGAAACATTTATGTATATCTCCTTGCTTTCATGCACAAATCAAAGCATATAGTTAATTTATCCTTTTTAGAGTTTAGCGCTTCTTTATTAACAATGGTAACATCCAATATTCCTTCCATTTCTTCTGCAAGTGATTTTGCAACTGTCAATCCTAAGCCTGTACCACCTTGATTTCGTGAACTATCCTGCATATAAAATCTATCAAACAAATGTGGTATATCCTCTTCAGAAAGCATATTTGTATCGTTGATGAATGAAATCGATACATTTTCCATATCTTCTTTAATTGAAATTGTTAAGAAACTTTCAGCATATCTGCCAGCATTTTGGAATAAGTTAAAAAAAATTCTTTCTAGTGCAGAATCGTCCCCGATTACCCATATCGGGTGTTCTGGTATATCAACCTCTATAGCTAAATTCGATTGATCCAGCACTTGATAGTTACCAGTAAGCGATTCCCTCAAAGTTCTAGAAATATCTACATTATTAAGCGTAAGACTATAATCTCCTGCATTTAAACGGGAAAAATCATAAAACTGGGTTACTAATATTTTCATAATTTCTGCTTTACGCTCAATAATTTCTAATGCTTCACTTAGATTTTTATCCATTTCAGGTTCTTTATCTGCTTTTTTCATAAATTTTAAATAACCTAGGATTACAGTTAGCGGAGTACGTAAATCATGACTGATATTTTCAATTTGCCTTCTAAACTCTTTTTCTCTTTTTTCATATTTCTGCCGTTCTTTTCTGATTTCCTCTAAAGTATTATTTAAAGTACACAACACTTTTTCTAAATTACGATTGGGTATTGGTAAATGCAGACTTTGGTTTTGGGTAAGGTCCTTTTGTATTTCCTGCAATTCTTTTGTTATCTCACCAAATGCATATAGAATAGAAAGGTATCGAAATGCAAAATAACCTCCTATGATAGATAAAATAATATACAGCATTTTTAACCTCCTATTCAAAATAATACATCTAATTTACAATTCTCTTTTTTTTAATAATACAATACCAGACATGAAAAAAACAATGGTTCCAACTATACCAGAAATGAAACATTTAGTCATTCCTTCTGTTGTACTCCATGCAGTGATGCACTTTGACATATTAACAGTCATTCCATCTGTACCTAAGAAATTATCGGGCATCCACATGGCAATGCTATGAATTCTATCAAATCGAAGGCCTAAGTAAAAAAATATTTTAGGAATAATAAACCAAATTGCAATCCAAATGATAATTCCTATAGAATTTTTTTCACATGCTTCTATACAAATAATTCCCAAAATCAAAGCAGCAACAGAAATAAAAAATACAGCTGGAATTTCTGTAACTAAATCCATCAGATTTACGGGACCTGTATGTTGCAACAAAACAACTGCACTTACTATATAAACACTCACAACTATAATCAAAGAAAATATAGCTGAAACAGTGGTTACAATACATTGTCCGGCAAAGATTTTTGTTCTTGAAATACCAGAAGCAATGGTATTTTTTAAATTGCCGTTTTTTCTGTTTCCCTCATAAAAAACAATTCCAATAATAGTACCTATAACACAAAAAAGCATTGGGCTTGCTACTAAATTTGAATATGAAAAGGAAGTTGTATCATATGGAAAACTTGAGCCATCCATTTTTCCAAACCATGCTAATACTGCATTCAGCAAAAATGACAGAATTGCTAAAATTCCAGTTAAATAATATATACCTTTACTGTGAAATACTCTATAAAATTCACTCTTTATATAATTTAACATTTCCCAGCACCTCTTTTCTTTAACTCCATATAATAATCTTCCAAAGAAGATTGAATTGTTCTCATGCTTGTTATATATATGTGGTTATCAGAGGCTAATTTGCTATAAACTTCTGGTTGTGCCTGCGGTTTATGGATACGAATAGTATTCTTTGGAAGGACTTTATACGTTTCTTTTGGAACATTCCTTTCCAAAATAACCGAATACTTTTCTACATCTGATACTTTAATTTCAATACAATCTGAACATTTCTCATGTAATTCATGTGCCGAGATTTCCTCAATCAAATTTCCTTTGCTTAAAAAGCCATATGCTGTAGCAATTTGTTCAAGTTCAGATAATATGTGGCTTGAGAGTAAAATGGTAATCTTCTTTTCCTCATTTAAATGGTGTAGCAAATTGCGGAGTTCAATAATGCCGCTAGGGTCTAATCCGTTGATAGGTTCATCCAAAACTAAAACCTGTGGTTGTCCAAGCATGGCAATGGCAAGACCTAATCTCTGTTTTTGCCCCAGTGAAAGATTTTTGCATTTGCTGTTTCGCTTTTCTTCAATACCTGTTAGTTTTATCATCTCACCAATTTTTTTCCTATCAGGGATACCCTTTTGAATACAATAATACTTTAATGTCTGTTCTATAGTTAAATCAGCGAAAAAGCCAGTATGTTCAACCATGAAGCCTATTTTTTTTCGGGAACTTTCCAACTCTTTTTCTTCATGTTTCCCAAAAAGCTGTATTTCTCCTTTTGTTACATAACTATGTCCTGCTAGCAATTTTAAAAGTGTACTTTTTCCTGCTCCATTATCGCCGACTAGTCCATAAATACTTCCTCTTTTCACATGAATATTTACATTATCTAATGCAAGGAGCGAGCCGTATGCCTTTGTAGCTTGTTTAGTCTCTATGACATAATCATTCATTTTCTACCTCCATATAAAAATACATTTATCAACTTTTAGATTTCTTTATTCACAAACATATTTTAACATTTCAATCTTAAATAAGTCATAAAGAACTTTTAAAGAAGTCATAAAGTTCTTTATTGAAGTTTAAATCCAATACCATATACGGTCTGAATATAATCTTCTTTGGAACCTGCTTCCTTCAATTTTTTTCTTAAATTGCTAACATGGACATTTACAGTATTATTTTCACCGTAATATCCACCATGCCACACCAATTCATACAAACTTTCTCTGGAATACACTTTCTCTGGATTTTTGATTAAAAGATATAGAATATCGTACTCATGAGCAGTTAATTCTATTTCTGTTCCATCAAATTTTACTATTCTTCCTTGAGGATTAAGCTGTAAATCTTTATATGTTAGAATTTTTTTACAATTATCTTCTTTCCCTAAACGTCTTAAGGCTGATTGAACTCTTGCAATCACTTCTTCTGGTTCAAAAGGCTTAGTTATGTAATCATCTGCACCATCCTTCAGAAGTGATACTTTATCACCTAAAGAATTTTTTGCTGATAGTACCAGAACAGGAACGTTAGAATGTTTATTTTCTCTAATATCATACAATAATTCCTCTCCTGATATTCCAGGAAGCATAAGATCAAGTAAAATAAGGTCTGGAATTTTTTTCTCTAATAATAATTTTGCTTCTGTACCAGAAAAAGCTTGTACAGTCTTGTATTGTGCTTCTTCTAATATCTTAACCAGCAATTCATTTATATCTGATTCATCTTCTACAATCAATATATTATATTGCATTTTCATCAATCCTCCCTAAATTGCTATCATATATTAATTAAATACAAAAATAATCTTTCAAAGTTTTTATAACTAATCTACATTTAATATTTTTTGTTATATTCCTAATAATAACATTTGAATAGGATGTTCATCAATCTTATTAACTAAGCCCCAGAACTTTAGCACCTAAATTCCAGCTTCCAATTTCTATTTTATCCTGCAAATTTTATTATAATATTTTCATAGATTATAGGCGTTAAATTTTGACGGTTACAATAAGATCTCGTAACTCTTTAATATAAAGGACAAATTGATGGATATTCGTACGCATGTGAAGGAATTTCAAAGAGAGGTTTCAGCAACAATAGCAAAGGTTACTGCCTTTGGAGATTGTATCATGAACAAATCACTTTAACAACAAGCGTTTATAAACAACCGATTATGCTATTTAATTACAAATAGAATGAATAGAGAAAGGGCTACTTTCAGTATTACCAACACCTAAAACAACATCTTGGCTTGAAGAAAAGGACTTAGATGTTTATACGGAAGCATTAGTTAAAACAGGTTTTCGTGGTGGATTAAATTATTACCGTAATTTGGATAGAAATAGAGAACTATTAAGTTGTTTCAATGGATTGAAAGTAACAATTCCTGCCCTATTTATAGTAGGAAGACGTGATGTTGGGTTAAGTATTCCAGGAATGCATCAAATAATTTCTGAAATGATGAATCTTGTTCCAAATATCCGTAAAACTATATTTCTTGATGATTGTGGACATTGGGCTCAACAAGAGAGACCAGAAGAGGTTGCTCAGCCATAATTTCATTTCTAGAAACTTTATAGTGTTACAAATGAAGCACCCTAGAAAATAGGATTTTAACGCAATAATGGAATAACTGCTGTATTTGTAATTACTCCTATTGGTAAATTTTCATCGACAATAATAACACTTTTAGTAACTTAACAACATTCCTTAATCTTGCAAAATCCAACTTAAAACCAAATAAAAATATATATAGAATTATAAAACATACTCAATATGCAAATATGCTCCTTGTTACTTGAATGGAATGATAACCAAATTCGCTTATTTTTTCCGAGTCCTGCTAAAACTTAATATTACCTTTGAAGCCTTAAAACTAGGAAACTTTAATCTGTCTGCTGCTATCATGTAAACTCCAAAGGAAAATAAACAGGAAAATATAAAAAATATTGTTAACATTTTTTCACCTGGCAAAAAACACGAAGTGCATCTTTCTATCTCTGCACTTCGTGTAAAATTATATAATATTATCTTAGTTCAATATGAATTTCTTTTCCTAGTCCTTTTGCAAGCTTACTTAAAAAATCTAAAGAAGGATTATAGTTTCCACTTTCAAGCCTGCTAATATTTGATATTTGATTTTTGAGTTCCCATTCTAGAAGCTAATTCTTGTTGTGTTAAATTTAATTCTCTTCTTGCTCTTATTACCTCAGAAATCAACACTTGCTTTACTCATCTTCACACCTCTTTTCAAGATCTTCTTTATATCTTTTTGCTTTTTCAAGTTCTAGCTTTGGCGTTTTATCTGTCTTTTTAAGGAATCCATTTAGCAATACAAAAGTATCTCTATGATACGTGAAATAAAATATTCTTGATGCATCTGATCCTAATTTTATTCTTAATTCGTATACTCCCAATTTCTTCTGCTTAATTCGGTCTCCGCAGTAGCCTGCTGCCAATCAGCCTTCGCTTCACTCGCCTTCTTGGGCATGCCTTGCATGGGTCGTACTAATTCCTTACTTCGTCGTTTCTCTCCTTGTAAGCAAAGTTACGACCTCAACATGTCCAGTCATCGGGAACATATCCACCGGCTGAACCTCAACAGTCCTATAGCTGAGCTCTTCTAAAATCCCTAAATCTCTTGCAAGGGTTGCTGGATCACAAGAAACATACACTATCCTTTGTGGGCTCATTTTCGCAATTGCCTCTAAAAGTGACTTTTCACAACCCTTTCTCGGTGGATCTACAACTACAACATCCGCCTTTTTTCCCTCACTTATAAGCTTTGGAATAACCTTTTCTGCTTCACCAGTGTAAAAATGAGCATTTTCAACATCATTTTGCAAAGCATTTTCCTTGGCATTTTCTATTGCCTCGGCAATAATTTCTACTCCGTAAACTTCCTTTGCTCTTTTAGATAAAAATAATGATATAGTTCCAGTACCGCAATATGCATCAAAAACCACCTCGTCACCTTGTAGTTTCGCATATTCAAGAACTTTATTGTATAATATTTCTGTTTGAATTGGGTTAACTTGAAAAAAAGATAAAGGTGAAATATTAAATTTAAATTCACCAATAGTATCTATTATGGTAGCTTTTCCCCATAAGGTTTTGCATTCACTGCCTAGAACAACATTTGTATTTTTGGTATTTATATTTTGAACAATACTTGCTATTCCATCTATATTTAAGGTCAGCTCCTCTATAAGCTCCTTTGCAAATGGTAACTTGTTACTAGAAGTCACTATTACTACCATAGTTTCTCCTGTTTTAAAAGCTTTTCTAACCATTATGTGTCTAATTAAACCAGTGCCCTTTTTTTCATCGTAATGTGAGATATTATATTTTTTTATCCATTCCTTAAATATATGTATAACTTTATCTCCCGCTTCGTGTTGAATAATACATTCCTTTACATCTATTACGTTATGGCTTCCTGCAGAATAGAATCCTATTGCCTTATCCCCAACTGGAAGCTGTACTTTATTTCTATACCTATAAGGAATGTCCATTCCTATTGTATCATGTACTATTATTCCTTCTGACTTTAAATTAAGTTTTCCGATTCTTATAAGGCAGTCAATTACTTTTTTCTTTTTATATTTTATTTGTTCATCATACAATAGATGTTGAAGACTGCAGCCACCGCACTTATTATATATAGCACACTTGCTTTCCACTCTATATGGTGAAGCTTCAATTATTTTTAATAATTTTCCGAAACCATAGCTTTTATTTACCTTTATTAGTTTAATTTCGACTTTTTCTCCTTCTAAAGCTCCATTTACAAATACTGTAAAGTTATTGAGTTTTCCTATGCCTTCACCATTAACTCCTAATGCTGTTATGTCAATTATATAATCTTTGTTTTTTTCTATATTAATCATATTTTTTCATCCTTTATCTTGTTATTTGGGGGTTAAGCTCCCCACGCCTTTATAGGCGGATTTACTTCAGGTGTGGTAGGCTCCCCATCTGAAGCCCCGATGTTCAGCTATGCTGAACGAGTTCACTTTAGCAAATTCAATATATTATATCATAAAATTGTGTGAACAAAAAATAAAAAAAGTGCACCACTAGGGTGCAAAAATGAATCAGTTGCCATTTTTTCAATACTCCTGTATATTCTACCATTTTATCATTTTAACCACAATATACAATTTTATTCTTAACAATTATTTATCATTTAAAAAAATCCCTTTTATGCAAAATATTGCATAAAAGGGATTTCTTTAAAAACAAATTAGATTATATTAGCTTTTCCAGCGTATACTGTTCCTCTTAATACATCAAGAGTTATAAATGAACCTGTTTTAATTACGTCAGTAGCTCCACCTGCATTAACGATTAGAGGAATTCCTCTTGATAATGCTTCTATTGCAAGGTGAGAAGTTAATCCGCCTTCTTCTGAAATGATACCAGCTACTCTATCTAATACAGCAATGTAGTCTTTATCTAAATTTTTAACAACTAAGATATCGTCTTTTTCAACTAATTTTTCTGCATCCTTTGAATTGTTTACTACTTTAGCATTTCCAAAGCCAGGAACTGAGCCAGCACCTTTTCCTTGTACTAAAACTTCACCAACTATATGAACCTTTAACATATTTGTTGTTCCAGATAATTGTACTGGAATACCAGCAGCAACAACTACTAAATCACCATCTTTAACATAGCTGTTTTCTTTTGCTTTTTCAACGGATTTAGCTATTAATTCGTCAGTAGTTTCTACTGGTTCAGAAATTACTGGGAATACTCCCCAACATAATGCTAAAGATCTTGCTACTTTATCATATGGAGTAACTGCGATTACTGGAGATTGTGGTCTGTATTTAGAAACCATCTTTGCAGTATTTCCTGTTTGAGTTGCTGTGATTATTGCAGCAGCATTAAGTTCTCCAGCAGTTTCAACTGTTGCAAGGCTTATTGCATTAGCAATGTTTTTAAGAGCTGTTTCTTTTCTCTTATTTAATGCAGTTTTATAGTTTATTCTGTTTTCAGCAGCTTTAGCTATTTTAGCCATAGTTTCAGCAGCTTCAACTGGATAAGAACCGTTAGCACTTTCACCACTAAGCATTATAGCATCAGTACCATCAAATATTGCATTTGCTATATCTGAAGCTTCTGCTCTTGTTGGTCTTGGATTTCTTATCATAGAGTCAAGCATTTGTGTTGCAGTTATTACTGGCTTACCTGCTTTGTTACATTTGTCTATTATCATCTTTTGAGTTAATGGAACCATTTCTATTGGAATTTCAACACCCATGTCTCCTCTAGCAACCATTATTCCATCAGAGAAAGTTATGATTTCATCGATGTTATCAACACCTTCTTGATTTTCGATTTTTGAGAAGATTTGAATATGACTTCCGCCATGTTCTTCAAGTATCTTTCTTATTGCAAGAACGTCAGCAGCTTTTCTGATGAAAGAAGCAGCTATAGCATCAACACCAATTTCACAACCGAATATTAAATCAGATTTATCTTTATCAGTCATTGCTGGTAATTTGATTGAAACGTTAGGAACGTTAATTCCTTTATGGCTTCCAACCATACCAGTATTTGCTACTGTACAAATGATATCTGTACCTTCAACCTTTTCAACTGTTAAACCTACTAAACCATCATCGATTAATATAGTGTTTCCAGCTACTACATCTTTGTAAAGGTTAGTATAAGTGATAGAGCATTTTGTTTTATCACCAAGAACTTCCTCTCCACAAACTACAGTGAACTTTTCACCTTTTTGTAATTCTAATTTTCCACCATCAAAGTTATGAGTTCTAATTTCTGGTCCTTTTGTGTCAAGTACAATAGCAATTGGCTTAT
Organism: Bacillota bacterium; assembly: GCA_021781655.1. GTDB lineage: Bacteria > Bacillota > Clostridia > Clostridiales > Clostridiaceae > JAJXWJ01. The sequence continues at coordinate 32,623 of JAJXWJ010000026.1, read as the reverse complement.
TATACTTTTCTCTTAATTTTTTCACCATGTTTATTCTTTGTGCATGCTCTTCATGGTCACCATGAGAAAAATTATGCCTTGAAGCGCTCATACCTGCTTCTATTAATTTACTTAATGTTTCTTCAGTCTCACTAGCAGGTCCAATTGTAAAAATCATTTTAGTCTTTTGCATCATTAACTCTCCTTATACATTTTCTGGTTTTTTTTATATATGATAATTTTATATTGATACCTTTTTATTGATTTTTTCTGGTTTGATTTATCTTGATAACATCTGTGCTATTTCAAACAATTTATCATCAAATTCTCTTGGCATTGCTAATGCTTCATCTATATCATCATCTGTTATTCTATTTTCTCTTATTCCTATAACTCTTGAAGTTTTTCCTTCTAATAATACTTCAACTGCTCTAACACCCATTCTTGATGCTAACATTCTGTCAAATGATGATGGGCTTCCACCTCTTTGGATGTGTCCTAAAATTGTTGCTCTTGTCTCTATTCCAGTAACTTCTTCAACTCTTTGTGCTAATTCTTGAGAGCCTCCAATACCTTCAGCAACAATGATTAGGTTATGCATTTTTCCAGAAAGCTTTCCTTCTAAAACAGTTTTGCATAATTCATCAAAGTCAAAACCTTTTTCTGGGATAAGAACACTTTCTGCTCCTCCAGCAATTGCAGAATATAATGCAATGTCACCACAATCTCTGCCCATAACTTCAACTATACTTACTCTTTCATGAGAAGTTGATGTATCTTTTAGCTTATTGATTGCATCTAATACTGTGTTTAATGTAGTATCAAATCCTAAAGTATATTCTGTATAAGATAAGTCATTATCTATTGTTCCTGGAATTCCAACTGTTGAAACTCCAAGCTTAGAAAGTTTTTGTGCTCCCATAAAAGAACCATTTCCACCGATTACAACTAATCCATCTACTCCGAATACTTTTAGCACGCCTGCTGCTTTTTTTCTACCTTCTTCAGTAAGAAATTCAGCACATCTTGCAGTTCTTAATATAGTTCCACCTCTTTGAAGAATGTCAGAAACATCTCCTTTTTTCATTTCAAAAAGTTCTCCATTGATCAATCCGCTGTAGCCTCTTTTAACACCCATTACTCTTAGACCCTTATCAATTGCAGTCCTTACTACAGCTCTGATAGCAGCATTCATGCCTGGAGCATCTCCACCGCTTGTTAACACAGCTATTGTTTTCATTATATATACCTCCTACAACCACCGTGGACAAAAGTTGTCCCACTTACTGTATAATTTTCTCTTCTAAATATCTACGATTAGACATTTAACAACTCACTACAACTATATTCTAATAGAAATAATTGAAAACTTCAATGCTTTATACAAAATATAATATAAATTTAACTACAATTCGGCAAGTAAACTAGCTAAACATTGATAATTGTTAATTTTTTGCTAAAAATTATTTACACAATGAATGCGATTTACTTGCCGATTATGAACCAATATTAGTATCATATTTTTTGTAATATTATATACATAACTTATTTTTGAACCTTTATATTTTCTTCTCCAAAAATACCTTTAAGTTCTAATATGCTATCTATTGAGCTGTCTAATCTTAAGTCGTTTGATATTAAAAATTTTTTTCTTTCTTTTTTTGTGCAAATGTATATAGGACAGTCTCCTCTATAATTTATGGCTACAGTACTTATTTTTTTCATAGCAGCTTTTAATTCATTTTGCTCTTCGATTAAAATATAAATCTTATCTTCGTTTATCTTTAATAAAGGTTTTATATCTTCTGCTAATATTTTGGGCTGTTCGTCTTCCTTTACACTTACTCTTCCACTTACTATAACTAAAGAATCTTCGGCAATAAAGCTTATGCATTTTTCTAGTACCTTTGGAAATATTACCACCTCTATACTTCCATACATATCTTCAACCTTAACAAAAGCCATCATAGCATTATTCCTTGTTATTTTTTTACTTACTTCTGAAATTATACCTCCAATTATTACCCTTGCACCATCTTCTACCTTGTAACTTTCTGCTACTTCACCTTCTAAAGCTTCTTCAACAATTAAATCTGAAATTTTAGTATTAACTGCTAAATCTAAAGTTTCTTTATATTCATCTAATGGATGTCCCGAAATATATATTCCTGTCATTTCCTTTTCCATTGAAAGCAAATATTTTTTTTCAAATTCTTTTATTTCTGGATATTTAATTTCCATAGCTTCACTTTTCACTTCTGAAAAATCTGCAAATAGACTAAGCTGTCCCTCTATATTTTTCTTTTTTTGCGAGCTCACGCTATCAAGAATTTTTTCATGGACTGCTAAAAGTCTTGACCTATAAACTTTTAATGAGTCGAAGGCACCTGCTTTTATTAAACTTTCCACTGCTCTTTTATTTATTTCTTTTACTTCGATCTTATTACAAAAATCAACTAAGCTAGTAAAGCTTCCTTTTTGGTTTCTTGCTTTAACAATGTTTTCAATAACATTTACACCAACATTTTTAACGGAAGCTAAACCAAAATAAATATTGTCACCTTTAACTGTGAACTTAGAATAGCCTTCATTAATATTTGGAGGTAAAAGCTCTATTCCTATTTCCTTTGCAAAGCGTATATAATACGCTACCTTTTCATTGATTCCAATTACACTGTTTAGCATTGCTGCTATAAATTCAGTGGGATAGTATTTCATTAAATATGCTGTAAAGTACCCCACTACTGCGTAGCTGGCAGCATGAGATTTATTGACATTTATGTTATAACAAGGAGTTTACCCTTGTCTCTTTATATTTCTATAAAGTATCGGACTATCTCATTATCTATTTATATATAATAGATATAGGGCACTCGTGGAGGAAATTATTACCTAGGCTGTTCATTCCCCTAGTCTCTGAACCTTCATCTATACTTTCATGCCTATCTAGATGCTTGGCTGCGGGTTAACCAATTCTTAAAATTATTACTTTACCTTTGAAATTACTCATTGCCCTTATCACTATTTCTAGGATAAGTTAGTATTTAAGACTCTAAGGTTTTTCCTGCAATTCACCCTATTTTCTTTGCGACTCACATCGCAAAGGCACTCTTTATTTCCAGCCATTTATTGTATTTTCTATTTAAAAAAATCGTTGACCCTTCATATAAATAATTAAATATTTTATCAAATTCACATTTTGCACATATCCTTAATTCTTTTATATCTTCACATTTTGTATCAAGAATTTTAACATATTCAAATTTTGTTTCTACTGCTATATTCTTCAAGAATGTCTCAGTACCTAATAAATTAAAACTATAACAAGGATGAATATACTTTATAATATTACATTTTGCTTTGTTAATATATAAGCTTTTGGTTCTGAATCTATTACCTTGAAATAACTTTCATTTAAACAATATCTATTTAATCTTTTAGTATTTATATTTGCTTCTTTTAAAACTCTTGAAATTGATCTTTCAGAATATGCTAATGCCTCAGACATTTCGATAAAACTAAGTGAATTTTTGTAATATTCAATAATAATTTTTTCCTTATCTTTTAAACTTAATTCTCTATACGAAAGTTTTTTCTTTATTTCCATAAAAGCACCTCAAAATTTTAATAAATTTAGTTTATGAAAACAAATGATTTTTATACAATAAATTCTTTTCAGAATGCGTAACTTGCAAAGTCCATCATGGAATCAAAAATTTTATTAGCAGCTACTTCAGAAATGCCTTTTCTTAAGCAACCTTCAACTTCAATGTTACCGCTTTCGTCTACAATACCGTGGATAAAATTATGTCGCTCCTCTTCCATAACATGATGTTTTTTCTTTGACATGGCACGTCTTACAAGGTCACTTCGACCCATGGAATATCCTGCTAAATCACGAACTATTTGCATTACCTGTTATAGTGATAGGTAAATATTATCTTCGTCTTAACGGTCAGTAATATTTTTCCCCCACCTCACACCGTACGTGCGAGTTTCCCCGCATACGGCGTTCCATTATTTAAAACAAATCATTTTTAATCTCTCTTTTTTTCTTGTTAACCATACATTTGCATCAGAATACATATAATCATAAAGTACTCTAGAAAACTTTATTCCTCCCAAAAAGTAATAAATATTTTCACTTCTTTTTACCTTATGAATTGTTAATATTGGATTATCTAATTTTATTAAGATATCTTTAAGCATATCATTACTACTAATAAACCCACTTCTTCTTCTCTTAATATCCGTTATACCATCACCATCGAAAAAACCTCTTATAAAATGATGAAATAACTTAGCTGAGATTTCTATTGGAAATGACTCTTTACCAGTCTTCCTTGGTATTACTCCCAATGACACTTATCATTTTTGAAACTTCAGGTGCCGATAATCCTTTTTTATATAATTCTACTGCTTCTTTCTTTATTTCTTCTGAATATATTTTAGGCATTAATGTTACCTCCTAGAGATAATATTAGTATTTGATTTATCCCCTAAAATATACTCTAAATGATTTGTTTATAAATAACTATGCTCCTTCGCTCCATAAGAATTACCTTACTTCATAACTACTACGAGCTGCTGCCCTTGAGATTCATAAGTCATTTCCTACTTATTAGGCACATTGGGCAATAGTCTCCCTTAACATTACCTCCTCAAGTTCAAACGTTCCTTCTATTATAGTCTTAAATTACACTTTAGCATCCTTCTATGACTCATCAGCAATCTTTTCGTTATTTAGCTGAAAAACTAAAGACGGTTAAATAGTGATACTAACCACAAAATTCATAACCAAGAATACAAACTTTGCTACTGAAATTAATGCCTTCTTATTAAGCATTGTATGGTATGAGCCGTAAAACAAAGATTCCTCTCGTATGCATGGTGTAATATGACCTCCCAGTTACTTTTCTAATCACTTCACAGATCTGATTTTCACTGACTTCACCGCGCTTCATACAATATTATGACTATTTAATATTGCATGGCGGAGTATTAGAGTTAGATTCTCAGCTTAAATCCAAATTAGGAACTTCCCCTAACTATTAAATAGAAAGTTAGAATAAATTGCATTATCCCGCTAGATTCTAAATACCATTTCTGCGTATATTTGTTCTAGCAACGTTTCGCACCTTGATACACCATACATCCATATGTTACAGACAGAATATCCGAAAGTTCCGGAGTTACATATTCTACTCCAGAAGGATCATTTTTGTTTTTAATATATCTAGGTATTTCCGCCATAGGACCTGGTCTATAAAGACTAATTCCTGCTATGATATCTTCTAGACTTTCTGGCTTAAGCTCCTTCATAAAGCTTGTCATTCCAGGGGATTCTAACTGGAATACGCCAACAGTTTTACCTTCTCCTATCATTTTGTACACAGCTTTGTCATCAAAGCCTAAGGTATCCAAATCGATTTCCACACCTTTGTTTGCTTTTATCATATTAACTGCATCTCTTAATACAGTTAAGGTTCTAAGTCCAAGAAAATCCATTTTTAAAAGACCAAGTTCTTCCAAGGTTCCCATTGTAAATTGGCTTACTATAGCTTCTTCATTTCTTAAAAGTGGTACAAAATTTACAAGTGGCTCGGAAGCAATAACAACTCCTGCTGCATGAGTGGACGTATGTCTTGGCAGTCCTTCTAGCTCAAGTGAGACATCTATAAGTTGTTTAACCCTTTCATCTGTTTCATATATAAGCTTTAACTCTGCATTTATTTCTAGAGCTTTATCTATTGTTACGTTTTTATTTTGCAAACTTGGTATCATCTTTGCTATTTTATCAACTTCAGCATAAGAATAGTTCATAGCTCTTCCAACATCACGAATACACGCTCTAGCGGACATCGTTCCAAAGGTTACAATTTGAGATACATTACTTTTTCCGTACTTTTCTACAACATAGTCAATTACTTCCTGTCTTCTTTCATAACAAAAATCTGAATCTATATCTGGCATACTTACTCTTTCAGGATTTAAGAACAATAGTATTATCCGTAGGTTCTTTATCCTACGCTCTGGAGGTTTCCCTCATTTTCATCAATTGGTTATTTCCAATTCAGTTTGGACTATATCATATCAATAAATATTCGTTTTTTTCTACTTAAATATAAATTTGCGTCTGTATACATCCAAAAATAAAATTTTTCAATAGACTTTTTATCAAAAAATAAACATCCATCGGAATATATAATTCCAAGTATATATGCATTGATTTCATTAAGTCCACTTTTAAAAATATTTTCATCTGGTACCATTCTTAAACTCGTATTGAAACTATTTGAACAACTTTTACAACAAAATCTTCTATGAATAATTTCTGTTTCAAATTTTTTTCCACATTTCTCGCAAATTTTAATATACATATTTCATCACCTTTTATAAAAATATTATATTTATAATTTCTCTCAAATAAACATTTTTATGTGTGATGATTTCGATATTTAATGATCTGGGCACTCTTGGAGGAAATTATTACCAAGCTATTCATCCCTCTAGTCTCTGAACCTTTCTGGTACATTTTTATTGCTTTTCCCAGACTTGGCTGCTGATTAGCATGCTAATTACTCGTTAGTTTAGCCTTCCAGCAATTCACCCAGTTTTACGAGCGCATCTCCACGCTCAAAAATCAAATTATATCTTATTGGATCGATTTTTGTTATTCCCAAAGTATATGCAACTATGGAGCCAGCTGCACTTCCCCTTCCAGGACCTGTCATTATTTCATTTTCATTTGCAAATCTTATAAAATCCCAAACTATTAAGAAATAATCTACATAACCCATTTCTTTTATTATGCCAAGTTCATAGTCTAGCCTTTCACTAAGCTCTTCTAAAATAGGGTTATATAGTTTTTTTAAGCCTTTTTCGCATAATTGCTTCAAATACTCAAAATGATCTTGCCCTTCGGGAAGCGGAAAATTTGGAAGCTTTGACACGTGAAATTCATAATCAAAATTGCACTCTTCTGCAATTTTAACAGTGTTTAAAAGAGCTTCTTCAGCATAATTAAACCTCTCATACATCTCTTCAGGGGATCTTAAGTAAAATTCTCCTGACTGGTATCTCATTCTATTTTCTTCATCTAGAGTTTTTCCTGTTTGAATACAAAGGAGTACATCATGAGATTTCCAATCTTCTTTTTTTACGTAATGAACATCATTGGTAGCTACTAAAGGAATATTAAGTTTTTTAGACATCTTTATGAGCTCTTCTGAAACTCTAAGCTGCTCCTCCAATTTATGATCTTGAAGCTCTAAATAGAAACCATCCTTAAAGGTTTCTTTATAAAATAACGCAGCATTTTCTGCCCCTTTAATATTGCCATTTAAAATATTTTTTTGAACTTCTCCACCAAGGCAAGCACTTAAGGCGATTAATCCTTCGCTATGTTTAAGGAGATATTCATGGTCAACTCTAGGCTTGTAGTAATATCCTTCTATTGAGGCAGTGGAAACTATTTTCATAAGATTTTTATATCCTGTTTCATTTTTAACTAATAATACAAGATGATAAATATCATTATTTTTTTCTTTAATAGCCATAGACTTCTCTGAAACATAAATTTCACAGCCTATTATAGGCTTAATGCCTTCTTCCTTTGCCGCTTTATAAAAATCTACTACTCCATACATGGCGCCATGATCTGTAATTGCAAGACTGTCCATTCCTAGTTCCTTAGCCCTTTTTAAAAGCTTCCTTACCTTACCAGAACCATCTAATAAACTGTATTCGGTATGAACATGTAAATGAACAAATTTTTTTGTCTCTTCTGTCAAATTTTCACCTTCTTTCAGTTTGAAATTTGTACTCTACTATATTATGAACATATAATTTATTACTTTCAAGCATATATTTTATATTTGCAAAAAAGGGGACAGTTTCACAATATTATTATTGTGAAACTGTCCCCTTTAAACTTTCAATAAAGTAAAATTTAGATTTTATTAAATATTTTTCCTGATAGCATAAGCTTTGCAATTAGTTCTCTTTCTTCTGAGTACATGTCTACTTCAACCTTGCTAAAGCTTCTTCCCAAATCTACTATTTTTGCATATATATCTATTACGCTTTCTATTTGAACTGGCTTTATAAAATATGTCATTATACTATCTACTGACACATTTATGCTTCTATTTTGTCTTAAGGTCATTATTCCCATAGTGGAAAGGAGCATATTCATAGAACTCCAAGAGGCTATTCCAATGTTATCTAACATTTCTGGAACTATTTTCCCTGTAAAGTGTATTCCGTCCTCATTGTAATGAAAATCAAAGTTTTTTAGCACCATGTCTTCTAAATTTTCTCCAACTTGAGGCTGCTTTGAAGAATACTGCAATGCCTTTATAACCGTTTGCCTATCTACAATGCCTATGAGTCTTTCATCATCTACAACTGCACAAAGGTCTATATCTTCCCAGCCCATAACATGAGCTGTATAAGCAATTGTAGTTTTAGGTCCTACGGTACTAATATTATTGTTTACAAAATCTTTTATTAACTCTGAACCGCTCACTTCCGAAGCTATATCTTTTATATGAACTATTCCTACCACTTTTCCTTCTTCATCTAAAACCGTATATTTGCTTATGCCTGTTTCCTTAATAAGCTTTCTCAAATTTTCTACACTATCATTGATGTACACCTTATTAAAGTGAGTTTCCATTACATCTTCAACTAAAACTATATCTTTTTTTATTAAACTCTCCGAAATAGCCTTGTTAATCATTGTTGCAATGGTAAAGGTATCATAGGCAGATGATATTACTGGAAGACCTCTTTCATTAGCTAGATTTTTAATGTCTTCGCTACATTCAAAGCCGCCAGCAATAAGCACTGCACAATCATTTAAAAGAGCAAGTCTTTGAATATCTTCTCTGTTTCCTACAATTAAAAGGCAGTTAGGGTCTATATATCTATTTGCAGCTTCTGATGTCATAGCTCCAATTAAAAATCTATTCAAGGTTTTAGTTATACCTTTTTGTCCCCCCAAAACTAATCCGTCAACTATTTTTACTACTTCTTCATAATTTAAAACTTCGATGCTTTCTTTTTTGACTTTGTCTATTCTAACCGTTCCAACTCTAGGAACTGTTGTAACAATTCCTAAAGTATCACATTCCTTTATTGCCCTATAAGCAGTCCCATCACTTACCTTTAGTGCATTTGCAATACTTCTAACGGATATTTTTGTTCCAGTTTCTAATGAGGTTATATACCTTATTATTTCTCCATGCTTTGACATACCCTCCTACCTTTCATCTTTTCTTAATTCCATAGCAATTTTCTCAATTCTCCTTAACCTATGATTAACCCCAGATTTACCTACTGGGGGATTAACCATCTGCCCTAGTTCCTTTAAAGATTCATCTGGATAATTAAGCCTAGCTTCTGCTATTTGTTTTAAATTTTCTGGGAGCCTACTTAAACCTATTTCCTTTTGGATTAACCTTATGCTTTCTACTTGTCTTACAGCTGCATTTACGGTTTTGCCAAGGTTTGCCGTTTCACAATTTACAAGCCTGTTGACATTGTTTCTCATCTCTTTCATTATTCTAATGTTTTCAAGCTCCAAAAGGCTGCTATGTGCACCTATAATATTTAGAAGGTCTACAATTTGTTCTCCCTCTTTTATATAAATTACATAACTATTTTTTCTTTGTATTACCTTTGATAACAAACCATAGCTATTTATTAAATTGCTTAGTTCCATTGCATAATCTTCATTGTGAGTAACGAATTCTAAATGATAAGTCTTTTCAGGGTTACTTATGCTGCCTCCCCCTAAAAATGCACCTCTAATGTAAAGCCTTTTGCATTCTTCATCATTAATAATGCTCTCTGGAATGGAGTATTCTAATGCTATAAATTGTTCATCTTTTAAAATAGCAACTTCCTTTAAAAGTTTTCTTACCCCCATTTCCTCTGTAATGTTGGCAACATATACGTTGTTCTTCTTAAGTGAATTGCTCCTTTTTACCATAAGCTTTGTATGAATATCAAAATGTTCTTTAAGCAATTTAAAAATAACTCTTGCAATAGCTGCGTTTTCAGTTACTACACTAAACCCAATTTGCCTGTTGCCAGATAAAGAAAGGGTGCCGCTTGCCTTCATTATAGCTGACATTAACGCAACCGCCTCTTTTTTTGACAAATCTTTAAATCTGCAAATCTCACTTTTTACCTTTAACGAAAATGACATCTTTTTCTACTCCCTGTTTACATTACCTTTGTTTTCTTTAAGTCTTTCTGATAGATAGAAATATTCTATAATTTTCTTTCTATCGTAGAATAATTTTTTATCCATAATTGTTTCTATCAATATGGCTGCTAACTTATCTGAATCATGTCTTACAAAACCATTTTTAATTTGAACGAAATCACCTTTAACTATATCTACATTCAATTGTTTAACCTTTTCTTCGTCTATATAAACAAGTTCTGAAGTCTTTTCTAAATACTTTCCTTTTAAATCTTTATCTATCTTTTCAGTATTTACAATAGTATAATCGATTATTCCATTTGCAACGTGCTTAAATATAGTTTTTATATGATCCGATACAGAGAAGCCATCTGTTTCTCCTGGTTGAGTCATTATATTTGAAACATACAATTTTAGTGCCTTTGACTTTATTATTGCAGCTTTAATATCTTTAACTAAAAGATTTGGAATTACACTAGTATATAGGCTTCCAGGACCAAGAATAACAGCATCAGCTTCACAAATAGCATCTACCGCTTCTTTTAGTGCCCTTGCATCATTAGGATTTATAAAAATTTTATCTATAGGGCTTTCATATTGAATAACTGCTTCTGGAATATTAGACTCACCTTCCACCTCTACTCCATTTTGAAGTACTGCATGAAGAGTCAAATCATCAAGGGTTACTGGAAGAACCTTACCTGTAACCGCAAGTACAGAACTCATTTTTTGCACTGCTTCTTCAAAATTGCTTGACACTCCATCCATAGCTGCTAAAAACAGATTGCCAAAGCTTTGATTTTTAAGTCTGCCATCTTTAAATCTGTATTGTAATAGCTCTTCCATTAGGGGCTCTGTATCAGATAAAGCTAAAATACAGTTTCTTATATCTCCTGGAGGAAGTATTCCAAGGTCTTCTCTTAAGTCTCCAGAGCCACCTCCATCATCTGCAACAGTAACGATGGCAGTAATATTAGAAGTATAATATTTCAATCCTCTAAGCATCGTTGAAAGGCCCGTACCTCCGCCAATTGCTACTATTTTAGGACCTTTTACTAATAATCTTTTTTCATAAATTAAGTTTCCAAGTTTCCTAGAGTCTAAATTAACGTTTAAGTACCCTTTATTTATAAGAGCTATTATAGATTTCATTCCTTCACGAATGGACAAATATAATATAAATACGCCTGTTATAACAAGAAGAGCAAAAAAACTATTCCACAATGAACTGTAATACCTTGAATTTACAATTATTTGTGACAAACCGAAGGTAAGTAATGTTACACCTAATATTCCAAAAGTAATCCACCTTTTAACCTTTATACCAGGACGTATCCAAGCTGTTAGCTTCATAATTTTTTACCACCTTTATTATTTACATCTTCATCAATATCTCGATGCTCTAAATTTACTTCGTAACCACTTTCAAGCAATTTGCTCTGCAAAGATCTTGCTATTGCTACAGAACGATGCCTTCCTCCAGTGCAACCTATTGCAATTATAAGTTGTCTTTTTCCTTCACTTAAGTAATTTGGTATCAAAAATCGAAGCATATCTAACAGTTTTTCAATAAATACCTTTGTTTCTTCATAGCTAAATACATAACTTTTTACAGCTTCGTCCTCACCAGACAAATGTTTTAATTCTTGAATATAAAATGGATTTGGCAAAAATCTTACATCAAATACCAAGTCTGAGTCTACTGGAATTCCATATTTAAAACCAAAGGAAAGTACTGTTATCATTAGTTTTGTTTCAAGTTGACCTTCTTTTTGATAAATTTCACTTATTTTTTCCCTTAGTTCTCTTGTCGCCATATTAGAAGTATCTATAATATTATCTGCTCTTTCCTTTACTTCCTTAAGTTTAGCCCTTTCCATCTTAATTCCTTTAAGCACCCTTCCTTGAGGTGATAAAGGATGTTTTCTTCTAGATTCCTTATATCTTTTTACTAAAACCTCGTCATTTGCATCTAAAAACAATATTTCATAATTATATCCAGATTTTTTTAATGCCTCCAAGCTCGAAAATAAATCATCGAAAAATTCCCCACCTCTAATATCAATAACTATAGCTATTCTATCAATTTTTCCATCTACCTGCATGCAGGATTCTGCAAATCGTGGTATCAATGTTGGAGGCAAATTGTCTACACAAAAATATCCTAAGTCTTCAAGATTTCTTATTGCCTGTGTTTTCCCAGCACCTGAAAGCCCCGTTACTATTACAAACCTCATAAAACTCCTCCTAAAATAAATCCAACATGTATATTTCTTACTTAATCTCGTAATAATACAATTTTATTATATCATAATTGAACTTATACTGAAATTGTAAGTTTATTAAGGCTATTTATATAAGTCAAAAACTGTACTAAGACGTATGAAAAATAAGCTTAGTACAGTTCAAATTAATTTTGTTCAGTATTTCCATCTTCTCCGATAATCCTAATTTCCGGATGCAATTCAACATTGTATTTTTTCATAACCGTATTTTGAACTAACTCTATAAGGTCTAAAATATCCTTTGCTGTTGCATTTCCTTTATTAATAATAAAACCTGAATGCTTATCTGAAACTTCTGCTCCACCTACATTTGTTCCTTTAAGTCCACTATCCTCAATTAATTTTCCTGCAAAATATCCAACAGGCCTTTTAAAGGTGCTGCCTGCTGAAGGATACTCAAGGGGCTGTTTTTCTCTTCTTCTTTGCATCAATTCGTCCATTTTCTTTTTTATATTTTCATATTCCCAATTTCTGAGGGAAAAAGTAACTTCCAAAACTATATATTTATTTACTATAATTGCACTTGTTCTATACCCTAATTTTAATTGTTCTTTGCTAAGTGTTTTTAACTCACCATTTTCATCTATAATCAAAGCACTTTCAGTAATGTAAGACATTTCACCATCATAAGCACCTGCATTCATGGCGATTGCTCCACCTACGCTTCCAGGAATGCCACAGGCAAACTCAAGCCCAGAAAGCTTAGCTTCCCTTGCTACTATTGATACACTTCCTATGGATGCACCACTTTGAGCAATTATTTTAGCTCCATCCACAGTAACTTTATTAAGCTTTGAAAGTTTTATAGCTATACCTCTTAATCCACCGTCCTTGATTAAAAGATTGGAGCCATTTCCTATTATATAATAAGGTATATTTTCACCTTTACACACTTTAATTATGTTAATAACTTCTTCATAACTTTCTGGTGTTACTAATACATCAACAGGTCCACCAACCCTAAATGAAGTATGTTTTTTCATTTCAACATTTAGTTGAATGTTTTCTTCCTTAGTTGCATTTTTTAATTTTAGCAAATATTCTTTATAATGCCCCATCTTGCATCTCCTCAATAATTATTAATACAAAGTCTAGTATAATGTAAACTACCCACGTTATCAAGTTACAAACAGTATTCATCCATTCATTTTATAAATTTTTAATATTTTAATGAAATAATAGTAAACTTAATAAAAAAACTAGTTGTGATACTATTATATATTAGAATACATTATTTTCCAATAACTAATATTTACTTTTTCTCATTATTGTTAAAATAATCGATAATGCTCAGCGCAGCTTTATTATCAATTGAAGCTGTAGCTATAAGCTCCTCAAAGCTTGCTTTTTTTATGTTATCTATACTTCCAAATTTTTTTAGAAGCTCTTTTCTCCGCTTTCCTCCTACACTAGGAATTTCTTCCAATATGGAATGTAGCACTCTTTTATCTCTAAGGCTTCTGTGGTAAGTTATTGCAAATCTATGGACTTCATCTTGAATTCTTTCAATAAGATGCTTTACATTTTTTTTATCTTTAATATATATCTCTCTATTATTATATATTAAAGCTCTCGTATTGTGCTTGTCATCTTTAACCATGCCGCATACAGGTATGTCTATATTAAAGCTTTTTAATACTTCTAATGCAATATTAACCTGTCCTAAGCCTCCATCCATTAAAATTAAATCAGGAAACACACAAAATTTACCTGCACTTAATGCCAAATTTCTTTCTTCTATTGCTTTAACCTCATCTAGTCCATGCTGAAATCTTCTAGTTAATATTTCACGCATACTGTCATAATCATTAGCACCTTTTACAGTTTTAATTTTAAATCTTCTGTAATCGCTGTTTTTAGCTTTGCCTTTTTCAAACACTATCATTGAGCCAACTGAATCTACTCCTTGAATATTTGAAATATCGTAAGCTTCCATCCTTTCAGGGACATCGTCTAATTCTAGTAGTTCAGTTAATTGTCTTAATGTTTCTAGTTCAAGCTCTTTATCTGAAATAAGCTTAAGTTTAAACTGGTCAAGGGTTGCCCTTGCATTATTTTTCACCATTTCAAGAAGATTTTTTTTGTCACCTTTTTGTGGTATTTTTAGAGTTACCTTAGCTCCTTTTTTCATATTTAAAAAGCTTTCTATTAGTTCTAAATCTTCAACATATGGCACGTAAATGCTTTTTGGCACAAAAGCTGTACCACTATAAAACTCTTTTATAAATTGGGTAATAACTACTTCTGGTTTTTCACCTACTGTATTTTCAATTATAAAATGTTCCCTTCCAACTATTTTTCCTTCTCTCACAAAAAACACTTGAAGGCAACTGTCTTTTTCATCATTATCAACATTTATATAATCTTCATCTTCAAATCTTCCCAAAATAATTTTTTGCTTTTCACTTATCTTTTGTACTGCCAGCAGTTTATCTCTAAATTGAGCAGCCTTTTCAAACTGCAAATTTTCAGAGGCTTCTTCCATTTTATTTTTCAAATCTTTTAATATACCATTATCTTTTCCATTTAAGATATCTATTATTTGTTTAACAATTTTACCATAATCTAATTTTGATATACATCCATTGCAAGGTGCATTACATAAATTAATGTGATAATTTAGACAAGGTCTTGTCTTTTCTCCACCTTCCACAATTGTTCTTTTACATGTCCTTATAGGAAATATTTTTTTTACTAGTTCCATAGTTTCATAAACAGCAGAAACATCAGTATATGGTCCAAAATATTTTGCACCATCCTTTGCAATCATCCTAGTGACAAATATCCTTGGAAAATCTTCATTTACAGTTATTTTTATAAAAGGATAGTGTTTATCGTCTTTTAATAAAATATTGTATCTTGGTTTATATTTTTTTATTAGGTTACATTCAAGAATCAATGCTTCCATTTCTGAATCTGTAACTATATATTCGAATTCAGCTATATTACTTACCATTGCTTTAACTTTTTCAGAATGGTTTTTAGAACTTTGAAAATACTGCCTTACCCTGTTTTTTAATATTTTTGCTTTTCCTACGTATATTATTTCACCCAAGGAATTTTTCATTAAATACACTCCAGGGTTATCTGGCAAAAGCTTTAATTGATATTCAAAATCAAACATTTTTTGCCTCCTTATCTATTTCCCAAGGGCTGTTTTCATAACTCCATTGGCAACCTTAGCAGCTGCTATTCCTCCTTGACCACCATCTTCTACAACTACCGCTACAGCAATTTTAGGATTTTCCATAGGTGCAAAGCCTATAAACCAGGCGTCTGGCGGAGCGTATGCACCATTTACTGTATGGTCGGCAGTACCTGTTTTACCACATACCGTTACACCGCTAATACTTGCATTTACTCCAGTACCGTCTGTAACAACACCTCTCATAAATTCCTTGACTTGATTTGCTATATTTGGTGGTGCTATAGTCCCTATGCTTTTATTGTTAAAGGTAAATACCGTATTACCGCTACTATCTACTACTGAACTTACTAAATGAGGCTCCATCATAACTCCACTATTTGCAATAGTACTTGCCACTAAAGCCATTTGCATCGGTGTTGCAAGTATTGAGGTTTGCCCAATTGCACTTTGTGCTATATCTCCAACCTGATAACTTTTTAAAGTTGGAAACCTACTATTATCAACTACAAACCCATCCGACGGAATATTTCTATTAAAATAAAAGCTTTCAGCTGTTTGTTTTAACTTTGCATTTCCAAGCTCTAAGCCTATAGTTCCAAAAACAACGTTACTAGACTTTATGTATGCATCTTTAAAGCTTATTGGTCCATTAACCTCTCCGTCAAAATTACTTAAAGACTGGGTAGCATTAAAAACTAGCTTACCGTTGTCTTGAAATATTTTGCTTGAAATTCCACTTATATTTTGAAAGGCACTAATAGCCGTTACTGTTTTAAAGGTAGAGCCTGGTGGATATAACCCTGATACAGCTCTGTTTAAAAGCGGTATATTTTTATCTGAATTAATTGAACTCCAGTTTGCTTCTAAAGCACTCTCATTTGGGTCAAAGGAAGGCTTTGAAACCATAGCTAAAACTTCTCCAGTTTGAGGATTTAAAGCTACTACAGCCCCCCTATTATTTCCCAATAAATTATATGCAGTATTTTGAATATTACTATCTAAAGTAGTAATTACACTATCTCCCACTTTATTTTGAGGTTTAGGATTACCCTTTGAAGCAATAAGTTCTTTCAAATACTCAGTAAAAGGTTCTTCTGCTGCTTTTGTAAGATAAGCTTCATATTTAGCTTCAAGGCCGGTTATCCCATATTTAGGGCTTACATATCCTAAAACATGAGCAAAAACTGCACCTTCTGTATAGGTACGTGTTTGTGTCAAGGCATTAACTCTTTTGCTAGTTGCTAAAGCTACTTTGTTTCTATCGTATATAGTTCCTCTTAAAACTTCATTTCGCTTTGCTGCAAGCCTTTGATTATCTGAATTATTTACAATCTTAGGTCCAACAAATATTTCAAAGTATGATACATAAGATATTACTGCAATAAAAAACAATAAAAATATAAACATTACTCTTTTTATGCCTTTAGAAATATCATCCACCCTATCTCCCTCCTTCAGAAATTTTTTGTAATACCCCTAAGGCCATGAAGGTTATTAGCATTGACGTTCCACCTTGACTTACAAGAGGCATAGTTATTCCTGTCAGCGGTATCATATTTGTAACGCCGCCCACAATTACTAGCACTTGAGCACCTATCATAGCGCTATATCCAACAGCAAGCAGTCTAGAAAATTTATCTTCTGTAAAAAGTGCTGCTCTCATGCATCTGTAAAAAAGTAAAAAATACAACAGCATTATGGCAAAACCCATTAATACTCCCATTTCTTCACAAATAACAGAAAAAATAAAATCGCTGGTGTTAACCGGAACAAATCCTGGAAAGCCTAGACCTAGTCCTGTACCAAAAAGCCCACCAGAAGCTATGGAATACATAGACTGTACTACTTGATAGCTTTGATCAGACCTATAAGGCCAAGGATTTTGCCATATCATAACTCTAAGCCTTACGTGAGCAAACAATTTATAGCTTATGAAAGCTCCGATTACAAAAAGTACAAAACCCACTAGTACATATTTTAACTTGCTAGTTGCAATATATAGCATTGTTATTGCTATAGCAAAAAATATTAATGCGGAGCCTAAATCTTTTTGATGCACCATAAACGCTAGACATATCATAACAACTATTGCTGGTTCTATAAGCGTTTTAAAATCATCTTCATAATTTTTTAAGGCTGAAGCTAAGTATGCAATTAAAAATAGTTTGCAAAATTCTGAAGGCTGAAAGCTAAACACACCTAACCTTACCCAGTTTTGAGAGCCAAATTTATCTAACCCGACAAAGGTTGCCATAGCTGCAAACAAAATTGTTCCTCCCAAAAATATATATTTGTACTTATCATACTTTTTTAAATTTGGCATTAAAACAATTATTAATATGTATGAAACTATTCCTGCTGCAAAAAGCATCAACTGTTTTATAGCTTCTGAAGGGCTTATTCTATAAATCATAACAAGACCAATAGATGAAAGCATACAAGCAATTATTAAAATATGCTTATCACCATCAGGATAAAATCTTCTCACGATAAAGTAAGAAACACCCATTAAAACGCAAATTACTGCCCCCATAATTAATGCTTTATAGTCAAAGGGACTTTTAATAATATATAAATTGAAAAAGCATACGAGACAAAACAAATACGTTGCCCTAAGCAGTCTTTTTTCTTCTCTTACACTATCCATATTTTACTCCTATCCTATTACTTTAAAAACCAAAGTGCCAATCTTTATTTCGTCTCCACTTTTTATAATTTCTTTTTCTAAAATTTTATCACCATTTAAAACCGTTCCATTGGTACTATTTAAATCTTGCAATATGTAACTTGTATTTTTTAAGAATATTTTAGCATGATGACTTGATACGTATCCTTCCTTTAAAACTACTGTATTGTCATCTTTTCTTCCGATAGTTACTTCTCTATTTAAAGGTATTACTGAGCCTATTCTTAAAAGACCCTCTGAGCCACATTCAACAACCTCTAGACCAAATTGTCTTTTCCTTTTCACTTGTTTTCTATCTCCATTTTTCATATCTTTATACATCAATCTTAGTGCATAAAAAATAATTATATATATTATTGCAATAATAATTACTTTAAAAATGGTGCTTAATCCATTTAAACCGCTGGCATCAAAAGCTGCAGCTAAAATATAGCTTTTAGACATTAAAATTCCACCCTCTATCGATAATAGTAAAAACTAGCGTTATAATAACGCTAGTCTTATTAAGATTATAACATCTTTTTTAAGTATTGTCCTGTATAAGAGGAACTATTTTTACAAATTGCTTCAGGAGTACCTACACATAGTATATTTCCACCTTTTTCTCCGCCCTCTGGCCCTAAATCTATAATGTGATCTGCACATTTAATAACATCTAAATTATGCTCTATTACTATTACGGTATTTCCAGAATCCACTAGCTTTTGAAGTATAGCTACAAGCTTTTTAACATCATCTACATGAAGTCCTGTAGTTGGTTCATCTAAAATATATAAGGTTTTGCCTGTACTTCTTTTAGATAATTCATATGCTAGTTTTATTCTTTGTGCTTCTCCTCCTGAAAGCTGAGTGGAAGGTTGTCCAAGCCTAACATAGCCCATTCCTACGTCCATTAAGGTTTGAAGTTTATTTTTTATTCTAGGTATATTTTCGAAAAATGAAAGTGCTTCTTCGATAGTCATATTTAAAACGTCATCGATATTTTTATTTTTATATTTTATCTCTAAAGTTTCGCTATTATATCTTTTTCCCTTACAAATTTCACAAGGAACATATACATCCGATAGAAATTGCATTTCTATTTTTATAATTCCATCACCCCTGCAAGCCTCACATCTTCCGCCTTTAACATTAAAGCTAAAACGTCCAGCTTTGTAACCTCTAAGCTTAGCATCGTTAGTGGCAGCATATAGCTCTCTAATTATATCAAAAACCCCTGTATAAGTTGCCGGATTTGATCTTGGTGTTCTTCCAATAGGACTTTGGTCTATATCTATAATTTTATCTATACTTTCTATGCCTAAAATTTCTTTATGTTTTCCTGGATTGTGCCTGCTTCCATTTAATTTTTTATTTACACCTTTATATAAAATTTCATTAACTAAAGTACTTTTACCAGAGCCAGAAACTCCAGTTACACAGGTTAAAACTCCTAAAGGAAAATCTACAGAAATATTTTTTAAATTGTTTTCCCTAGCCCCTAAAACAGTTATTTTATTTTCGGAAAGCTCTCTTCTTTTTTTAGGAACTTCTATTTTCTTTTCACCTGTTATATATTGACCTGTAATTGAAGCTTTACAGTCTTTAATCTCCTGAAGGGTTCCTGCTGCAACTACTTCTCCTCCATGCTCTCCAGCCCCTGGTCCAATATCTACAATGAAATCTGCTTCTTTTATCGTGTCTTCGTCATGTTCTACTACAACTAAGGTGTTTCCGATATCTCTTAGTTTTTTCATGGTTTCTATTAGCTTATCATTGTCTCTTTGATGAAGTCCTATGCTCGGTTCATCTAAAATATACAAAACACCTACCAAGCTAGAACCAATTTGAGTAGCTAGCCTTATTCTTTGAGACTCCCCTCCAGAAAGGGTTTTTGCTGCTCTAGTTAGATTTAAGTAATCTAAGCCTACATCTATTAAAAATTGCAATCTGCTCACAATTTCATTTACTATTTGACTGCTTATAATTTTATTTTTTTCACTTAAAATTAGTCCTTTAACGTAATCCAGTTCATCTTTTATAGAAAGGCTACAAAATTCATAAATATTTTTTTCACCTACTGTAACAGCAAGAACTTCTGGCTTTAACCTTGCTCCTTTACACTTTGGGCAAGGATTGTCGCTCATAAAATTTTCGATTTCAGATTTTATTGCATCTGAGCCGCTTTCCATGTATCTTCTTTTTAATGAATTAATTATACCTTCATAACTATGGTTATAGTCAATAGTCCTGCCTTCCTTTGTATAAGTAACCTTTATCTTTTCACCCTTCATTCCATAAAGCAATACATCAACTACTTTTTTGTCTAAAGCCTTTATTGGTGTATCTAAATCAAATTTATATTTTTTCTGAAGAGCTGTTAAAATACTATAGGACCAAGAATCTTCTTTAAGTCTTCCATCTCCCCAAACAGCAATGGCTCCTTCTCTAATGCTTTTATCTTTATCTGGTATAATTAAATCTTCATCTATTTCCATTAAAGTACCAAGTCCATCGCAAGTATCGCATTTACCAAAAGGGGCATTGAAGGAAAATAGCCTTGGAGTTAAGTCTTCTATACTTATACCGCAATCTGGGCAAGCAAATTTTTCGCTGAAAATGTGATCTTCACCATCAATAACGTTAACCTTTAAAATTCCATCTGTTAACTTTAAAGCTGTTTCTACAGAATCGGTAAGCCTGCTCTTTATTCCATCTTTGATTACTAATCTATCAACTACCGCTTCAATATTATGCTTAATATTTTTTTCTAATTTTATATCTTCTCCTTCCAGTTCATATATTTCCCCATCTATCCTTGCTCTTACAAAACCGTTCTTCTTTATATTTTCAATTACCTTTACATGCTCACCTTTTCTATCTTTAATTACTGGGGCAAGCACTTGAATTTTAGTTCTCTCTGGAAATTCAAGTATTCTTTCTACGATTTGATCTATGGTTTGTTGCTTTATTTCTTTTCCGCATTTAGGACAGTGAGGAACTCCTATTCTGGCATATAACAGTCTTAAGTAATCATAAATTTCAGTAACTGTTCCTACTGTAGAACGAGGATTTCTTCCCGTAGTCTTTTGATCTATTGAAATAGCTGGCGATAGACCTTCAATATATTCTACATCCGGTTTATCCATTTGCCCTAAAAATTGTCTTGCATAGGAAGATAAAGATTCCACATACCTTCTTTGCCCTTCTGCATAAAGGGTATCAAAGGCTAAGGATGACTTTCCTGAGCCTGAAAGTCCTGTAAAGACAACAAGTTTATCTCTCGGTATAGTTAAACTTACATTTTTTAAGTTATGTACTTTTGCACCTTTTATTACTATTTTATCTCTCAAAGTTTACACCCCTCATTTGCTTTTCTTTAAATCTTTTTTTAGTTTAAAAATCATATCTCTAAGCTGCGTTGCCCTTTCAAATTGAAGATTTTTAGCAGCCTCTTTCATTTCTTCTTCATATTTTGCAATAATTTTTTCTATATTTTCATTATTAGCCTTTAATGCTTCTTCTAAACTGTTATATTCTGCATTTTCTTCTGCTACCGTTGTAATTTCTATTAAATCTCTAATTTCCTTTTTAACCGTAGTAGGTGTTATTCCATGTTTTTCATTGTATTCCATTTGAAGTTTACGTCTTCTGTTAGTTTCTCCTATTGCTCTCTCCATTGAGCCCGTCATATTGTCGGCATACATAATAACTTGACTTTCAGAATTTCTAGCTGCTCTTCCTATAGTTTGAATCAACGAGGTTTCAGATCTTAAAAAACCTTCCTTATCTGCATCTAAAATTGCTACTAATGCAACTTCTGGAATGTCTAGCCCTTCTCTTAAAAGATTAATACCTACTAAAACGTCAAATTCTCCTTTTCTTAAGCCTTGTATTATTTTCATTCTTTCCATAGTATCTATATCAGAATGCATATATCTAGTTTTTATATTCATATCTTTAAAATAGCTAGTTAAATCTTCTGCCATCTTCTTTGTTAAAGTTGTAACTAAAATTCTAAAGCCTTTAGCAATGGTTTCATTAATCTTACTATATAAATCATCGATTTGACCTTTTACTGGCAAAACTACAACTTCTGGGTCTAAAAGTCCCGTTGGTCTTATTATTTGCTCTGCTACAATGTGGCTGTTTTCCAATTCATACTTTGATGGGGTTGCACTAACATATACGACTTGATTTATCTTTTTTTCAAATTCTTCAAATCTCAAGGGTCTGTTATCGTAGGCTGAAGGAAGCCTAAAACCATATTCTACAAGATTATTTTTCCTAGACCTGTCTCCTCCATACATAGCTCTAACCTGAGGCAGTGTTACGTGACTTTCATCTATGAACATTAAAAAGTCACTTGGAAAATAGTCAATCAACGTTTTAGGAGGATCTCCAGCATTTCTTCCGTCAAAAATTCTAGAATAATTTTCTATTCCAGTGCAGTAGCCCACCTCTCTAATCATTTCTATGTCAAAATTTGTTCTCTGTTTAATTCTTTGTGCCTCTAACAGCTTTTCTTCTGAAAGAAGTTCTTTTACTCTTTCCTCTAGTTCTCCTTCAATTTGCTTAATAGCATCTTCAATTTTATCTGATGACGTTGCAAAGTGGGAAGCAGGAAATATTACCGTGTGCTTTAAGGAGCCTATTATGTTACCAGTTAATACATCAAACTCCCTTATTCTTTCTATTTCATCTCCAAAAAACTCCACTCTAATAGCTTTTGATGAAGCTGAAGCAGGAAAAATATCTATAGTATCACCTCTTACCCTAAAGGTGCCTCTAATAAAGTTTATTTCATTTCTTTCATATTGAATTTCTACCAATTTCTTTAAAAGTTTATCTCTATCTTTTTCCATACCTTCTCTTAAGGAAATGGAAAGCTTTTTATATTCATCTGGATTACCAAGTCCATATATACAGGATACAGAAGCTACTATTATAACATCTCTTCTTTCAAAAAGAGCTGAGGTAGCCGAATGTCTAAGTTTATCTATTTCATCGTTTATAGAAGCATCCTTTTCAATATATGTATCTGTCTGAGCTACATAAGCTTCTGGCTGGTAATAGTCGTAGTAGGATACAAAATACTCTACAGCGCTGTCTGGGAAAAATTCTCTAAACTCCGAGCATAGCTGTGCTGCTAAGGTTTTATTGTGAGCCAATATCAAAGTTGGCTTTTGAACTTTTTCAATAACATTAGCCATAGTAAAAGTTTTACCTGAACCAGTAACTCCTAAAAGGGTTTGTGCCTTCTCACCTTTTTCAATGCCGCTTGCAAGGGTTTTTATAGCTTGAGGCTGATCACCTGTAGGCTTATAGTTAGAATTTATTTTAAATTCACTCATTTTATCATCTCCATTGAACATTTGTTCGTATAATAATTTTATACTTTAATTTTGAAATTGTCAATAAAGTAATAAAGACCATGCCCTTAGTTTAATATACTAATTTAGCATGGTCAATTATTTTATTTGTTGCTATTATCTTTTTTTATTTTATCCAAAATGTCCTTAAAGGCTTCTTTTTCATACTTAACAACAACTCTATCTTTAGGAACTCCTCTTGGAACAAAAACTATTCCTAATCTTTTGCTTCTATTCATCTTATTGTAATCAATTTCTTTTAACTTACCTTGTACATTTTTAATTTTTAACCATATAAAATTTGAAACTTCACTCATGGCAGAAAGCATATCTTCTTCATTAGTTATTTTTTTATCGTTTAGCGACACTAAAACATCTCCCGGTTTAATGCCCATTTCAAAGGCAGGAGACTGTGGAGCTACTTCAAGCACCATAAGTCCATCATCACTGCTAACATACTTTGGTAAACTTTTTAATTCTAAATAAGTTTGCAGCCTAAGCATTATTTCATGAAATAATGGCATTAACACCCCTATTAAAAGCTGAGCTAACAGGTCAACCTTTGCAGCCTGTGCAATTAAAACCATAATAATTCCGTATCCCATAATAAAAAGCCCTGAGGATAATACCTTTTGATTTTTTGTTTTGGTAAAGGTAACAGAACTGTAGCCTATCATTCCAAAAAAGCAGGCTGCACTTAAAATTGCTGTACTTAAAAGGCCATAGGAGGCAGACCTTATTAAAGGCCACCAGCTAGGCTGGGCAACTTGAGTTACACTGCCAGCATCCACATTTGCACCTTGTATCATAAATAAAACTACTAAAGGTAAGACCCAGTACCTTTTAAACACAAAGCCACCTATTATTTCATTATTTCTATTTGTAAAAACAGGAATTGCACCTTGCTTTCCATCTATAATTACAAGTAAACCTTCTATAATGTGAAGCACACCTATAAGTGAAACAAGCATTAAAACATCAACCTTTAAAAAGTCAATTTGTGGCAGCTTGACATTAAAATATTTTTCGTAAAGTTGTATTGCCACGCTAATTACAGCTATTATTCCACCAGAATAGGAAAAGCAAATGTATTTAGCTCCAGCAAGCATTAACAATATAGATACCATAAATAATATAAGTATCATTTGATAGTCAGTAAAAATAATTCCTAGGTATGCTAATATTACACTAGCTAAAATACCAGCTATTATACCAAGTACAACTTGAGAAATGGTTAGTTCAAAAGGCGAAACTGAACTTTCGCCTATTATCATTTTTTGCATCATAGCTGTTTTTTTGTTTCTTGAATACAATATAGCTATGAGAAGTACTAACATTAATAAATATTCAGGTGAAAAAATCATCTGAGAAACCGCTCTAATAGTGTATATTGCTATATCCATGAAAATACTATTCCCCTCTCCAATGCTATTACTTAACTTTAGCTTTTAGTATTTCTAGCGCCTTATTATATTGCTGGTCTGTGTTTATAGAATACGTATTATTTTGAAGTTCAGTTTCATATTGTGGGAAGTCAACTTCAACATCAGGCTTAAAACCAGTATGATTTATATTTTCTCCAAGTGGAGTGTACCATTTTGCAATTGTAACCTTAAGAAGAGTGTTATCTCCAGTATCAAAAGTATTTTGAACTATACCTTTTCCAAAGGTTTTTTCACCAACTATGGTTCCAAGCTTATAATCTTTAACTACCCCAGTAAATATTTCCGATGCACTTGCAGTATTGCCATTTACAAGTAAAACTAAAGGCATTCCAATAGAATCTCCTCCGCTAGAATACGATACGTCCTTATAGTTATTTTTATCCACAGTATATACTAAAGTTTTGTTTTTATCCACAAAATTTGAAGCAACATCTATACAATCTGTTAAAAGTCCACCGCCATTATCTCTTAAATCTATTATTAGACCTTTTGCTCCTTGCTTTTTAAGTTCTTCTAGCTTTTTATCAAAATTAGCTCCAGTATTTTCATCAAACATACTCATATGAATATAGCCTATATTATTATTAACCATATTACCGCTTACTGTGTTATAAACAACATTTTCCCTAGTTACATCCACATTAATGGTTCCTTTTCCCTGTCTTTCAATAGTTAAAGTAACTTTAGTTCCAGCTTTGCCCTTCATCATAGCTACCGCTTTATCAAGATCCTTTGCAGTAACTGCTGTGCCATCTATTTTTAATAATACATCATAAGGCATAATACCTGCTTTTTGTGCTGGTGAGCCATCAAAAGGTGCTACGATAATTATATTATTTCCTTTTGTGCTAACCTGTGCTCCTATCCCAACATACTGCTGACCTTGAATTTCAGAATTAAAGGCTTTAGTTTCACTTTGATCCATAAATACCGTATAAGGATCGTTTAAACTATTAGTCATTCCTTTAATTGCATCAGTAACAAGATTATTTTCATTTATTTTTCCACTATAATAAGCTTCAAGCTCACTTTTTACTAAAAATAACTTCTGAAACTGTGCAACTTCATTATATAAATTTCTATCGATTATAACGTTACCAAAAGGCAAATTCTCTGAAATTATCGGTCCTAAAAAATAAGTTCCTATGTTCGTAACAACTATTAACGCTACTGTAACTGCAATCCAAATTTTTTTGCTTTTATTCAATGTCTACACCTCTCTGTTTATTTTTATGTAAATATGAGTTAATTATAACATTAGTTAAAATAAAAAACATATTTCTTTTTGTTTTGTGTAAAAAAATCGGCACACAAAACTTTTGTCTTGCATGCCATATTTTTATACCAATAAAAATTTTCTAATAACTATGGTACTACCAATAGCACCTATTACTATGCCCACTAGTACAAATCCCCAGGACATAGTTGTTAATACAAAGGAAGGCTGAATAAAGGTCATAAACATAGTAAGGCTGTTAGAAGTCATTTTGTCGTAAACAAAATTATATAAAAGATATACTGCAATTACAGCCAAAACTGCTCCCATAAAGCCAATAATCATACCTTCAAAAATGAAAGGCCACCTAATAAACCAATCTGTAGCTCCTATATACTTCATTATACTTATTTCTCTACGTCTTGAATACACCGTAAGCCTTATAGTATTACTAATTAAAAATAGTGATACAGCAATAAGTATAATGAATAGCACTACTCCAATCCATTGAATTGTACCGGTAATTATAGATAGTTTTTGGGCATAACTTTGCCCATCACTAATTTGTTCTATACCAGGCAAACCTTTAATATATGAAACTATTTTAGGAACATCATTAGGTCCATTTACTTTTATTACATAAGCATCTGGAAGCGGATTGTCGCTTTCCATTCCTGCTATTAAATTTTGATTTTTACTTCCTAGCTCTTTTTTCCAATCAGCTAAAGCTTGTGCTTTACTTTTAAAGGTTACACTAGTTACTCCGCTAGCACTTTTAATTTTGTTGTATATATTTTGTTGATCGGTAATTTTTATGTTATTTGTTAGATATACGTTTATTTCTAATTGTGAATCAACGCCAGTAATTGCAATTTTAACATCCAATAAGAACAAAAGAAATGCACCTAAAACAAATAGTGTAGCCATAACAGTTGCAACTGAGGCAATACTTATAGTAGTATTACGTCTAAGGCTTTTTAACGCATCTCTTACAAATAAGTTTAATGTACTAATCCTCATAATTGTAGCTACCCCTTTCTTCATCTCTTGCCAACATTCCGTTTTCTATAGCAATAACTCTCTTTTTCATATCATTTACTATGTCCCTAGCATGGGTAGCCATCAAAACAGTAGTACCAGCTCTATTAATGTCACTAATTATGTTCATTATTTCTTGAGCTGTATCTGGGTCTAGATTTCCAGTAGGCTCGTCCGCAATTAAAACTGTAGGGTTATTTACAATAGCTCTTGCAATTGCAACTCTTTGCTGCTCTCCACCAGAAAGCTGAGTAGGAAAGTCCTTATACTTATCTGATAGTCCCACCAAAGATAATACGAGATGAACCTTCTTTTTTATATCTTTATGACTTGCACCTATTACCCTTAAAGCAAAGGCAACATTTTCATAAATATTAAGGGTAGGTATAAGCTTATAGTCCTGAAAAATCATTCCTATCTTTCTTCTGTAATATGGAATTTTATTTCTTGTTAATTGCGTTATATCGATATCGCTAACTACTATACTTCCTGATGTAGGTTCAATTTCCTTTGTAAGAAGCTTAATAATAGTAGATTTTCCTGCTCCACTTGGTCCAACAAGGAAAATGAACTCGCCCTTATCGATAGTTAAGTTAACATTGGAAATTGCAACAACATCATTTCCATATATTTTGCTGACATTTCTAAATTCAATCATATTTTTTTCTCCCCAACAAATAAAATTTCTACAAATTTCTTTCTTGCATGTTTTTTATTATAACACAACAATTTAAATAACAAAATTAATTTTAGTATATTATACACATTATATACTAATAAATTAACGTAAAGTTTACTAGCTGTAAAATATTCATATAAAGTAAATTCTATCATGACTATCGTTTTCTTTCAATACGAATAAATTAATCTTCACCAATAATATTTTTAAAGCCTTCACCTAAAACCTCATGAGCATCGCTTATAGTAATAAATGCATTGGGGTCAATTTCTTTTATATATTGCTTTAGCTTAATAAACTCGTTCCTATTTAATACAGTATATAATATCAAAGTTTCTTTTGAAGTATATCCTCCTACACCGTTTAAAAGAGTGCATCCTCTATCTAAATCTTTAATAATATATTCACAAATAGCATTGTTTTTTCTGCTTATAATCATAATTTGCTTACACTTGTTAAGTCCTTCAATAACATTATCAATGGTAAATCCAGTTATTATTACCGAAAGAAGCGAATACATACCTATATCTGGGCCAAGAGCAAACCCTGCCCACAAGGTTACAGCTAAATCTACCAAAAGCAAAGCCTTACCTATATCAATATGAAAAAACTTATTGATTATTTTTGCTAGTATATCTGTTCCACCAGTAGATGCATTTCGATTAAATACTATGCCCATGCCAATTCCACTGATTAAAGTTCCAAAAATTGTTGCAAGCATCAAATTTGTTGTAATAGCCTGAGTAAATTTAAACTTATCTATTACAAGTACGGCTAGGGAAAGTCCAAAACTAGAATATACCGTTTTAACACCAAATTTTCCTCCAATAACAGAAAAAGCGACTATAAATAATAAAGTATTTAATATAGTCATTAAAAGACCTACGGAGAGGTACTTAAAATAGCTATTGATAATAATAGCTAATCCCATTACCCCTCCGCCAGCAATTTTATTTGGCTCTAAAAACAATGTAATTCCAATTGCGACTATTATAAACCCTAAAGTAATAATCAAATATTCTTTTAGTATTTTCATAGCACACCTCATTATTTTATAGCATGGAAATTCCTTTTCTAACTTTACATGCTATTTCTTCTGCAGTTAAATTATATTTTTTAAGAAGCTCCATTGGTTTTCCGCTTTCACCAAAGGTATCCATTAAGCCTACCTTTAAAACTGGAACAGGATACTCTTCGCTAGTAACCTCTGAAACCGCTGAGCCAAGGCCTCCAATAACGCTATGTTCTTCAGCTGTAATAATAACCTTAGTTTCTTTAGCAGCTTTTATTATTATGTCCTTATCAATAGGCTTTATAGTATGAATATTTATAACTCTAACATCAATGCCTTCTGCTTTTAAAATGTCACTAGCTAAAATCGCCTCATCTACCATTATTCCTGTAGCAATTATAGTTGCTTTAGTTCCTTCTTTTAAAGTTACACCCTTACCTATTTCAAATTTATAATCTGAATTAGAATTTACAATATTAACAGGTAGTCTTCCAAGTCTCACGTAACATGGTCCGTTATACTGTGCTACAGCTTTTATAGTTGCTTCAGTTTCAACTGCATCACTTGGGCTAATAACCGTCATATTTGGAATACTTCTCATTAAAGCTAAATCTTCTACCGATTGATGGGAAGCACCATCTTCACCAACAGTTATACCTGCATGCGTTGCACATACCTTAACATTTAATTTAGGATAGCAAATAGAGTTTCTAATCTGCTCAAAAGCTCTGCCTGCTGCAAAAATAGCAAAGGTACTTGCAAAAACGGTTTTCCCTGCTGCTGCAAGACCAGCTGCAACAGACATCATATTTCCTTCTGCTATTCCCATATTTATAAATCTATCTGCACAAACATTTTTAAAATCAGCAGTTTTAGTGGATTTTGATAAATCTGCATCTAAAACTACAATTTGTTCGTTTTCTAGTCCTATCTTTGCCAAAGTTTTACCATATGCTTCTCTTGTTGCAATCTTATTTCCCATTTTCTCTCCCCCTTATATACTAAGTTCTTCAATAGCTTTTTCGCATTGTTCTTTATTTGGTGCAGTTCCATGCCAGCCTGCTTCATTTTCCATAAAGCTTACGCCCTTACCCTTTACAGTTTTGCATACTATAACTGTAGGCTTATCAGTTACCTTATAAGCTTCCTTTATAGCATCCATTAAAGCTGTAAAATCGTGACCATCAGCGCAAATAACATTCCAGTTAAAAGCTTCAAATTTGTTGCTAATTGGTGCAGGATTCATTACATCTTCACATTTTCCATCTATTTGAAGTCCATTATTATCTACGAAAGCAATTAAGTTATTTAGTTTATAATGAGCTGCTGCCATAGCTGCTTCCCATACTTGACCTTCTTCGAGCTCGCCATCTCCTAATAATGCAAAAACCTTATATGCTTTTTTATCTATTTTACCTGCTAAAGCCATTCCAACTGCAGCCGAAATACCTTGACCTAAAGAACCAGTTGACATATCTACTCCCTTTGTGTAGGTCATGTTAGGATGTCCTTGCAGCATAGCCCCAGTCTTTCTAAGTTTATTCAACTCGCTTTTATCAAAAAATCCTTTTTCTGCTAAAACGCTATACAAAGCTGGTGCAGCGTGTCCTTTAGAAAGTACGAATCTATCTCTATTTTCATCTTTTGGTGCTTCAATATTTACATTCATTTCATTAAAATATAATGTTACTAATATTTCTACTGCTGAAAGAGAACCACCTGGGTGACCTGAACCTGATTCTGCTATCATACTTACAATATTTTTTCTAACCCTTGAAGCAATTTCTTTCAATTGTGCTACTTTATTTTCCATACTATTACCTCCATCTTTAAATTAATTTTATATATGCTTTACTTTTTAATTTTAAGTCGTATTATTTGGTTGTATTTCATATAAAAAGTGTAGCTTATTTATGTAATTATAATAACACATTTATTTTCATATTTATATATATTTTTTTATTTATTTAAAATAAATATGCATTAATATTATAAAATGAAAAAACACACAAAAATGGTATCCTTAGGCTCGGACACCATTTTATATAAATTATTCACAACTTAATCCAACACTAACTAAAAGAGCACTATCTACTTTTTCCATATCGGTATCAGTCATATGCCCAATTTTTTCTTTTAGTCTTCTTTTATCTAATGTCCTTATTTGTTCAAGCAAAACTACAGAGTCTTTATTTAATCCATACTCTTCAGAAGAAATCTCAACATGAGTAGGAAGCTTTGCCTTATTTATCTGTGACGTAATTGCCGATATAATTACTGTAGGACTATACTTGTTTCCAACATCATTTTGTATAATAATTACAGGTCTTATTCCACCTTGCTCTGATCCTACAACAGGACTTAAATCAGCATAAAATATATCTCCTCTTTTCACCACCATCGTCATCTGGAAAATCACTCTCCGAAAGCTTAACTTCATATTCTTTTAACTGAGATACATCATTACAGAATCCTATTTCGCATAACTCTAAATTTAATTCTGCCATTTCTGTATAACCCTTTTTCATTTCCTCAATTAGAATAAGTTTTTTCTTTTCTTCAATATATAATATTATTGCTTCACGAATAAATTCACTTCTTTTTTTGCAATCTTGGCTTAATGCCTTATCAAACTCATTAAATAATGTATCTGAAAGATTTACTACTAATTTCCTTGAACTTGACATAAGACAATCTATACCTCCTATATTCTAAAACGAAAATATGTATATATAAATTATAAATTAAAATTCGTCAATATGTCAAAGGATTTGCAAAATTTCTAATAGTATTTTTTGAAGAAAATATTACACGTAGTTCCTTATTTTAATCACGTTACCATTTGATATATATATCCTTGGTACCCTTTTACCAATCATGCATACTACTTCGTAATTTATAGTCCCAATCAAATCGGCTATGTCATCTGCATTAAACTTTAAATTGTTTTCTTCACCCATTAAAATAACTTCGTCTCCTACTTTAGCTCCGTCAATATCTGTAATATCCACCATGCACTGATCCATGCAAATCCTGCCAACTACAGGGGCAAATTTACCGTTTATAATAACCTTAGCTTTTCCAAACAAAAGCCTTGTATACCCATCAGCGTACCCTACAGGCAATGTAGCTATTTTAGAAGCTCTTTCACACTGAAACTTTCTCCCATAACTTATACATTCCCCTTTTTTTACGTTTTTTATGTGTATAATATTTGTTTTTAAAGTCATAACTGGTTTTAAATTTATTTTATCCTTGCTTACCTCTTCTGAAGGATAATAACCATAAATAATAATTCCTGGCCTTACAGCATCTAGATGAGTGTTTGGAAGGTCTATAATAGCAGCACTATTGGCAATATGTCTAAGCCTAACTCTTATGTCTAACTCCTTTAACTTACTGTAAAACCAATTGTACTTTTCAAATTGCTCCTTTGCAAAATTTTTATCTTCTTCGTCTGCAGTGGAAAAGTGAGAAAACAATCCTTCTACTTCAAGGTTTGACAATTTGCTTATTTTATATACATCTTCTACACTATTTTTATTTGGTAAAAAACCTATTCTGTTCA
>JAJXWJ010000025.1 GCA_021781655.1 Bacillota bacterium | reverse complement strand
AACAACAAGTTCAAGATATATTTACAGGAAAAATAACTAACTGGAAAGATGTTGGCGGACAAGATTTAAAAATCAATGTTGTTCATAGACCAAGTTCATCTGGTACAAGAGCTACATTTGCAGATACTTTCCTTCCAACTGGAGTTGCTGAAAATGATTCTATAGGTACAACACAAGATTCAAGCGGAGCAGTTAAAGATGCAATGCTTAGTACTGGTGGAAGTATAAGTTATCTTGCAATGTCTTACTTAACTGCTGATGTTACAAAAGATATTAATGCAGTTCAAATTGATGGCGTTGCAGCAACAAATGCAAACATAGAAGATGGAAAATATCCTTTCTGGTCATATGAACATATGTATACAAAAGGACCTGCTACAGGACTTGCAAAAGCGTTTATCAATTACATCATGAGTAGTGATAACAAAGCTGTAGTTCAAAAATTAGGATATATTCCTTCAAGCGACATGAAAGTTACAAAGTAATTATGAGACTGGGCGTTTTTCGCCCAGTCTATATTCGATAAAATAGGAAAAAAGGATGATTGTATGGAAAAAAGAAGCTTGCTGCAAAAAATAAAAACCGAGTATCTTGGTAAAGGATATGCTACATTTTGTGGATTATTAATAGTTGTTTTGACTTTATCCATAATAATTTTTATAGCTACAAAAGGAATACAAACTTTTACGGTAGATCATATCTCACTTTTTAAACTGCTATTTTCATCAGATTGGAAGCCCGGTGCAGCAACTCCACAATATGGTGCTTTGATTTTTATAGTAGGATCTACCTTGGTTTCTATAGGAGCAATTATTATAAGTGCACCTATAAGTATTGCACTAGCGATTTTTATGAATTTAATATCACCTAAATTTGGTGATAGGTTTTTAAAGCCTTCTTTAGAATTATTTGCTGGAATTCCATCTGTTGTTTATGGATGGGTAGGCGTAATAGTATTAGTACCATTTATTAGAAAGGCATTTGGTGGTGTGGGTTTTAGTTTATTAACTGGTATTTTGGTTTTAAGTATAATGGTATTGCCAACAATTGTGAGTATATCTTCTGACACAATTAAAACTATGCCACATGATTATATTGAAGCATCTTATGGACTTGGAGCTACAAGATGGCAAACAATTTATAGAGTAATTATTCCTGCTTGTAAAAATGGAATATTAACTAGTATTGTTTTAGGCTTAGCAAGAGCATTTGGTGAGGCACTTGCTGTTCAAATGGTTATCGGAAACACAATAAAGTTTCCGAATGGTGTAACATCACCAACTATTACATTAACAAGCGTTTTAACTATGGATATGGCAAATACATCCTTTAATACTCCTTGGAACGATGCACTTTGGTCATTAGCTTTATTGTTATTATTAATGTCATTTATATTTATAGTTATAATAAGATTTTTTGGGAAAAGGAGTAATATATAATGAATGCAAAAAGAGTGGACAAAATAGTAACCGTAATACTCTATATTATTTCTATTTTAATAGTTGGATTATTGGTTGCTTTTATCGGATATATTATTTATAATGGAAGAGATTCTCTTAATATTCATTTTTTGACTAGCGATCCTCAAATACTTCAAGCTGGCGGAGGAATTGGACCAGAATTGTTTAATTCATTCTATATGCTGTTTTTATCATTAATTATTACAATTCCTATTGGAGTAGGTGCAGGAATTTATCTTGCAGAATATGTTTTACCAGGTAAGTTGCTAGAAATAATTAGTATTTGTATTGAAACAATGGCTTCGCTTCCTTCAATTGTTGTTGGTTTATTTGGACTTTTAGTTTTTGTTACGATGACACACTGGGGATATACAATGTTATCCGGTGCATTGGCAATAACTGTCTTAAATTTGCCATCTATGACTAGAGTGAGTGAAAGTGCAATAAAAGCTTCATCTGCAAAAGTAAAAGAAGCAAGTATAGGATTAGGTGCATCACAATGGCAAACTATTCAAAAGGTAATACTTCCTTCTGCTATGCCGCAAATTTTAACTGGTGTTATATTGGCTTCTGGAAGAGTTTTTGGTGAAGCAGCTGCATTATTATACACATCAGGTATAAGTGCACCGATTTTAAATTATTCAAATTTTAGCTTAACAAATAATAGCTCTCCATTTAGTATTTTTAGACCAGCTGAAACTTTAGCAGTGCATATTTGGAGCCTTAACTCAGAAGGAATAGTTCCGGATGCTACAAAAATTGCAACAGGTTCTTCTGCGGTTTTAGTTATAATGGTATTGTTATTTAATTTCTTAGCAAGAATAATCGGTAAAAAAATATATAATTCATATAGTGGAAAGTAGGGTGGAAAAAAAGTGGGCATAATTACTACAAAAGATTTAGACTTATATTATGGAAATGTTCAAGCTCTTAAAAAGATTAATTTAGATATGAAAAAAAACTCTGTAACAGCATTAATAGGTCCTTCAGGTTGTGGGAAATCTACATTTCTAAGAACAATTAACAGAATGAACGATTTAATTGACTCTGTTCGTATTGAAGGAGAAGTTATTTTTGAAGGTAAAAACATATATAAAGACTATGATGAAATACATTTAAGAAAAAGAATTGGAATGGTTTTTCAAAAACCTAATCCTTTTCCTATGTCGATTTACGACAATATTGCCTATGGACCTAGAATACATGGCATTAAAAATAAAAGTAAACTTGACGAAATAGTTGAAAAAAGTTTAAAGGGTGCAGCACTTTGGGAAGAAGTTAAAGATAGATTAAAGAAAAGTGCTATAGGTCTTTCTGGAGGACAGCAGCAAAGGGTTTGTATTGCAAGAACCTTAGCTGTTGAGCCTGAAGTTTTGTTAATGGATGAACCAACTTCTGCCTTAGATCCAATCTCAACATCTAAGATTGAAGAACTAATGGATGTATTAAAGAAAAATTATACGGTAATAATAGTAACGCATAATATGCAGCAGGCAGGAAGAATTTCAGATTACACTGCATTTTTCCTAAATGGAGAAGTTGTAGAAAGTGGAAAAACAGAAGAAATATTTTATAAACCTAGAGATAAAAGAACTGAAGATTATATAACTGGTAGATTCGGTTAATATGAAAATTAAAAATAGATGAGGTGAATTTAATGCCAAGAAAAGTATTTGACTCGCATTTAGAAGAGCTCCATGTTGATCTTTTAAAAATGGGAAGCATGGTTGAAAAACAGATTTATCTTTCCATTGAATCATTAGTAAATAAAGATTTAGAACTGGCACAATCAATTATCGATACAGATATAAATGTTAATAATATGCAAAAAGAAATTGAAAATAAGGCAATTAGGCTTATAGCTATGCAGCAGCCTTTAGCTGTAGATTTACGTAACATTTTTACTGCTACAAAAATAGTTACTGATCTTGAAAGAATGGCAGATCATGCTGTGGATATAGCTAAAATAACAAAAAAAATAAAAAATGATACTCATGTTAAAATGTTAGTGGACATTCCTAGAATGGGTGAATTAGTAAAGGCAATGATTAAGGAAGCTTTAGATTCATATGTAGAAGGAGATATCGAAAGAGCATATGAAATTTGTAAAAAGGATGACGAAATTGATGCTATTTACAGGCAAGTGTTTAGTGAATTAATATTATTAATGATGGATAATCCTAAGACTATAAATCAAGCAGCACAATTTTTGTTTGTTTGCAAATATCTTGAAAGAATTGCAGATCATGCTACGAATATTTGTGAATGGACAATATATTTAGAAACTGGTGAACAAATAGATTTAAATGTATAAAATATAGTTCAATTAAAAGGGGCCATTTTGGTCCCTTTTAATTATTTGTTCCTTGACTAAAGCCAGTTATTAATGTAATATAACAACGTGGTATAATAAAAAAAACTGTAAAATTTAGGAGCGGAAAATGAGCACTGTTATTTCAAAAATATATAAAGACAGTATAGCTTACGAACTAGGCTTAGAAGCTGGGGATAAAATATTAAAAATAAATAATAAAGAAGTTAGAGATATTATAGATTACAGGTTTTTGATGTGTGATGAATATGTATTAATTGAAGTTGAAAAAAAATCAGACGGTGAAATATGGGAGCTTGAAATTGAAAAAGACTACGATGAAAAATTAGGTGTAGAATTTCATGAAGCAATTATGGATGAAGCCAAAAGCTGTAGAAACAACTGCATATTTTGCTTTATTGATCAATTGCCAAAAGGAATGAGAGATTCTTTATATTTTAAAGATGATGACTCAAGACTTTCTTTTTTACAAGGAAATTTTATTACTTTAACTAATTTAACGGATGAAGATTTAGATCGTATTATAAAATATAAAATAAGTCCAATAAATGTGTCAGTGCATACTACAGATGGTAAGCTTAGAAGCAAGATGCTTAACAATAGGTTTGCAGATAACATAATGGAAAGACTTAAAAAGTTAGCTGATGGTGGCATAAAAATGAATTGTCAAATTGTTTTATGCCCAAAAGTAAATAACGGTAAAGAACTTCAAAAAACAGTACTTGATTTATATAGTTTTTATCCTTATGTAGAAAATATTGCAGGAGTTCCTGTAGGAGTAACAAAATTTAGAGACGGATTATTTGATATGGAACCATATAACGAATACACGGCTTTAGAAGAAATTAATCAAATTAAAAATTTACAAGAAAAATTTATGAAAGAAATTAACAGTCCATTCATCAGATTATCAGATGAATTTTATGTTATGGCAAAGATTGATGTTCCCGATATGAAGTTTTATGGAAAATTTGAACAACTAGAAGATGGAATAGGTATGATACGAATTTTCAGATACAATATTGAAAATTCACTTAAAATGCTTAACAAATACGGTAAAGGTTCTTTTACCATGGTGACTGGAGTTTCAGCTTATAATGAAATAGAAACAGCTGCTAAATTAATTTCTGAAGAAAATGAAAATATCAAAATTAATACTATAAAGGTTTTAAATAAGTATTTTGGAGAAACTATTACAGTTGCTGGACTTTTGACAGGAACTGATATAATTGAAGCTTTAAAAACAGAAAAATTAGGCGAATTTATTATAATACCTAAAAACATGTTAAAGGCTGATAGTGAAATTTTTCTTGATGACATTACAGTTAGTGATATTGAAAAAGAATTGGATAAAAAAATATTAGTTTGTGATTATACCGGAGAAGATTTAGTGCAGCTTATTAATAGTAATGTTAGGGAGGAATAAAAATGGGTAAACCGATAGTAGCGATAGTTGGAAGGCCGAATGTTGGGAAATCAACATTATTCAATAAATTAGCAGGTAAAAGAATTTCAATAGTTCAAGACACACCTGGAGTAACAAGAGATAGAATATATGCAGAAGCAGAATGGTTAAATAATTATTTCACAATTATTGACACAGGTGGAATAGAACCTGAAAGCGATGATATCATAGTAGCTCAAATGAGACGTCAAGCACAAATGGCAATAGAAACAGCAGACGTAATTATTTTTATTGTAGATGGAAAACAAGGTCTTACAGATGCTGATAATGAAGTGGCATTAATGCTTAGAAAGTCTAAAAAACCTGTAGTTCTCGTTGTAAATAAAATAGATAAGCAGTTAGATGAAGCTAATGCCTTTGAATTTTATAACTTAGGCATTGGAGAACCGGTTACAATATCTGCTTCTCAGGCTCTTGGGCTAGGAGATATGCTAGATATGGTAGTTGAAAATTTCAAAAATTTAGGAACTTCGGATGAAGAAGAAGAATACATAAAAATGGCTATGGTTGGAAAGCCAAATGTAGGTAAATCATCCCTCATTAATAGATTGCTTGGTGAGGAAAGAGTTATTGTTAGCGATATTCCCGGAACAACTAGAGATGCTATAGATAGCTATTTAGAAAGCGAATATGGTAAGTTTATACTAATAGATACTGCTGGTTTAAGAAGAAAAAGTAAGGTTAAAGAAGAAATAGAGAGATATAGTGTAATTAGAACTTTAGCAGCTATAGAAAGAGCTGATGTTTGCGTTTTAATGGTAGATGCAACTGAAGAGTTAAGTGATCAGGATGAAAAAATAATTGGTTATGCTCACGAATTAAATAAGGCTATTTTAGTTATCGTTAATAAATGGGATTTGATTGAAAAAGATGATAAAACAATGAATTCATTTAAGCAAAAGCTCCAATATAAATTATCTTTCATGGCATATGCACAATATTTGTTTATATCAGCTAAAACTGGGCAAAGAGTTAATAAAGTATTGATAGAAGCTAAAAAATGTTATGAAAATTATTCAAAGAGAGTATCCACTGGAGTTTTAAATGAAATTGTAAGTAAAGCTGTTTTAATGAAAGAGCCTCCTGTAGTTGCACTTAAAAGATTAAAAATATATTATGTAACTCAAATAGGTTCAAAGCCGCCAACCTTCGTGTTTTTTGTAAATGACCCAGATGCACTACACTTTTCTTATCAAAGATATTTAGAAAATAAACTGAGAGAAAGTTTTGATTTTTCTGGTACAGGAATAAAAACTATATTTAGAGAAAGGAAAGAGTAATATGGCTAAGGTTACTTTTATTGGCGGCGGTAGTTTTGGAACTGCTCTTGCTATTTTGTTAGCAGGTAAAAGTTACGATGTAAATGTATGGGATAGAAATAAAGATATAATCGATGATATAAATATAAATAAAAGAAACAGTAAGTTTTTTAAGGACTTATCTTTACCACAAAATATTTCAGCAGTATATGACATGGGTGAAGCAATAAATGGGGCAAAGTATATTGTTCTTTCAGTTCCTTCTTTTGCTATTCGTGAAGTTTGTATGAAATTGAAAAGTTGGGTAAAGGATGATCAAATTATTATATCAACTGCAAAAGGTATTGAAGAAGGGACTAATTTAAGGTTATCTGAAATTATAAATGAAGTGCTTCCAAACAATCCAGCAGTAATTTTATCTGGACCAACTCATGCAGAAGAAGTGTCAATAAATATGCCTACAACAGTTGTTGTTTCATCTAAACAAATGGAATTTGCATATATTGTTCAAGACTTATTTACTACTAAAAACTTTAGAGTTTACACTAATGACGATTTGATAGGAATCGAAATTGGCGGTGCTGTAAAAAATATTATTGCCTTAGCTGCCGGAATATGTGATGGATTAGGATATGGAGATAACTCTAAAGCAGCATTAATGACTAGAGGAATGAGCGAAATAATAAGAATAGGAACCAAACTTGGTGGAAATCAAGAAACCTTCTATGGTTTGACTGGAATGGGAGATCTTATAGTAACCTGTACAAGTATGCACAGTAGAAATAGGCGTGCTGGTATACTTATTGGGCAGGGGCTTTCTGCAAAGGAAGCTTGTGATAAAGTAGGCATGGTAGTTGAAGGAGTAAAGGCTTGTGAAGCATTTTATGAATTAAAAGAAAAGTTAGATGTATATATGCCTATTACAGATACGCTCTATAAATTGTTATTTACTGATAAAGACATAAAAGCAGTAGTAATGGATCTTATGGTAAGGGAAAAGAAAAACGAAATGCACTAAAAGTATAAAAAAGATGGTTTTTGTATAAATCATCTTTTTTTATATCTAATAATTCGTGTAAGAATTTTGTAAGAATAAATTGCTATAATTAAAGCAAGTATACGTATTGGTAAAATTTTAAATATAAACCTTTTCATAAAAATATTATATAATGATACATACTTAATTTGTGACTTAAACGGAGGCATATATGGATACAATTATTGTAATTGATGATGAAGCAGTTAACGTTGAAATGTTAAGCAGTATGATAGAAACTAATTTCACTGAAAATACTGTTTATAAATATACTGAACCAGAACATTTATTAAGTGATATAAAAAAAATCAAACCTGATATTGCTTTTATCGACATCGAAATGCCTAAAATTAATGGATTGAAATTAGCTGAAAAAATCAAGGAACTGCATTCAGATGTGGGAGTTATTTTGATTTCATCAGATTCTAGTTATGCTGTAGCTGCTTTTGAAATTAATGCTATGGATTATATTTTAAAGCCAGTAAGTTATGAAAGACTTGAAAAGTCAATAAATAGATATAAATGCAAAAAAGGATGTCAAAGTAGCATTTTGAAGATTTCAGTATTTGGGAAAATGGATGTTCATAAAGGAAACAAACAAGTAAAGTGGCAAGGTTCTAAAAATGCAGAGCTTTTTGCATTTTTACTTCACAATATTGGGAAAAGTATTCATAAAGATGAAATAATTGATACCTTATGGTCTGATTTTGAATATAGAAGGGCATCTGCTAATATGCAAACGGCAATGAGTAGAATTAGAAAGTCCTTATCTAAAATTGGCAGCGAAATAAAAATTTCGTATTCTTGCGGATATTACAAAATGAAAATGGAAAATGTAAATTTCGATAGAGAAAAATTTGAACAATTAAGTAATAGTTTAACAAATATTGATGAAAGTAATTATAGAAAAGCAATTGAACTAATTCAATTATATAAAGGTGATTTGTTTGAAAAGGAAGGTTATATTTGGAGCTATAATCAGCAATTGATTTTGAAGAAGATTTATCATAGAATTTTAAAAAAATTAATTACTTTTTTCATAAAAAACGAAAGAATAGATGAGGCTATTATTTTACTTGAGAAAATTGTTATAGAAAATATAAATAATAGTTATGCAAAAAAAATATTGAAAAAAATTTCTTTAAATAATGGGGATAGGGTCTAATTTAAGGGGTGAAAACAAATGACAAGTAGCGGGAATGATATTAATGATAAAAATAGATTTGAAAGTATATTTTTAAATTCACCTATGGGAATGTTATTAATTGATGAAGATTATAAAATTATTGAGGCTAACAAGACAGCATTAAAATGGTTGAAAAAAAGTAGTAATGAATTTGTAGGAATTTTTTTTGGGAACAGCATATGTTGTAAATCAATAGTTAATAATACATGTAAATGTGGCTTAACGGAAAGCTGCAGAAGCTGCAATATGAATTTGCTATTAAAAAAAGCAATTGTTCAAGGTGAAAGTTCTTTTCAAGAAGAAATAATTATAACTACTTTGAAAAATAAAGATGAGTACAAAATATATATAAAGTTACATATTAATCAAATGGCACTTAATAATAAAAGATATGCATTAGTTACAATAATAGATATGTATAACTTAGAAGAAAATAAGAATATGTCCTCAATGTGTTTTAAAAGTAGCAATCATAAGATACAATTTTTAGAGAACTTAAATCATGAAATTCGCACACCATTAAATGGAATTATAGGAATGATAGAGCTTACGCTCTTTACAGAATTAATAGAAGAACAAAGAGAAAATTTAAATTTAGCAAAAGAATGTGCATATTCTCTTTTAGAAATAATTAAAGAATTAATTGATTTTTAGTTTTAAGTAATAAAATGCCATCACTACTTATATATATATACTAATATTTAAGTAGTGGGGTGAGAATTTGGAAAATTATGATATATATAAAAGCATCGCAGAAAGAACAGAGGGAGATATATATGTTGGTATTGTTGGACCGGTAAGAACGGGTAAATCGACCTTTATTAAAAGATTTATGGAACTTATGGTTTTGCCAAACATAGAAAATTCGTACAAAAAGGAAAGGGCTAAAGATGAACTTCCACAAAGTGCATCTGGAAAAACAATTCACACTACAGAACCTAAATTTATACCTAATGAAGCTGTTGAAATCACATTAGCTGAGGGTATTAAATTTAAGGTTAGGCTTGTTGATTGTGTTGGTTATATAGTTAAAGGAGCTTTAGGCTATAAAGAAGGAGAAAAGGATAAAATGGTTAGTACTCCTTGGTATGACCATGAAATTCCTTTTGAAGAAGCTGCTGAAATTGGAACTAAAAAAGTTATTAATGAGCATTCAACGATTGGACTTGTTATTACAACGGATGGCTCCATTACAGATATAGATAGAGAAGAATATTTGGAAGCAGAAGAAAGGGTTATAGCTGAACTTAAGGTTATAAATAAACCATTTATCATATTGTTAAATACAACTAAAGCATCTGATCCAGAAACTATAGTATTAAAAGAAGAACTTGAACAAAAATATGATGTTCCTGTTCAAATAATGGATGTACTGCATATGACAGAAGAACATATAGGTAATGTATTTAGTAGAATACTAAAAGAATTTCCAATAAAAGAAATAAATATTGATATGCCCGAATGGATAGAAAAACTTGAAATTACTCATTGGCTAAAGCAAAATTATATTGGTTTAGTTAAGAAAATGTCTAAAAATATCGATAAGGTTAGAGATTTAAATAAATGCATGAATAGCTGCAAGGAAGAAGATTTTCTAGATTTTGGTGAAATTAAAGAGATGAATATGGGAAACGGTACAGCTAGAGTATATTTAAAACCAGAAAAGGGGATGTTTTATAAAGTATTAAGCGAATATTGTGGCACAGATATTGTAGGTGAAAGTGAACTTTTATATACTATAAAAGATTACTATAAGGCAAAGGTTGAGTATGATAAAGTAGCAGATGCATTAAATGAAGTGAAAAATACAGGTTATGGCTTAGTTGCACCACAGCTCACTGAAATGAAACTAGAAGAACCTCAAATCGTTAAAAATGGTTCTAGGTATGAAGTTAGATTAAAGGCCAGTGCCCCTTCTTTCCATTTTATAAGAGCTGATATAGAAACAGAAATTTCTCCAATAATGGGAACAGAAAAAGAAAGTGAAGAATTAGTAAAATCATTGCTTGAACAATTTGAAAGCGACCCATCTAAGATGTGGGAGAGCAATATATTTGGTAAGTCTTTAGATGTTGTTGTAAAGGAAGGGCTTCAGAAGAAGCTATTTAAAATGCCGGAAGATGTCCAGATAAAAATTCAAAAAACTTTAGAGAAAATAATTAATGAAGGTAATGGTGGATTAATTTGTATAATACTTTAGAGCTTTAGATAATTTGGCTCAGGTTATGATTTGCATTTTTTTAAGAAGGCGACGCAAGTTGCCTCTATAAAAATCCTTAGAAATTATAACGCATAGGGTTTTAATTGTCAATTGTCCATTGTCAACTGTCAATTAAAACCCTATGCGTTTCACTTTTTATCATTTCAGATTTTAAGACTGCAAAATGTTTGTTCAAGAATCACATGGGCACGCCCAAACCCCAAAGGTGCGCAACTTCTTTCTATTGTCCAACATTTAAAATTAATATCAAAATAATTCTATTCTATTTTTTTATTTAAAAGTATGATATAATCATTAAGATTTGAAAATGTACTTGAATTATTGTATTGTTAAATTATATAATTAAGAGTATAAATTTGGTGGCAAAGTGGAAGGGTGATTTACCGTGATTAAAAGTATGACTGGATACGGTCGTGCATTTAAGGAAACAAGTAAAAGAAATTTTACAATTGAAATTAAAAGTGTTAATAGCAGATATCTTGATTTAAGCATCAAAATTCCAAGAAATTTGATTTCTCTTGAAGATAAAATAAGAAAAGCAATTCAAAAGAAAATAAATAGAGGTAAGGTAGATTTATATTTAACTCAAGTAATTCTTAAGCCAGATAATACAAATATAATTTTAAATAAAGACTTAAGTGATAATTACTTTAATTGTTTAAATGAAATAAAAGAGCGATATTCTCTTAAAGACAATGTATCATTAAGTTTAATAGCTAAGTTTCCAGATATTATTACCGTAGAACAAGGTGAAGAGGACCTTGAAGAGATATGGGAAAATATAAAGGTTACTTTAGATAAAGCAATCGATGTGT
Organism: Bacillota bacterium; assembly: GCA_021781655.1. GTDB lineage: Bacteria > Bacillota > Clostridia > Clostridiales > Clostridiaceae > JAJXWJ01. The sequence goes on along the minus strand of JAJXWJ010000025.1, from coordinate 33,532 downwards.
TAGTTGAAATGAGAAAAAAAGAAGGCTTGAAATTAAAGGAAGATATAATAGTTAAGTGTAACAACTTAACAAATTTTATATTGGAAATTGAAAAAAATTCGGAAGACATCATTAATAAATATAAACAAAAACTTAATGAAAGAATAACACAATTGCTTTCAGATTTTAATATAGATGAAAACCGAATAGCCATGGAAGCAGCAATTTTATGTGATAAGGCATGTGTTGATGAAGAGATTGTAAGACTAAAAAGTCACATAGCTCAATTAGAAGATAGTTTAAACTTAAATGAGCCTGTAGGAAGAAAATTAGATTTTATAGTTCAAGAAATGAATAGAGAAGCAAATACTATAGCTTCAAAATCAAACGACGTACATATTGTAAATGTAGTTTTAAACATTAAAAATGAAATAGAAAAGATTCGAGAACAAGTGCAAAATATTGAATAAAATAGAGGGGGATATTAATGGGTATAAAATTAATAAACATTGGGTTTGGAAATATAGTATCAGCTAATAGATTAGTTGCTATTGTTAGTCCTGAATCTGCGCCGATAAAGAGAATCATTCAGGAAGCAAGAGATAGAGGAATGCTTATAGATGCTACTTATGGAAGAAGAACTAGAGCAGTCATTATAACAGATAGTGATCATGTTATCCTTTCAGCAGTGCAACCAGAAACAGTAGCAAATAGATTATCTTCGAAAGATGAGGCTATAGAAGACGAGGTTGAAGAATAATGAAAGAAAAGGGACTTTTAATAGTTTTATCCGGTCCTTCAGGTACAGGTAAAGGAACAATCTGTAAAGCTCTTTTGAAAAAAAATAAATTCAATTTATCTGTTTCAGCAACAACTAGAAATAGTAGAAATGGAGAAGTAGATGGTGAGAGCTATTATTTTTTAACAAAGGATCAATTTCTGGAAAAAATCGAAAAAGATGATTTTTTAGAATATGCAGAAGTCTATGGTAATTATTATGGAACACCAAAATCTAATGTTATGGAAAAGGTTCAAAATGGAGAAGATGTCATTTTAGAAATAGATATACAAGGTGCTTTAAAGGTTAAAGAAGCCTATAAAGAAGGAGTATTTATTTTTATTTTACCTCCGTCCATGGAAGAACTTAAAAATAGAATACGTGGAAGAGGTAGTGAAACACCAGAATCTCTAATGACACGTTTTAAATCCGCTTATAAGGAAATATCATTTATTTCAAAATATAATTATGCTGTAATAAACGATACAGTAGAAAATGCTGTTAGCAAAATAGAGTCAATTTTGATAGCAGAAAGATGCAGAGCAGATAGAGTAGAACAAAAAATTTACAATTCACAGGAGGGGATTATTAATGAACAATTCAATGATTAATCCATCAATAGTACAGTTAATAGAAAAAGCAGGAGATAGGTATGCGGTGGTTGCTATAACCTCAAAAAGAGCAAGACAAATAATATCTGGATCAAAGCCTTTAATGGATATCGATTCAAATAAGCCGCTTACTATAGCAATTAATGAAGTAAATGAAAATAAGCTAACTTTTGAAAATTCGGAAGAGGTAGAAGAAAGAGATGTGTAAAAAAACTGTAGTTTTAGGAGTTTGTGGTGGGATTGCTGCGTATAAAGCTTTAGATATAGTAAGTAATCTTAAGAAAAAGGATATAGATGTTCATGTTATTATGACTGAATCATCTTCTCAATTTGTGACGCCATTAAGTTTTCAGTCATTAAGTCAAAATATGGTCATTTATGACATGTTTGAAGAGCCGAAATCCTTTGAAATTCAACACATATCCTTAGCAAAAAAAGCAGATATAATGCTTATTGCACCTGCTACAGCAAATATTATTGGTAAAGTTGCAAATGGTATTGCTGATGATATGCTATCAACTACCATTATGGCTACAAAGGCAAAGGTTGTATTTGCTCCGGCAATGAATACAAATATGTATAACAATGTAATTGTGCAACAAAATATTAAAAAATTAAAAGATTTAGGATATGAGTTTATTGAACCTTCTAGTGGAAGGCTTGCTTGTGGCGATGAGGGAAAAGGAAAATTAGCGGATTCAAAGCTCATTTCAGAAATAGTTTCTAGTATGCTTTACGATAAAAAGGATCTAATAGGTAAAAAAATAATAGTAACAGCAGGCCCTACTATAGCAAACATAGATCCGGTTAGATTTATTACAAATAAATCTACTGGAAAGATGGGGTATGCTGTTGCAGAAGAAGCTAGGGACAGAGGTGCAGAAGTAACTTTAATATCAGGCCCTTCTTCTCTATCGGATCCTTTTGGGATAGAAACAGTAAAAGTTAATACCAACGAAGAAATGTTTGATGAAGTAGTATCTCGTTTTGAAAAATGTGATATAGTAGTAAAATCTGCGGCAGTTGCGGATTATAAGCCCAAAGCTTACTCTGAAAGTAAAATTAAAAAGAAAGAAGCACAATTAACCATAGATTTTATAAAAGATAGAGATATTTTAAAAATTTTAGGCGAAAGAAAATCAAAGCAGATTTTAGTCGGCTTTGCTGCAGAAAGTAACGACTTATTACAAAATGCTATGGATAAACTAAAAAAGAAAAATTTAGATTACGTAGTAGCTAACGATATTACAAGGTCAGACACCGGATTTGCTAGTGCAGATAATTTAGTAACGATTTTATCTAAAAATGGCAAATTGATAAAATTGGAAAAAATGACTAAAAGATGTGTAGCAAGAGAACTTTTCAATTTAATTAACGGGTATTAAATTTTGTTACTAAAAGGCGCAGTATGCGCTTTTTTGTATATTCAAATAAGGTGATAAATTGTATAAATATGCTGGAATAATAATAAATAATGAGGCTTCTCAGGTTGATAAAATATTTACTTATAAAATATCAGATATTATGTTAAGCGATATAGCTTTAGGTCAGAGGGTAAAAGTGCCTTTTGGATTAGGAAATAAATTTATTGATGGATATGTTCTTGAATTATATGAGCATATTGAAGAAAATTATAAAATGAAGTATATTAAAGAAATCTGCGATAAATTTACAGTGTTGACCAATGAAGATATTACATTAATTAAAAAAATGAAGGAAAAATATATTTGTACATATTTAGAATGTATAAAGTTATTTTTACCAAAAGGAATAACAAAAGGGATGAAACAAAAAACTTCTTCTTTTGTTTTTATAAATAACAAGCTTTCTTTAAAATATAGTAAAAATCCATATAAAGCGATTTACGAATTTATTGAAGCTAATAATGGAACTTATACTAAAAGTGAACTTTCAAAAAAATTCGATTTTTCCCTTTCATCAATAAATACTTTAATTAAAAATGATGTACTTAAAGCAGAAGATAAAATATTAAATAGATTTAATAGTAAGGTTTATGAAGCTTATGAAGAAAAAGTTTTAAATACTATACAAGAAGCAGCAATTTCGCGCATAACTACTAGTAAAAAAAATAAGTTTTTAATACATGGAATTACTGGAAGTGGGAAAACTGAAATATATATGAAATTGGTAAGCCTTATGATAAAAGAAAATAAGGAATCCATTATTTTAGTTCCTGAAATTGCACTTACACCACAAATGGTTGAAAGATTTAAAGGAAGATTTGGCAAAGATATTGCTGTTTTTCATAGTAAGCTTTCAGATGGTGAAAGGTATGATGAATGGCTTAGAATAAAAAATAAAAAAGTTAAGGTTGCCGTTGGTGCAAGGTCTGCTATTTTTCTTCCTTTTTCAAATTTAGGACTTATAGTAATCGATGAAGAGCACGAAAGCAGCTATAAATCAGAAGTGAGTCCCAAATATGATGCTGTAGAAATAGGAATCATGAAAAGTAATATATTGGGTTGTAAGTTGATTTTAGGATCAGCCACCCCAGATATTAAAAGCTTTTATAAAGCTAAGCATAATGAATTTGATCTTATTACTATTAATGAAAGAGCAGATGGTGCTAAACTACCAGAGATGACGGTTGTAGATATGAGACAAGAATTATTAAGTGGAAATAAGTCAATGTTTAGCAGAAGCCTTTTATTTAACATAGAAGAAGCCCTTAATAAAAAGGAACAAATAATATTGTTTTTAAATCGTAGAGGACATTCTACTTTCGTTTCTTGTAGAGAATGTGGCTATGTATTTAAATGTGATAATTGTGATATATCGCTTACGTATCACCATAATAGCAAAAAACTTGTTTGCCACTACTGTGGTAAAACTATGAAACCTTTGTCAGTCTGTCCTAAATGCAATAGCAAATATGTGAAATATTTTGGAGCAGGTACAGAGAAGATCGAACAGGAAATAAAGCTAAAGTTTAAAGGTGCAAGAACAATTAGAATGGATGCAGATACTACGAAGCGTAAAGAAGATTACGAAAAAATTTATGAAAGCTTTAAAAATGGTAATGCTGATATATTAATTGGAACACAAATGATTGCAAAAGGGTTAGATTTTAAAAATGTTACTTTAGTTGGTGTAATTGCTGCTGATTTAACATTAAATTTGCCAGATTACAGAGCCTCAGAGAGAACCTTTCAGCTTATAAGTCAGGTTGCAGGAAGAGCTGGTAGAGGTTCAAAAGAAGGAAAAGTTATTATTCAAACTTATAGTCCAGAAAATCTTGCCATAAGAGCAGCGGCAGCCAATGATTATTTAGGCTTTTATGATAATGAAATCAGTATGAGAAAAATAATGGAATATCCACCCTTTACTAAACTTTTATTAATCAATATGGGAAGTAAAAAAGAGGATGAATTAATAAAATATTCAGAGAAAATTGGCTTAAAGTTAAAAATGGATTTAAATAATTTTGATAAAATTAAAATGCTTGGTCCATGTCCTTCTGTGATTTCAAAAATAAAAGAAGTTTATAGATGGCATATTTTATTAAAAGGTGAAATAACTATTGAATTGGCAGAAAATATAAAAAAAAGTATTCATGAAATTTTAAAATCAGATTATAATGAAATAAGGGTAAGTTTAGATATAAATCCTGTTAGCTTATTATAATACAATGTAAATTTGGAGGTTATTTAGAAATGGCATTAAGAAATATAAGAAAAATTGGTGACGAAATTTTAAGGAAAAAAAGTAAAAAGGTAGTTGAATTTAATGATAGGCTTTTAACTTTAATACAAGATATGATTGAAACTATGGACGAAGCAAATGGAGTAGGTCTTGCAGCAGTTCAAGTAGGTATTTTAAAGAGAGTTGTTGTAATAGATGTAGGTGAAGGCCCTATTATTCTTATTAATCCAGAAATTATTGAAGCTAATGGAAGTGAACTGGATACGGAAGGTTGTCTTAGTATACCTGGAGATGAAAGGGTTGTTGATAGACCTCAATATGTTAAGGCAAAGGCTTTAAATGAAAAGGGTGAACCTTTTGAAATTGAAGGCGAAGGACTTTTAGCAAGAGCTATTTGTCATGAATTAGATCATTTAGATGGAATATTATTTATCGATAAAGCAGAGGAAGTAGAATCTGAAGAAGGAGTGGAGGAATAGTTTGAATATAGTATTTATGGGTACTAATGATTTTTCAGTGCCATCCTTAAAAGAACTTATACAAAACTATGATGTTAAGGCGGTTTTTACTCAGCCAGATAGACCTAAGGGAAGAGGAAATAAACTTTCTTTCCCTCCAGTAAAGGAACTTGCAATAAAAGAAGGAATTCCAGTTTACCAACCTGAAAAAATAAGAAACGATGCACAAAGTCTTGCTGTATTGAAGGAAATAAATCCAGACTTTATAATCGTAGTTGCCTTTGGTCAAATTCTACCAAAGGAAATAATAGAGCTGCCGAAATTTGCCTGCATAAATCTTCACGCATCGCTTCTTCCTAAGTACAGAGGTGCAGCACCAATAAATTGGTCCATTGTAAAGGGAGAAATGGTTACTGGTAACACTACAATGTTAATGGATGTAGGACTTGATACTGGAGACATGCTTCTTAAGCAGGAGGTTGAAATTACTGATACAATGACGGCAGGAGAATTGCATGATATTTTAATGGAAAATGGCTCGAAGCTTCTTATAGAAACTATTGAAAAATATGTAAAGGGTGAAATAACACCTATAAAACAGGATGACGGCCTTTCTTCATATGCTTCTATGATAAAAAAAGAAAATGCGAAAATTGATTGGAACAAAAGCAGCACGGAGATTTCTTGTCTTGTACGTGGCTTTTATCCTTGGCCAATTGCCTTTAGTGAATATGAAAATGTAATTATGAAAGTTTATGAAGTAGAGGTATTAAAGGAAAAATCGGATAAAGCACCTGGAAGTATTATAAAGGTAACAGCAGAAGGTATAAAAGTTGCTTCAAAGGATGGTGTTATTTTAATTAAAAAAATACAATTTCCTGGTAAAAAAGCTATCGAGGTAAAAGAATATATAAAAGGAAATAATATAAAAGAGGGAATAACGCTAAAGTAAATAGAGGTAATTAAATGATAGAAAGTAGAGAAGTTGCACTGGAAGTTTTAAATAGAGTTTTAATGGATGGCTCTTACTCAAATATAATACTTGGTAAATTATTAAATAAATATGAACTTAGTAATAAGGATAGAGCATTAACAACAGAAATTGTGTATGGCACAATAAAATACAAATATACTATCGATAAAATTTTGTCATATTTTATTAAAAAGGACTTAAAAGCTCTAGACAAGGAAGTATTAAATATTTTAAGATTAACTATTTATCAAGTAAAATATTTAGATAAAGTTCCAGAATTCGCAGCAGTTAATGAAGCTGTAAAAATAACAAAGAAAAAAAATGGGATAGGTGCCTCAAAATTTGTAAACGGGGTTATTAGAAACTATTTAAGAAATAAAAATGTTGATTTTGTAAATAGCCCAAAAGAAATAGATAAAATTTGTTTTGAATATTCCTTTGAGCCATGGATGGTTAATATGTTCATTAAACAATATACCTATAATACAGCCATATCCATTTTAAAAGGGTTAAATGAAGTTCCAAAGGTTTCTGTTAGGGTAAACTGCCTTAAAGGAAATTACTCAAGTATATACAACCAACTTGAAGCTAATGGATATAGTATTGAAGAGGGATATGTTTGTCCCCAGGCTATTTCTATATCAAAAGGAAAAAATATAGAAGATAATAAATTATTTGTTGATGGTTATATTACAGTTCAAGACGAGAGTGCCATGCTTGTAGCTCCTTCTATGGAACTTTTAGAAGGCATGACTGTTCTTGATTTATGCAGTGCTCCAGGCGGAAAAACAACCCATATTTCCGAACTATTAAATAACAGCGGAAAAGTAATGTCCTTTGATTTGCATGAAAATAAATTAAACTTGGTTAAGGACAATGCAAATAGGTTAGGTATAACAAACATTGTTTATAATAAAATGGATAGTACTATTTATGATGAAAAATATACAGCTATAGCTGACAGAGTTTTAATAGATGTACCATGTTCAGGATTTGGAATAATAAGGAAAAAGCCTGAAATAAAATGGAATAAAACTTCAAAGGAATTAAAGGATATTGTTAAAATACAACGAAATATTATGGCAAATGCACAAAAATATGTTAAAGAGCATGGGATTATATTATATTCAACTTGTACCTTGAATAAAAGGGAGAATGAAGAAAATATACAATGGTTTTTACAAACCTACCCACAATTTAAAGTAGTTGAATTAAATTATGGAAATGAAGAAAACATTGTATACAATGAGCAAGGCTCAGTCACTATATTGCCAAACAAAAATATGGATGCATTTTTTATTTGCAAGTTAAAGAAAATGGGTAGGTGATATAATGACTAATATTCTAGATTTTGATTTGATTGAATTAAAAAATTGGATGAATACAAACGGAGAAAAAGAATTTAGAGCAAAACAAGTTTTTGATTGTATTTATAAATATGTATGGGATTTTGATGAAATGGCTAATATACCTAAAGCAACAAAGGAAAAGTTAAAGAAAGCCTTTTACATAGGAATCCCAAGTTTAGTAACTTCCTTTTCCTCTTTAGATGGCTCAACTGAAAAATATCTTTTGAAATTTCAAGATGGCAACATGATAGAATGTGTTGTAATGAAATATAATTATGGTAACTCTATTTGTGTATCTACACAAGTTGGCTGCAGGATGGGTTGCAAATTTTGTGCTTCAACAATAGATGGACTTGTCAGAAATATAACTTCTGGAGAAATACTTTCACAAGTTATATTAGCTCAAAAAACAATAAATGAAAGAATTTCTAATATAGTATTAATGGGCAGTGGAGAACCATTAGACAATTTTGAAAATGTAATTAAATTTATAAATTTAGTAAATGCAGAATATGGTCTTAATATAGGTCAGCGGCATATAACAATTTCTACTTCAGGAATTGTACCTAAAATTTATGAATTAGCAGATAAAAAACTTCAAAGCACTTTAGCGATTTCCTTGCATGCACCAAATGATTCTGCAAGAAAAGAAATAATGCCTATAGCAAATAAATATAGTATTGAACAATTGCTAAATTCGTGCAATTATTATATTGAGAAAACAAATAAAAGGATAAGTTTTGAATATTCTTTAGTAAAAGGAATAAATGACAATGAAAAAAATGCTTTGGAACTTGCAAAACTTATTAAAGGGATGCTTTGTCATGTTAATTTGATTCCTGTTAATAAAGTTACAGAAAAAAACTATGAAAAACCGTCTAAAGAAGCAATAAGAAAATTTGCTTATATATTAAAAGAAAACGGCATAGAGTGTACTGTAAGAAAAGAAATGGGTTCAGATATAAACGCTGCATGTGGTCAGCTTAGAAGAGATTTTATTAAGGAAAACGAAACGAGGTGTTAAAATGGTTGGTATGCTCTCTGATGTGGGACTTTTTAGAAAGTTAAACGAAGATTATTTAGGCTATCATGAAGATGACGATTTTAAAATTTATGTAGTAGCAGATGGAATGGGCGGTCATAATGCTGGTGAAGTTGCCAGTAAACTGGCAGTAGAAAAAACCATTGAATATGTGAAAAATAACAAATCCAATGGTAAGCTAGAAGAAGTTTTAATAAGTGCTATTCAAGAAGCAAATTTGACTATTTATAAAGAAGCACAATCAGACATTTCACTTAACGGTATGGGAACTACTATAACTGCTTGCATAATAGACTTTAAAAATATTTTTGTAGCAAACGTTGGAGATAGCAGTTGCTATTTTGTTGAGGATGATAAAATATATAAGGTTACAAAAGATCATTCTTTAGTTCAAGAACTTATAGATTCAGGAAGTATAACTGAAGAACAGGCAATAAATCATCCTAACAAAAATATAATTACTAGAGCACTTGGCACAAATAATGAAGTTAAAGTAGATATCTTTTCATTTGAAAAAGTAGGTATTAAGAAAGTGGTTTTATGCTCAGATGGTTTAACAAACGTTGTTACAAAAGAAGAAATTTATGATGTTGCTCATGATAATGACAATATAACAGCTAGCTCAAAACTTATAGAGCTGAGCATTCAAAAAGGATCTAGAGATAACATTTCTGTAATGATTTTCGAGGGGGAGTGTTAAAGTGATAGGCGATATAGTTAGCGGCAGATATGAATTAATAGAAAAAATTGGTGAAGGTGGTTCAGCAATAGTATATAAGGCAAAAGATGTAAGACTTAATAGATATGTTGCTTTAAAAATACTAAAAGATGAACTTTCAAAAGATAAAGACTTTGTTGAAAAGTTTAAGAGGGAAGCATTAGCTGTTGCAACTTTTTCTAATAATAATATAGTAAACATCTATGATGTAGGTTCAGAAGAAAATTTAAACTATATTGTTTTAGAATATGTGAAAGGCAAAACTTTAAAGGAAGTAATTAAAGAAAATTCAAGGCTAGACTGGACTGATGCAATAAATTATGGAAAGCAAATCGCACTTGCTTTAGATTGTGCACATAAAAACAATATAATACATAGAGATATTAAGCCCCACAATATTTTAGTTACTGAAGACGGCGTTATTAAAGTAACAGACTTTGGAATAGCTAAAGGCTCAAATTCAGTTACTATAACCTCTACTGATAAGATTATGGGTTCAGCTCATTACTTATCCCCAGAACAAGCAAGAGGTACTAATGTTGATTGTAAAACCGATATTTACTCTTTGGGTATAGTACTTTACGAAATGGTTACTGGTAGAGTGCCATACGATGGTGATACACCTGTTACAGTTGCTTTAAAGCACATTCAGGAGGATCCTATACCACCAATATATATTTATCCAAACATTCCAGGTGGATTAAATAGTATAATATTAAAAGCTATAGAAAAGGATGCAGCTAATAGATACGAAAATGTTAAGCTTTTGTATATGGATTTAGATTTTGTATTGAAAAATCCTAATGTTTCTGTAGTTGATGATTCTAACACAAATGATAATACAGTTTTGATGGATAACCTTGGTAATACAACCGTGATTGGAAATTTAAAAGATGAAATTGCTAAAAGAGAAAAGACTCCTCCGAATAAAGTTAACGAGGAAGCTGATTTAGAAGAGGAAGCTGATTATTTTGATGAAGATAGTGAATATGACGATGAAGACTACGAAGAAAATAAAAAGCCAAAGGTTATAGGTAAAAAAAGAGTAAAAAGAAATTTAATAATTGGCGCTATTATAATTATTTTAATTGTAGGGGTTGCAGCTTCTGCTTATGTAATAGGCATAGGAGGATTTTCAGCTTTAATGCAGTCAAGTCCTTCAAAGGTAACAGTTCCTTCAATAGTAGGCTTAACCATAGATGATGCTAAAAATCAATTGACTAACAGCGGATTAGTATATAAGGACGGAGGAACTGTAAGTAATAATAAACCAGCAGGGCAAGTTGTTTCTTGCAACCCATCCCCAGGAACTTCAGTTAATTCTGGAGCCACTGTAACTGTTGTAGTTAGTTCTGGACCAAAAACCGGTACTGTACCGGATGTATCGGATCAAGCCTTGGATGCAGCTAAAAATACACTTACGTTGTCTGGCTTTACTGTAGGTAATGTTACTCAGGCAAACAGTGACACCATACCAAACGGTTATGTAATAAGTACAGACCCTAATGCTGGCAGTAGTTTGCAGGCTAATGGAACAGTTAATATAGTTGTAAGCTCTGGACCAAAGACAACGCCATTGCCGGATATAACAAATAAAACCCTTAATGACGCTAAAAATATATTACAACAAAACGGCTTTACTTTAGGCAACCAAACAAATGATTTTAGCCCAACAGTGCCTAGTGGCTCTATAATAAGTACTGATCCGCCACCAGGAACTCAGCTTAAAGCAAATAGTGCAGTTAATGTAGTTATTAGTCAAGGACCAAAACCTGTTCAAGTAACAATACCTACAAGTTTAAAAGGTAGTCAATTAACGGATGCAGAGAATGCTTTAACTGGCTTAGGTTTAAAATACACTGTAAACTATACAAATACTACTAATCCAACTGATAATAATGTGGTTTTTGATTCCAATCCTGAAGGAGGAACCGCAGTTAATCCAGGTACTAATGTAGCGTTGAGTGTTTATACTTTAGTTGTTCCAGATGTGACGGGAAAAACACCAGATGTTGCTAAAACAATATTATCACAATCAGGATATACTTTGGGTAATACTACTAATGCTTATAGTTCTACAGTGCCACAAGGAGCTATTATAAGTGAAAACCCTACTGCTGGAACTCAAGCTAGTCCAAATAGCTCTGTAAGTATTGTAGTAAGTAATGGACCTGATCCAAACGGTACTAATCAAGCTGGAAAATAATCTAACTGGGAGGCAACATGGATGGAATAATAATAAAGGGCATCGGAGGATTTTATTATGTAAAAGTTTTGGATAAAGTATTTGAATGTAAAGCTAGGGGAAAGTTCAGACATAATGACCTTTCCCCTCTTGTTGGAGATAGAGTAAAAATAGATCTGGAAAACAACAAAGGCTTTATTACACATATTTATAAAAGAACTTCAATGCTCATAAGACCGAGTATAGCAAATGTTACAAAAGCTTTTGTAGTGTTTAGTATAAAAAATCCGGACTTTAATACAGATCTATTAAATAAGTTTTTGTTATTATGTGAAGCAAACAATTTAGAAGTTGTGATTTGCTTTAATAAAATAGATTTAGCTTCAAAAAATGAAATTGAAAATTGTGTTTCCTTTGTTAAAAGTATCGGCTATGAAAGTATATTTGTAAATGGAAAGACTGGAGAAGGAATAGATAAATTAAAAAAGCACTTATTTAATAATATTACCGTTTTTTCTGGACCTTCAGGAGTAGGTAAGTCTACTATACTTAATAATATAATCGGTACAAATAAGATGGAGACAGGCGAAATTAGTGAAAGGCTAAAAAGAGGAAAGCATACAACGAGACATTCAGAGTTAATTGAAATCGAAGGTGGTTATTTAGCTGACTCACCAGGTTTTTCTTCATTAAATATAGATTTTATTAAAAAAGAAGAACTTAAAAACTTTTTTAGAGAATTTGATAATTATAGTGATTTATGTAGATTTAATGGATGTAATCATAATAAGGAGCCTAATTGTGCAGTTAAAGCAGCTGTAGAAAAAGGTGAAATCAATAAAATAAGATATGATTTTTATATAAAAACCTTAGAAGAAATTTCAAATAGGAGGGAATGGAAATGATAAAATTAGCACCATCGATATTATCAGCCGATTTTTCTAGATTGGGTGAAGAAGTAGAGAATTTAGAGAAATTTGGAGCTGATATAGTTCACATTGATGTAATGGATGGAAAGTTCGTTCCTAATATTACTTTTGGCAATACTATTATTAAAGATATTAGAAAGAGGTGTAAGCTTCAGTTTGATATCCATCTTATGATAGAGGAACCTCAAAGATTTATTGAAGACTTTGCTAAGTTTGGTGATATAATAACTATTCATTATGAAAGTGACAGACATTTAGATAGAGCAGTAAATTATATAAAAAGTCTTGGAAAAAAAGCAGGTTTAGCAATAAATCCAGCTACTCCAGTAAATAATATACAACATTTGATTAAAGAATTGGATTTGGTTTTAATTATGACTGTCAATCCAGGTTTTGGAGGACAAAGCTTTATTCCGTATACTTTAGACAAAATTAAAGAAGTAAAAGCTTTATCAAATAAATACAATCCTAATCTTTTAATAGAAGTAGATGGAGGAATCTCGTCTGACAATATAAAACAAGTAATAGATGCTGGTGCTAATGTTATTGTTGCAGGCTCTTCAGTTTTTAAAGATAATAATATGGAAGCTAATATTAAAAAACTTAAGGAAAGCTTTTAATATGAAGGCTTTAATTGTATGTGGAGGAAAAAAGCCTTCTAAAGAAATTTTAAAGCAATATATTAATGACGATACATATATTATTTGTGCAGACAGTGGTGCAAATTGTTTATATGAATATGAAATTACCCCCAATATGCTTTTAGGTGATTTTGATTCAATAAAAGCAGAGGTGTTAAGTTATTACCTTTCAAAAGGCATAGAAATCTGTAAATTCCCTGCTGAAAAAAATTTTACGGATACGGAAGCAGCTCTTTCTGAAGCCATATTAAAAAAGCCAGAAAAAATATTTTTTTTCGGTGCCACAGGCAGTAGGCTTGACCATCTTTTAGCTAATATAGGACTTTTATATAGGTGCTTTCAAAGTGGCATTAAAGGGTACATAATCGATGATAATAATGAAGTAACTATATATGATAAAGCTTTTTATATTGAAGGAATAGAAGGTCAGCTTTTTTCTTTAGTGGCTTTTGGAGCTGAAGTAAAAGCTTTAAATATCGAAGGAGCAAAATATCCACTGAAAAATTATAACTTATCCTTTGGAGATCCTAGAACTGTTTCAAATGAAATAGCCAAAGGTAAGGCTCATATAACATTTGACAGCGGTGTAATTATACTTATAAAGTCAAAAGATTAGTAAACTATTTTAAACACCTGCATATAATGATAATGGAATACTATGTGAGGTAATTAATTTGTGCAGTAGAAATAAGAGAACTTTGAAATGGAAATTAGGCGTTATAGTTGCCTCTATAGGTATAGGCATTTGTATTGCGATTTTAATTCCCATTTGGGGATGGATTTTAACTGGTGGTGCGGTACTTATATATTGTGGATGGTGTCTTATGCAAAATTCACGTTTTAAATAGGAGGGTACAAGAATGAAAATTGTGGCTTTCAAGCTTCCAAAGTTTTTATCGTCTATTATAAGGTTCTTTTTTAGAAAGTAAAACATTTTGCTAAAAATAAAAAATGCAGCTAAATTAGCTGCATTTTTTATTTAAATAGCACGTTGTACCTTACCTGAACGTAGACATCTACTACATACATGTATAGTTCTTGGTGTTCCTTCTACGATAGCTTTTACTTTTCTAATATTAGGAAGCCAAGTTCTTTTTGATTGACGATGTGAGTGACTGAATTGTGATCCAGCAACAACACTTTTTTCACATATAGCACATTTTCTTGACATAAAAAACACCTCCTTAAAAATGAAGTACGAACTTCATAATTACACGATTTTTATTTTATCATAAAATACCTATTTTATGCAAGGGAAAAATAAAAAGTATATATAGAAAATTAAGCATTAAGTATAATTACTTGAATAATTTATTATATTAATATAAAATAAAATTATGGTAAAAATATAAGGAGGCGTTATTTTATGACTGGAGTATCCAATGAATTTGGTTCAATAAATTATTCGGTAGACGTTCTTACAAATATAGTTGGTATATCTACAATGGAATGTTATGGAGTTGTTGGAATGGCTTCTAAAAGTACTAGTGATGGTATTTGGGAGTTAATAAAAGGTGAAAATTTAAGCAAGGGTGTTAAAATAGATTCTAAAAGTAATAGTCTAAATATTGAATTGTTCATAATCGTTGAATATGGAACAAAAATTTCGGTTATTGCTAATAATATAATACAAAAAGTTAAATATAATGTTGAAAATTACACAGGATTAAAGGTTTCTAGCATTACAGTAAATGTTCAAGGTGTTAGAATATAAGGAGGTAACCGTAATTGGAGTACAAAATAATAGACGGATTCTGCTTTTACAAAATGCTTGTAAATGCTAGTAATAAGTTAAAGCAACAAAAGGAGTTTATTAACTCATTAAATGTTTTCCCTGTTCCAGATGGTGATACAGGTACAAATATGAGTATGACTTTTTCTGGAGCTGTTGAAGAAATAATTGGAATGGAAAACCAAAGTGTAGGTGAAATTTCAAAGGTTTTGGCAAAAGGTGCACTTATGAGTGCACGAGGAAATTCGGGCGTTATATTATCACAAATATTAAGAGGAATAGCAAAGGCTATGGAAAATGCTGAAACTGCTGATGCACAATTGTTTGCTAAAGGTTTACAAGAAGGCAAAGGTTCAGCTTATAAAGCGGTAATGAGACCTACAGAAGGAACAATACTTACTATCATAAAAGCAGCTGGAGAAAGTGCAGTTAATAGTGATAAAATAGAAATTACTGAGCTATTAGAAGAAGTATGTGCTTATAGTGAAGAAGTTTTAAACAAAACACCTGAAATGCTTCCGGTATTAAAAAAGGCTAAAGTAGTAGATGCTGGTGGAATGGGACTTTTAACTATTTTGAAAGGCATGCTTGAAGCTTTAAAAGGTGATATAATACTAGAAATTCCAAAAGAAAAAGAAGAAATAAAAATAAAAAATGATGCGGCTTTAATAAACGCACAAACGGAAATTCAGTTTGGTTATTGTACAGAATTTTTTATTAAGGCACAGGTACCAGATTTGACTGATTTTAAAGGTGAGTTATCTAAATTAGGAGATTCAATGATAGTTGTAGGATTAGATGACATTGTTAAAGTTCATATTCATACAAATGACCCTGGAGTGGTTTTATCAAAGGCTTTAACTTTAGGACAATTATCAAAAATAAAAATTGATAACATGCGGGAGCAACACAATAAAATTTTAGAAGAAGAATATAAAATAGAAGAAACTAATTCAATAGAAATAGAAGAGAAAAAGAAATTTGCTTTTATTTCCATTGCTTCTGGAGAAGGAATTAGCCAAATATTTAAAGAGCTTGGAGTAGATAAGATTATCGAAGGTGGTCAAACAATGAATCCAAGCACTCAGGATATTTTAAAGTGTATCAATGAAATAAATGCAGATAATATTTTTGTTTTGCCAAACAATAAAAATATTATAATGGCAGCAACTCAAGCTAAAGATTTATCAAATAAAAATGTTGTAGTAATTCCTACAAAATCAATACCGCAAGGTATAACATGCCTTACTGAATTTAGTGAAGCGGTAAGCCTTATAGAAAATATAGAAAAGATGTCTGAGTCAATAAAAAAGGTTTCTACAGGTTTAGTTACCTTTGCAGTAAGGGATACTGAATTTGATGGAAAAGCTATAAAAGAGGGAGATATTTTAGGAATTATCGAAGATAAAATAAAAGTTGTTGGCAACAATCCTTATGATGTTTGTACTGAAATTATAAAGAAAATGGTTAAAGCGGAAAGTGAATTGATTTCTATATATTATGGTAATCAGTGTGAAGAACATAAGGTTAACTTACTTAAAGAGACTACAGAAATAGATTATAAAGACTTAGATGTTCAATTAACTAACGGTAAACAACCTTTATATTATTTTATAGTATCAGTTGAATAAAAAAAGTGCTTTATGCACTTTTTTTTAATTATTTGAGCGGAGTGATTTTATGGATGTATACAGTGATATTGGAAATGTAAAAGGTATAGGACCTAAAATGAAAGAACTTTTAAATTGCTGCGGCATTTTCTCCATCATAGATCTTTTGCTATACTTTCCAAGGGATTATGAAAATATATCCTATAGAAATAATATCAAAATGGCAACAGATGGAGAAAAAATAATAATAAATTGCAGGTTTTTAAAAAGTGAGGAGCAATTTAGAGGTAAGAGTGGCAAAATTGTTACAAAGCTAATGTTTACTGATGGTGAAACTATTTTTTATGGCACTTGGTTCAACATGCCTTTTATAAAAAATAGCTTTATTAGAGATAAAGATTATACATTGATGGGAAAAATAAAAATATTAAGAGGCGAACTTAGTTTAAATTCTCCAATAATTATTCAAGGTGAAGTAAAAAAAGAAGAAAATTTAATACCAATATATCCATTAAAGGAAAATCTAAAAAACCCTTATTTAATAAAAACGATAAACTATATTTTATCGCAAATTAAAATAGATGAAAATATGCCTAAATGGGTAGTGGAAAACAATAATTTTGTTTCTTTAGATAAAGCAATTAGAAACATACATAGTCCTAAAAACTTAAGTGAGCTAAATGAAGCGAAACGAAGGTTAAAGTTTCAAGAACTATTCAGTTATTCGCTAAAAATATTGATGCTAAAAAAACATTTAAATGAAGGGGCTAAGGGTATTGCTTTTAAAATAAGTAAGGAGCTTGTCAATTTAAAAGAAAAGCTCCCTTATGACCTTACAGCAGCACAAAGTAGAGTTATTAGAGAAATATTGATAGACGAAAAAAAACCTATACCTATGAATAGATTAGTGCAGGGTGATGTAGGCTCTGGCAAAACTGTAGTTGCATTAATAGCACTATTTAATGTAATAAAAAATGGTTTTCAAACAGTGCTTTTAGCTCCAACCGAAATATTAGCTAATCAGCATTATGCTGAGGCTTTAAAATTATATGAAGGGTTCGATATTAATATTGAACTTTTAACTGGAAGTTTAACTAATAAGAAAAAACTGGAGGTTAAAGAAAAGCTTTTGAAAGGTGAAATTCAATTAATAATAGGCACCCATGCTCTTTTTGAAGAAAATGTGGTTTTTGAAAAACTAGGAATGATAGTAACAGATGAGCAGCATCGGTTTGGGGTTAAAGAACGTAGCAGGCTTTTTAATAAAGGTGAAAATGTAGATGTTTTAGTAATGACAGCTACTCCAATACCTAGAACCTTAGGCCTTTGCGTTTATGGAGACCTGGATATTTCTACAATTGATGAACTGCCTAAGGGACGAAAAAAAGTTGAAACGTATTATATACAGCAAAGAGCAAAGGATAAAGTATATAATTTTGCCTTAGATGAAATTAAAAAGGGAAGGCAAGTATACGTTGTTTGTCCATTAGTTGAAGAAAATGAAAAACTTGAATTAAATTCTGTTGAAAAATTAGTTGAACAATTAAGAAATATTTATTTCAAAAATGAAAAGGTAGAAATGATACATGGGAAAATGCCGCCTAAAAATAAAGATGAAATAATGAAAAACTTTAAAAATGGAGAAATTGATGTGTTAGTTTCAACTACAGTAATTGAAGTTGGAGTGAATGTGCCTAATGCCAGTGTTATGATAATTGAAAATGCTGAAAGGTTTGGATTATCCCAGCTTCATCAATTAAGAGGAAGAGTTGGGAGAGGGAATTATCAATCTTATTGTATACTTGTTTCAGAAATAAAGAGCAATAAAGTTAAAAATAGACTAGAAATAATGAAGCGAAGCAATGATGGTTTTTATATAGCAGAAGAAGATTTAAAAATAAGAGGAACTGGAGAAATATTTGGGTATAGACAGCATGGAGATAACGGACTTATACTATCAGATATAATTGAGGATGCCCATTTATTGATAGAAGCAAATAAAGAAGCAAAGCTTTTATTAAAAAGTAATGAAGAGAATGATATTAGACTAAAAAATGATATATTGAAAAAGTTAACCCTTAGTTCAAAGTATATTTGTTTTAATTAAAAAATTATTTTTGTAATAGTTTCATAATTATGCTACAATATTATAAAAATAGTGTCAAAAGGAGGAAATCCAATGAGAATAATTGCAGGTCTTGCTAAAGGCAGAAAATTACTATCACCTGAAGGCATGGAAACTACAAGACCTACACTTGATAGAGTGAAACAATCGATTTTTAATATAATTCAAAATGAAGTACCTTTTTCAATTGCTCTAGATGTATTTGCCGGTACTGGCAGTTTAGGTCTTGAAGCAGTAAGTAGAGGTGCAAAGGAATGTTATCTCGTAGATAAGAGCAATATTACATTCCCTCTACTGAAAAAAAATGTTGATAATTTAAATTTTAATGATAAATGTACATTACTAAATAAAGACTCATATATTGCTTTAGAAGAATTAGCAGCTAAAGAAAAGGTTTTTGATGTTATATTCATAGACCCACCCTATAGAAAAAATATGATTCCACCAGCTATCAATATTATTTCAAAGAAATCCTTACTAAAAAAGGATGGCATTATAGTAAGTAAAATAGATAGTATTGAAGAAATTTATGAAGGAAATGATGAAATTATCTTAACAGATAAAAGAAAGTATGGAAATACAACCGTTTGCTTCTACAGGCATAAGGAGGACATTTAATGAATACTGTTGTTTATCCAGGAAGCTTTGACCCAATAACTAATGGCCATTTAGATATAATTAAAAGATCTGCAGCTACTTTTGATGAAGTAATCGTAGTAGTATTAGTTAACCCTCATAAAAAAGGATTGTTTGAAGCTTCGGAAAGAGTTGAACTTATAAAAAAAGCTTTAGAACCTATTGGTGATGTAAATGTAAAAGTGGAATGCTTTAATGGACTTTTGGTAGATTTTATGAAAGAAAAAAATGCTAAAATTATAATTAAAGGTTTAAGGGCTGTATCTGATTTTGAATATGAATTTCAAATGTCCCTTATGAATAATAAGCTTGACCCTACAGTAGAAACGGTATTTATGATGACGAGAGCAGAATATTCTTTTCTTAGCTCTTCTTCAGTAAAACAAGTTGCTATTTTTGGTGGTTCAATAATTGGGTTAGTACCAGATGAAATAATAGAAGATGTAATGGAAAAAGTAAATAAAAAGATAAAGGAGAGATAAAATTGGAGGTTACTAAACTTTTAGAATATTTACAGCATATCATAGAAACTTCAAATAAATTGCCTATGACAGGTAAAGTTGTTGTAAGTAAAAAAGAAATATCAGACATAGTA
Source organism: Bacillota bacterium (assembly GCA_021781655.1). Classification (GTDB taxonomy): domain Bacteria; phylum Bacillota; class Clostridia; order Clostridiales; family Clostridiaceae; genus JAJXWJ01. Next base: position 13,508 of record JAJXWJ010000025.1, on the reverse strand, counting down.
GACCAGATAATTTGTAGTCTTCCAGATGAATTAAAAAAAGCAAGATGGGTACTAGCAGAAAAGGATAGAATCGTTAATGATGCTTTAAAAGAAGCAGAAATGGTTCGTAGAAAAAATGAGCAAACCATTTTAAATCAAATTGAAAATCATGATGTTACAAGGGAAGCGGAAAGAAGAGCTGAAAAAATTATTTCTTCAGCTCAAAAAACTGCAGAAGAAATAAGAGAAGGCTCTAGAATTTATGCTGAAAATGTGTTAATTGAATTAGACAAGCAGGTAAAGGCATATAATGATGCAATGCTATCAAACATAAAGGCTGAAATGGAAGACTTTTTAAAAGCTTACCATCAAAGCATTACAGCAACTAGCAACAATTTAAAAGAAAATATTAAGGAAATCAAAAGAATGTAATATATTTGATGACTTTATAAACTATAAAGGGCAACAAGAAAATTATAATCATTATAACTGTAATGTCAAACTTATTTACAGTGGACATGGCAGGACTAAATGTAAAAGTACTTTTAGCTGTTAAAAAATATAAAATTAAAGTTAAAACAGAGGATATGATAGCTTGAAGAAGCTTTAATATAATATACCTAAAAATAGGTACGTTATGTTTGCTTGTAAATGAATACACTTGAAATATTACACATATTCCGCTAAAAGAAGTAAAAAAACTAAGTAACATTATTTTAATGACTAAAGAAGTGTGTGACATACTAATTGCATTACAGCCATTTGTCATCTCTAAAATGCCCAAAATTAAGGCTTTTATTATGTTGCTTTTGAAAAGTGTTTTAAACAAGGTTATATTTTCAATTATCCCTATAAAAACAGAAAATATTACAATAAATCCGAAAACTAAAATACAAGTGTCAATAGATGCTTCTACACTTTTTTTTAATACATCACCTAAGTTTAATGGTGAATAATTATGTATTTGGGTTTTAAGTTTTTTCTCGTAATTTTTTTTGCTTTTAAGTAATAAACCAATAATAAAACATGATAAATAGCTGGAGATTAAAATAATGTAGGATACGTTTGTATTGTTAAGCATAACGGTACCTATAGTTCCCACTATAAATAACGGACTGCAGTTTGAGGCGATATTAAGAAGCTTTTGCAGTGAAAAAAAATCGATTTCTTTATTTGCATAAAGTTCACAGCTGTATTTTGCACCTAACGGATAACCGCAAAGGCCGCTAACAATTAATGGTAAGCTACAGTTATCTGGAAGACTTAACGGCCTGCAAAGCAATTTTCCAAATAATTTAGAGTAAATGTATATGCCATCACAATTTAAAATAACATTTGTAATCATTGAAAAGGCAAAAAGTGTAGGAAATACTTTTGTTATAAATAAATTTGCTCCTTCAAGGGAACTAACTATGCAAATTTTAGGGTTTATTAGCAAAGAAAATAAAATAACAGAGCAACATAAAGTAACTAAAATATTATATAACTTATTACTCCTATTATTTTTAAACAATACAAATATTAAGATTAAAATCAAAGTAAATAATACAAACAATGTCTATTGTCTCCGATATAGTACTTACACATTAATTATATTATTATTATAACTACAATATTATTGGATTTTTATAAAAATCATCTAACGGGTTTACTTTTGTATTTAGTGAACTATAAGCTTTAGTTGCCTTAATTTCAAGGTTTAATACATCATTCATAAAACTTTCCCTTGGAAGCTTTGTATATATAGGAAATTCACTATTACTTTTTATATATTTAAGTATTTTCTTTCCTGTCTCATTCATTCCGAGAACCCTTCCATAAGGACATTTATTTTTTCTTAAAGTATTAGTATCAAAAGCTTCAAATCCAATAAAAAATTGACATAATATTCTGGCAAGTCTCGTGCGAGAATACCGTTTGGTTTTGATTTCATAAAGCAACGCCTCAAAATCATTGGATGTTATTAAAGCTTTATTTATTAAATTGTGAATACCTTCATTTGCATCTGGAATTAGCTTTAATTGCAATGGATTTTGAAAAGCTTTATATTTAATAAATTTAAACATTTCACTGTCTATAACAAAAGGATAGTTATTTTCCTTCAAATTTAAAATTAAGTTATAAGTTGATGGTGGTAAAAATTTTTCAAGTTCTTTAACACTAAAATCATCATGAATTATTTTTCGTATAGCGGTGGCACTTGGAAAGTTAGAAGTTATATTTTTATCATTATAGTTGTTTCCAAGCCTTTTAAAGGTTATGGGAGCTATTTTACTATTTAACTTTATTAAACTTTTACAATATTCAATAGCTAAAATATTGTTTGAACACTGTAAAATTTCCATTATTTCTTCTAAGTTTTTTTCTCTTTTTTCTTCTTTCAAAAAAGCAATAAGTGCTTCGCTCCTTGCCTTTGGAAAGGTGAGTCCTTTACCTAGCTTTTCGTGTAAAAAATATTTATATTTTTCTGGCTCTGTTACAAAAATCGTAGCTAATTCATACAATTTTTTCACATCGCCGTGTTCACTGCCAAAAGATAAGGTATTAACACCTTTTAAGCTATCTAATAGGCTAACAGCACCAAAGCTAAAAAATTCTGAAGAGGAAGTGCTATATAAGGTTGGAAGTTCAAGGACAAGATCCACACCATTTAAAATTGCTTCTTTTGCTCTAAGCCATTTATCTATAATAGCAGGCTCTCCACGTTGAACAAAATTGCCGCTCATTACACAAATTATTCCATCGCAGTTTGTACTTTCTCTAGTTTTTTTTATGTGATACAAATGTCCAAGATGCATGGGATTATATTCTGCAATTATAGCTGAAATATTCACTAAAACCACCTCTGATCATTATTTTTAATACTAATATAGTACAATTATGGCTATACTATAATATAACATTTTATATAAATAATAAAGGTTTTTTTGATTTTTTATTGAAATCAACTAAAAAAAAGAGGTATATTATAAGGGTATGATTATTTTATATAACAGTTAAAACTGAAGGGAGAAATGTACATGGATTTGATGAAGTCCTTTTGGGAACTAGCCAAAAGTGATAAGAAAAAAATAGTGCTTGCTGAAGGGGAGGAAAAAAGAAACCTAATAGCTTGCGATAAAATACTTAAAAACGGTTTAGCCGATATTATTTTAATTGGAAATGAAGAAGAAATTATTAAAAATGCAAAACAATTTGGAGCAGAAATAAAAGGAGCAAAAATAATAGACCCAGAAAAATCTGAATTAACAGATGGATTTGCAAATGAATTTTATGAACTTAGAAAAAGTAAGGGAATGACCTTAGAAAAAGCTGAAAAAATGATTAGAGACCCACTATATTTTGGAACAATGTGTGTAAAAATGGGTTATGGAGATGGAATGGTTTCTGGAGCTATCCATACAACAGGAGATTTATTAAGACCAGGTCTTCAAATTATAAAAACTGCTCCTGGAGTTAAAATGGTTTCTGGATTTTTCGTAATGATGGTTCCAGACTGCAAATATGGTGAAAGCGGTCTTTTACTTTTTGCAGATTGTGCAGTAAATCCTAATCCAAACTCTGAAGAATTAGCAGCTATTGCAATAACTACAGCTGAAACAGCTAAAAAGCTATGTGAACTTGACCCTAAGGTTGCTATGCTATCTTTTTCTACTATGGGCAGTGCAAAAGGTGAACTTGTAGATAAAGTTAAAAATGCTACAGAAATTGCTAAAAAATTAAGACCAGATTTAGACATTGATGGTGAACTTCAATTAGATGCTGCTATTGAAGAAGATGTGGCAAAATTAAAAGCACCTGGAAGCACTGTTGCTGGAAAAGCAAATGTTTTAGTATTCCCTGATTTGCAAACAGGAAATATAGGTTATAAGCTTGTACAAAGATTTGCAAAAGCAGAAGCAATCGGACCAATATGTCAAGGCTTTGCAAAGCCAATTAACGATTTATCAAGAGGTTGCAGTTCAGATGATATTGTTAATGTTGTTGCACTTACAGTGGTTCAAGCTCAAAGAGGAATATAGGAGGTAGGAAAATGAAAGTATTAGTAGTAAACTGTGGAAGTTCTTCCTTAAAATATCAGTTGATGGATATGAAAGATGAAAGGGTACTTGCTAAAGGTTTAGTGGAAAGAATTGGAATAGAAGGCTCTATATTAACTCATAAGGTTAACGGAGAAAAATTTATTGTAGAAACTCCAATGGATGATCATAAAGAAGCCATTAAGTTAGTGCTTGATGCGTTAATCGATGATTCACATGGCGTTATTAAGGATATGTCAGAAATCTCAGCAGTTGGACATAGGGTAGTTCATGGCGGAGAAAAATATGCAAATTCAGTTTTAATAGATGATGAGGTAATGAAATCTATTGAAGATTGTATAAGTATTGCACCGCTTCACAATCCACCAAATATAATCGGAATAAATGCTTGTAAGGAGCTTATGCCAAGTACTCCTATGGTAGCAGTTTTTGATACTGCCTTCCATCAAACGCTTCCAGATTACGCATTTACATATCCGCTTCCATACGATTTGTATGAAGAACATAAAATTAGGAAATATGGATTTCATGGAACTTCTCATAAATACGTAACAAAAGCTTCTGCAGAGTTTATTAATGCAGATGTAAATAATTATAAGGTTATAACTTGCCATCTTGGAAATGGAGCTAGTATATGTGCTGTAAAAGATGGAAGGTCAATTGATACAAGCATGGGTTTTACTCCACTTGAAGGTGTTGCTATGGGTACAAGAAGTGGAAATATAGATCCTGCTATAGTAACTTATTTAATAAAAGAAATGAAATACAGCATTGAAGAAGTAGATCATCTATTAAATAAACAATCTGGTCTTTTAGGAATATATGGCGTTAGCAGCGATATGAGAGATGTTAAAAAAGCAGCTTATGAAAACAATGAAAATCGTGCAAAACTTGCTTTAAACGTATTTCACTACAAAATAAAACAATATATAGGCTCATATACTGCGGTAATGAATGGTGTTGATGCTATTGTATTTACTGGCGGAATAGGTGAAAATTCTCCTGAAAACCGTGAAGCTATTTGCGAAAACTTAGATTATTTGGGTATCAAAATAAATAAAGCTAAAAATATAAATGCTATTGGTGTAAATACCGATATAAGTGCTGATGACTCAAAAGTTAAGGTGCTTGTAATACCTACAGATGAAGAACTTATGATAGCTAGAGATACAAAAGACATTGTTTCCAATATTTAAGCGTATATAAAGAAGCTTTTCCAAATTAAATCTTGACAATTATTAATTAGGTTAATATAATTAATTGTGGTCAGTCTATGATTTGGATTAGTTAGTAGTAGCTATACATAAAGAGGAGGGAAGAATGCTCATATATAATTATTTGAGCAAAAAGCAATGATAAATATTTCCGAATTAAATGAAAAGAAGGTTTCGAAAAAGCAAATTGATGTTACTCTCGATGTTGTGGAACTTCAAGATAGCTACGAAAAATATACGGTGCTTAAGCCGCTCAAGGTAATAGGCGAATTGAATAGTGTTGGTGATATTATTTCATTGGAAGGAAAAGTAACAGGCGTATTAGAGCTTACTTGTTCTAGATGTCTTAAAAACTTTAACTATGATATTCAATTAGATATTAATGAAAAGCTAACTAATAACCCTGAAAATAAGGATGACGAGATCATCTTTATTAATAATGATAAGTTAAATTTAACAGAAATTGTTGAAAACAACATCATAATGTCACTTCCAATACAAAGACTTTGCCAAGAAGATTGTAAAGGGTTATGTGCTAGTTGTGGTTCTGATTTGAATTTAGGTGAATGCAAATGCCAACATTTGAATATAGATCCAAGACTTGCAAAGCTTAAAGATTTGTTTTCAAACGATTAAGGAGGTGTTATTGTGGGAAATCCAGCAAGAAAGTTTTCAAAAGGTAGAAGAGATTCAAGAAGAGCACAAACTTTCAAACTAAGTGTACCTGGCATTGTTGAATGTCCAAATTGTCACGAAATGAAACTTGCACACAGAGTATGTAAAAACTGTGGGCATTATAATGATAAAGAAGTAATTGCAATTGAAAAATAGAAAAGAAAGCCCTTTTGGCTTTCTTTTCTTTTCCAAAAGTTTTAAATAATGAGGAGTGTGGTAATAATGAAAATCGCAGTCGATGGAATGGGCGGAGATAATGCGCCAGCTGCTGTAGTTGAGGCATCAGTCATGGCAGTTAAAGAGTATGATGTTGACATAATTATTACTGGAATAGAAGATCAAATTAAAAGAGAACTATCAAAATATGAATATGATAAAGAAAAAATCAAAATATTGAATGCTTCTGAAGTCATTAGTCCAAACGAGCATGCTGCAAATGCTATAAGACGAAAAAAAGATTCAAGCCTTTATAAAGCCTTACAGTTAGTGAAGGAAAATGAAGCAGACGCCTTAATTTCTGCTGGAAGTACTGGAGCACTACTTTCTGGTGCAACCCTTGTGATTGGAAGAATAAAAGGCATAGAGAGGCCAGTTTTAGCTCCTATTATGCCTGGAAAAAATAGTTCTTTTATGATAGCAGATGCAGGAGCAAATGTCGACTGTAAACCACATTATTTATTGCAATTTGCTTTAATGGGTAAAATATATTATGAAAATATACTAAAGATTAATAATCCTACAATTGGGTTAATTAATATAGGTGCTGAAGAAGAAAAAGGAAATGAATTAACAAAAAAAGCCCATCAATTACTTAAATCTTCTAATTTCAACTTTGTAGGCAATGTAGAACCAAGAGATGTTTCAAATGGTGATGTAAACATTGTTGTTTGTGATGGTTTTGTTGGTAATACTGTTTTAAAAATGTATGAAGGTGTTGCCTCAAATATATTTAGTTTGTTAAAAAAAGAAATAATGTCTTCTACTAAAGCAAAGCTTGGAGGGCTATTATTAAAACCTGTATTTAATAAATTTAAAAAGATGTTTGACTACGCTGAAATTGGTGGCTCTGCATTTTTAGGCACAAAAGGAATAGTAATAAAGGCTCATGGCAGTTCAGACTCAAAGGCTCTAAAAAATGCAATTAAACAAGCTAAAGTTTGCTATGAAGCAGGTATTATAGAAAAAATTTCTGAAGAACTTATAAAAGTTAATGAATTAATAGTAGAACAGTAAAATATAACTAATATGTCTTTATAAGTTAATTATAATTAACGTTTTATAATTAAAAATAACAAAACTTTATTAATATTTAAATTAAAATTTTTCATATTAATATTGACGATAAAGTATATATGTACTATTATCATAATATAAGTTTGGGAGGTGAATATATAATGTTTGAAAAAGTTAAGACTATTGTGGCAGATCAACTTGGCATAGATGCTAGTGAAATTTCCATGGAATCTTCTTTCATCGACGATCTTGGTGCTGATTCACTTGATATCGTTGAATTAATTATGGCGTTAGAAGAGGAATTTGATATAGAATTTCCTGATGAAGATGCTGAAAAAATATCCAGTGTTGGAGATGTAGTTGAATACATAAAATCACATACTGAGGAATAAATAAAAGTCCCGTAGCAATACGGGATTTTATATTTTGAAATTTAAAACTGTAAAGTTTATTCTTAAGCAATTACCTTGATAAATGTTAAAGAATGAATTTTATTTATAAGGAGCGAATATAGTGATAAATAAAATAGGAGATTTACTAGATTTAGAAAAGGAGCTTAAAGTAAATTTTAATGATAAAAACTTATTAAAAATTGCTATAACCCATAGTTCATACGCTAAAGAAAAGAAAAAGGATAAATATAATGAAAGGCTAGAGTTTCTTGGTGATTCTGTACTTCAAATAATTATATCCGAATATTTGTTTTCAAATTATGAAAATAAGAAGGAAGGAGAATTAACAAAAAAAAGGTCTTTAATCGTTTGTGAAAATTCCTTATTTGAAATAGCACAAAAATGGGGTGTTGGCTCATACATGTTAATGAGTAATGGAGAAGATGCTACTGGAGGAAGAAATAGAACGTCAATACTTTCAGATTCCGTTGAAGCCATAATTGCAGCAATATATTTAGACAAAGGTATTAAATTTACAACAAAGTTTGTTTTGAAAAATTTTATGGATATAATAAATAGAGCTATGGAGGATAAAATAGTACTAGATTACAAAACAAAGCTCCAAGAAGTTTTACAAAAAAACGGTGTAGCAAAAATTACTTATGCTCTTATAAAATCAGAAGGACCTCCACATAAAAGAAAATTTTACGTATCGGTTTTATATGAAAAAGATATAATTGGAGAAGGTACTGGCTTTAGCAAAAAAGATGCTGAGCAAGAAGCAGCAAAAATTGCTTTAAAGAATATGGGTGAAATAGATGGATAAGAGGCACTATATAATTCCGATTTTTGTACCTCACGAAGGTTGCCCTCATAATTGTGTGTTTTGTAATCAAGATAGTATAACTGGAAGCTCTCAATTAGTTAATGCTGACTATGTAGACAAAACTGCAAAAGAATATTTAGAAACTATGAAAAAAGAAAACAGTGAAATAGAAATTTCTTTTTTTGGAGGTACCTTTACATCTATAAAATTAGAAAAGCAAAAAGAACTTTTAGAAGTGGCTTTAAAATATAAAGAACTTGGCTTAATAAATAAAATTAGGTTATCCACTAGACCAGATTATATAACAGAAAAAATTTTAGATAATTTAAAAAAATATAAAGTGGATATTATAGAGTTGGGAGTACAATCATTAGATGAAGAGGTTTTGTTTTTAGCAGGTAGAGGTCATAGCGTAGAGGACGTTGAAAAAGCTTCCAAGCTAATTAAACAATACGGTTTTACTTTAGGTCATCAAATAATGCCAGGATTGCCTGGTGATAGCTTTATTAAGGATATTTATACTGTAAATAAAGTTATTGAGTTAAAGCCGGATATGTGCCGGATATACCCATCGCTCGTTATTAAAAATACGCCAATGGAACTTATGTATATAAATAAAAAATATGTGCCGTATAGTTTGGATGAAGCAGTTGAAATTTCAAAACAATTATATGGCAGATTAACTGCCAATGAAATAAACGTTATTAGAATAGGACTTCAGCCTACGGAAGATATAAATGTCGGAAAGGAACTTGTAGCAGGTCCTTTTCACCCTGCTTTTAGGGAATTGGTAGAAGGTAGCGTATACAATGAGGTTTTATTAAATAGTATTAACGATAATAAATCAGGTGATTATTTAGTTGAAGTAAATTATAAAGATATATCAAAATTATATACATGCAAGAAGAAATATTTTAACGACACAATTAAACAATTATCAAACTTTAACATTAAAGTTAAACAAAGTGAAATTATAAATTGTGGCGAAATTAACATAAGTAGTGATGATTTTTGTAAAAGAGTGTCGATTAAGCAATATTTTAAAAATAAGTATATAGAAGGAAAATTTTAATATTTGTAGAATAATACTCTTGTATCCATAATTTGTAATTATATAAGGAGGATTTATTTATGGAAGTATTAAAAGTTTCTTCTCAATCACATCCAAAATCAGTTGCAGGAGCATTGGCGGCAGTTCTTAGGGAAAGTTGTGCAGCAGAAGTACAGGCTGTTGGAGCAGGTGCAGTAAATCAAGCTATAAAAGCTATAGCAATTACGAGAGGATTTGTTGCACCAAATGGTGTAGATTTAGTAGTTGTGCCAGCTTTCTCGGAGGTAAATATCGGGGGAGAGGAAAAAACAGCTATTAGATTTATAGTTGAACCTAGATAAAATATAAACCGTGCAATTTTAGCACGGTTTTATTTTTGAAATAAGAAATTAAAAGAGAATTGAAATTTTATATTTTATAATATAAACTAATACTAGGCTTTTTTAAAATATAAATATTTGGGGTGTAAGACATGAAAAAATCAACAAGAGAATTATCAGTTAAAATACTTTCGATTATAACGATACTAATCTTTGTTTTTTCTACGATTATAGCAACAGTATTAAGATAGGGTTAGGAGTGTACAAATGTATTTAAAAGCTATAGAAATCAGAGGATTTAAATCCTTTGCAGATAAGACAGAATTAGTATTTAAAAAAGGAGTAACTGCTGTTGTAGGTCCTAACGGAAGCGGAAAAAGCAATATATCTGATGCAATAAAATGGGTGCTTGGAGAGCAAAGCGTTAAAAGTCTTAGAGGCGGCAAAATGGAAGATGTAATTTTTGCAGGTACTCAATTTAGAAAACCAGTTGGACTAGCTCAAGTTGTTTTGACCTTGGATAATAGCGATGAAATGTTGCCTATAGATTATAATGAAGTTACCATATCAAGAAGATTATATCGCTCTGGAGAAAGCGAATATTTTATTAACAATACAAAGTGTAGACTTAAAGATGTTCAAGAAATGTTTATGGATACCGGTGTTGGAAAGGAAGGTTATTCAATAATCGGGCAAGGTAAAATCGAAGCAGTTTTAAGTGGTAAGCCTGAGGAAAGAAGAGGGTTATTAGAAGAAGCTGCTGGTATTGTGAAGTTTAAAGCAAGAAAAGAGGAAGCAGAAAAAAGGCTAAAGAATACTGAAGAAAATCTTATTAGAATAAATGATATACTTGGAACCTATGAAGAAAGATTAGGTCCTTTAAAAATCGATAGTGATAAAGCAAAAGAGTTTTTACAGCTATCAGAAGATTTAAAGGTAAGGGAAGTAAGTTTAATTGTAAATTCAGTAGACAATTTAAAACAAAGGATATCTGAGATAGAGAATAAAATACAAATATCCTCTCTAGATATCAATAATATTTTAAATGAAAAAGAAAGTGCAAAAGCTGAGCAAAAAAAATATTCTGATGATTTGAATATGTTAGAAATGAATCAAGAAAATCAAAAAAAAGAATATTACTTGATCAAGGAAGATTATCAAAAAGTTGAAACAGATAACACTTTAATGATTGAGAAAATTAAAACTTCAAAGGAGTCCATAACTACAGCTAATTTAGAAATTGATGAACTGCAAAATAGAATGGAGACGCAAGCTAAGGAAAAAAATAGAGTGTTAGATGAACTTAAGAAAAACAATGAAAATTTTACTAACACTAAGATGTCTATTGAAAAATTAGAGAAAGAATTATTAGTTTTTGAAGAAACTAATAGCAAGGATGAAGTTTCCTTAAAAGAAAATAAAGAAAAGCTAATGGATACAATAGGCTTGGTTTCTGATACTAAAAATCATATTAATCTTATTAAAAGAGATTTAGATAATCACGATGCTGCAATTTACCAAATTAAAGCTTCTTGTGAAGGTTTTCAAAATTCTATAATTATAAATGCCAATACTAAAAATATGCTTTTAAATGAGATAAATAGCATAAATATTAAAACTCAAGAGTTTGAAAAAAAAATAAGTATAAATAAAAATGCCATGCAACTACTTCATAGAACTTTGAATTCTGATGAAAACAAAGTCAGAAGTTTGAATTCTGAATTTAACAAGGTTGATGCCAATATTAATATGTTGGTATCCCTTGAAAATCAATATGAAGGATATAATAAATCCGTAAAAAACTTAATGTCAAAAATAGATAAAGGTTTTGTTCCTTATGCAACAGGGAAATGTTTCGTTTTAGGTGAAATAATCAATGTTGATAAAAAGTTTGAGACGGCTATTGAAATAGCTTTAGGTGGCTCTATTTCAAATCTAATCACTGATACAGAAGAAATTGCAAAAAAATTGATACAATATTTAAAAGAAAATAATTTAGGAAGAACAACCTTTTTACCTTTGAATATATTAAAAAACAGACCTTTAAATATTAGTGAAGAGGTAACAAAAATAGAAGGCTTTATTGGTATAGCAAGCGATTTAATACAATTTGACAAAAAATTTATGCCGGCAGTTCAACATGTGCTCATGAGAACTGTTATTGCAGATAATATGGACTCAGCTTTAAAGATTGCAAAAAAGGCAGGCTATTCTTTTAAAATAGTTACGTTAAATGGTGATGTTATTAACACAGGCGGCTCATTAACAGGAGGAAGTACCTTTAACAAAGCTTTAAATGTTATAGGCAGAAAAAGAGAAATAGAGGAGCAGAAAATAAAGCTTGAAAAAGTAAAAGAAGAAATACATAAATTAAATGAAATTAATAAAAATAATAGTGAAAAAATAAAAGCACTTGACGATGAAAATTTAACGCTAAAGGATATGATTCATTCTGAAAATATTGAGATAACAAAACTTCAAGGCCGTATAGATAGTATTACGCTAGATAATGAAAAGCTAAACAAAAATGTTAGTGTATCTAAAGAAGAAATTAATCTCATTGATAACAAATTTAAAAATGCATCAAAGCTGCTTTTAGAAAATGAAGATAAGTTACAAAGGCTTAAAACAACTGAAATGGAACTGGAAAAAAATATTTCTAAGTTAGAAAATAAACTGTATGAAAATGCTAGTGAAATTTCCAAGCTAAAAAAAGAGTTGACGAATATGATGATAGAAAAGGCTAAGCTAGAAGAAACTGTTTTGAGTAACCAAAGAGAGCTTAACCTTTTTAATAGAAGTATCGAAGATATAGACAGGCGAAATGTTATTATTAAGCAGCAAATTTATGAAAACAATAAAAATATAGAAGTTGTTAATAGCAAAATAACAGACAATAAAGAAAAGCTTATAAACCTTCAACAAAAGCTTTCTGATATGGACAAAATTTTTGAAGAAAATTCAGCGGGAAAAATAAAAATTAAAGACAAAATAGCGGCTCTTAGCTCTTTAATCGAAGAAAGAGAGCTAGTGCTTAATAAAAGAGAAGAGGAAAATCATAAGCTACAATTAAATTTAACAAAATATGAAACAGAAAACGAGTCGCTACTTCAAAAATTAAATGAAGAATATAATTATACTTATGCAGAAGCAATAGAATACAAATACGAGGATTTTGATACCAATTTATTTAAAAAAGAAATTGATGAAATTAAAGGGAAAATATCAAAGCTTGGAAGCATAAACGTAGGTGCTATTGAAGAATATAAGTCAGTAAATGAAAAGTTTACTTTTATGAGTGGGCAAAGAGACGACTTAATAAATGCAAAAGAAGAAATAATTGAAGTTATTAACGAAATGCTTTATAAGATGAAAACAGTTTTTGCAGAAAACTTTGAAACAATTCGAGAAAACTTTAATGAAACCTTTCAGGAATTATTTAAAGGCGGCAGTGCTGATCTTATTTTAGAAGGAGAGGATATTTTATCTGCTCAAATAGAAATAAACGTGCAACCTCCCGGTAAAAAGCTTCAAAATATAAATCTTATGTCTGGTGGCGAAAAGGGGCTTTCTGCTATAGCTCTGCTATTTGCCATCCTTAAGATGAAACCAACTCCATTTTGTATATTGGATGAAATAGAAGCCGCACTGGACGATGCTAATGTTTCAAGATATGGTCAGTTTTTAAATAAATTTTCAAATCAAAGTCAATTTATAGTTATTACTCATAGAAAGGGAACTATGGAAGCTAGTGACGTTCTATATGGAGTAACTATGG
>JAJXWJ010000104.1 GCA_021781655.1 Bacillota bacterium | reverse complement strand
TCCGTGCTCTGTAGTGTATTGCTATTCCATAAAAAAATATTATACCAAAGTGAGGATGGGTGCAACAATTTTTCATAACTTGTTTGTGCCTTGAGCGAAGCGAAAGGAATGGGGTAAATTATGAAAATTTTTTTTACAATCCAAAACTTAGCTAAAAGTGCAATGGTGGCTGCAATTTATGGAGTTCTTACCTGGTTAATTGCACCTTTTGCTTTTGGTCCTATTCAATTTAGAATCACTGAAATATTAGTACTTCTTGCTTTTGTTGATTTTGGCTATGTTCCTGGACTTGTTGTGGGCTGCTTTATAGCTAACCTTTTCAGCCCTATGGGTATTTATGATGTTATATTTGGCACATCGGCTACTTTTATTGCTGTATTCTTAGTAGGCAAAACTAAAAACCTTATTATTGCTTCCTTATGGCCAACGATTGCTAATGGTCTAATTGTAGGCTTTGAATTATATTATGTTTTAAAGTTTCCATTTATACTTTCAGCTGGAGAAGTTGCTTTAGGGGAATTCGTCGTAGTAACTGTAATAGGCGTACCAATATTTATGACTTTATCAAAAAATAAAAGATTAATTGAATTTCTAAAATTTAAACAAAGGTTTTAGCAAAAATAAAATTGCGACGTAATTAAATAATATTACGAACTAACTCTTAAGCTTAAATAGATAAAAAGTGAAACGCATTATATATTAATTGACATTTGACAATGGACAATGGACAATTGACAATGATGGTGGATTTTCCTACGCTTAGCTACGGAAAATCTTTAAACAATTGTAATTGCCTAAAAATAATAATTTGTAGTTTTTCTGACTGAAAGGAAGAAAAATGTCCTTCATTGTCAATTGTCCATTGTCAATTAAATCTTACCGCGGTTTTCTTTATAACGATTTTTAAAAGTAACTTAGTGCGTAATATCTTTCTATTCAGTATCTTATAATTTAATGAAACAGCCTACTAATTAGCGGTAAGTAAATTAGGTTAGTAAAAATAAACACTAAAGCTCCAAAAATTGCTCCTACAATGCATCCATTTATTCTAATCCAATGCAAATCATTGCCAGCTTTCATTTCAATAAATTTGTTTAAATCCTCGTCTGTCATGCTAGACATTACTCTTCTTACAATAACTCCAATGTAGCTGTGCTCAGAACGTATAATTTTAATTACTAAACCTTTTATGTACCTATTTAAAACTTCCTTTAGCTCACCATTAATTTTGAAATCATCCCAAAAACCATTAAGCCTATCTTTTATCCAAGTTATAAGCAAATTTATATTTTGTGAATAGCTGTTTTCTCCTTGGCTTTCGTTTTTTAATGCTAATTTTACAGCTTCTAAAATACCACTTATTAGTTCTGTAACTTCATTGTAAATTGAAATTTTCTCCATCGTTTCAAGCTTCCATTTTTCAACTTGCTCCTTAATCTTTTCATTTGTTTTTAACTTTTCTGCTATTTCTTCGATTTTACCTATTAATTCAATATGAGTTTTGTCGTCAGCATTTTTCAAATTAATTAGCATTTCAACAATTTGATCTTGAATAGAAATAGCGATTTCAGAAACATTAACTGCATTTGTTTCTTTTGCAACTCCAAGAGCAAGTTCCATTAGCATTCTTTTTAATCCTTGTGCTTCATTTAACTTTTCCTGTATCATATTGTTGATAATATCTTGTATGCCAATATATGCACCTTCAGAATTTACTTTACCAATAACTTCATCTATCAATAAATTTAACAAGTTATCAAATTGTTTGCTACTTTTAGAAAATTCAATAGCTTTTCCAATAAATAAAGACAAATCTACATCTTTTAACTTGTTTTTTAAACTTTCATCAATAAACTTAGACAGTTTTTCTGGTTTTATGCTATCTATTAATTTAATTATTAGTTCATTTATTGACCTATTGAAATTTTCATTTTTTAACTGCGTATCAATAAACTTTATTATTCCATCTATAAAATTTACTTCTTTAATTTTTTCTCTAAGCACCTTTTCACTTAAAAGCTCATTTTGTACTACACTAACGATGGCATCAATTACCTTTTCACGATTTCTTGGTATTATTGCAGTATGCCATGGAAATCCTAATGGTTTCTTAAACAAAGCAGTTATAGCAAACCAGTCAGCAATACTTCCTACTAACGCTGCCTCTATAACAAAACCGAACATATCTAAATAAAAGTTTTGTTTAAAATATATTTTTATTATTACATTAATTCCAAACATAATAAGCAAAATTATTATTAAACTATCTGCTACCTTTTTATTTCTCATCAAAATCTTCTCCTTAAATTGCATAAGTTATTAGAAAAAAAGCTATTCCTACTAAGCCACCAACTACAGAACCATTTATTCTAATAAGCTGCAAATCGTTTCCTGCTTTATCTTCAATTAAATCAACTAGCATTTCATTTGAATATTTGCTTAAATTTTCTCTTACAAGTTTTCCTATGTTATGATGAAAATTATCAACTAATTTATATAAAGAATCTTTTAAATATAAATCAACCTTATGCTGCATAATTTCATTTTCATTAAATTTGTCCTTCAAAGCTTCTATTTGATTTTCTGCTTCAACTATAAGTTTTTTTGAAATTCCTTCTTCCTTAAAGCCTTTTTCCTTTAAGTTAATGTAATAAGTAGTTATATACTTATGTATATTAAGTGCTTCAATTTGCTTCACTTTAAAAGCCTCAAGCTTTTCCTTTATATCATTATTGTCTTTTAATTCATCTATTTTTAAAGCTATGAAGCCTTTAAGCTTAATTCTTTCCTCATTATTGGTGTTTTCTAACTGTTTCATATATAATATTATTTTTTCTTTAACTAAATCTGCAAGCTTTTCAGAAGACAAATTCATAATAGTTTCTAAAACAAGTCCATTTACTATAGCTCTTCTTGCCATTCCCTTTTCATAAGAAACTTTTGTTTCATCTATTAACGTTACAAGTAAGGCTTTAAAACTTTCCGATTCCATATAAATGTATATTTCTTCTAAAAAGAAATTTATAAGTTTGTCATCATATCCATTTTTTATTGAAATATCTATCGCCGAAAAAAGTAAATTATTTATATCGATTCTTTCAATATTATTTTTTATCACATTAACAGAAAGGCTTTCAATTTCATTTTCATCTATTCCATTTAAACCTTCTTCAATAATTAAATTTAAAAATAGCTTTAAATTTTCCACGCCTTTTTTTTCTGAAGAAAACTTTATAATTAACTTTGATATATCATAATCCTTTAGCAAAGTTTTTATATATTCCTTTGTTAAAAGCTGCTCACTAACCATGTCGCTAAGTCCGTCAAAAATTTTCTCCCGATTTTTAGGTACAATTTCCGTTTTATATTTTATGCCTAATGGCTTTCTAAATAATGCTGTTATTCCATACCAGTCAGCAAAACCACCTATCATTGAGGCACAAAAACCACTACTAATAAGTCCTCCCCAAAAAGTTTTGTGAAAAGGCAAGCTAACTAAGTAGCCAATTGTAACTATAATCAAAATACATGTAGCTTTATATTTGTTCATCTTTTAACCCGCTTTCAAAAACACATTTTTTTATTTTTGATACAATTCTTCACTCTATCAAATAAATTCAATATTTCTTTAGTTATTATATCAAATAGTCTTAAGATTAAAAAGTTTTTAAAAAAATTTAGCATGTGAAAATATTTTTTATGTATTAATTTGGATCACGACTAAAAAACCAATACTTCATACAGAAATATTGGCTTTCATCCTAATACTAGTATTTAATTTTTTTCATTCTAAGTTCTGCAAATCTTACTGTTTCTGGATCTCTACTTTAACTCAAATAAAGAAATTAAAGCAGTAGGACCAATTATACCCATATCTAAAACATATGTTATTTGTGTTGTGTATATTTCAATTAACTCTAATTAACTCCCTAATACTAAAGATTTAATGATGTCTGGAAGCCATGCCACAATAAGCGAAATGCCAGTCAATAGCAAAAATATACAAATATCTTTAATCGGTAATTTATCTCCTATGCTATTTTTAACTTGTTCTTTATCTAAAGTGTTCATTGCAATAATTAATCCGAAAAAACTGGATGAAAAAAGTGCAATATATATTGTATGTTACTCCGAATGCAATGCAGAATAGTAAGTAAACAACTGACATTTACAACAGTTCATTATTCCTAATTAACTGTAAATTCCAGTCCTATATTTGGAGAAATATCATCGCTTATAATAGCTGTTCCATTTATTGATGAAATGTTTACGGTTGGTTGAGTAGATGGATTACTTGGGTACCCATTTGTACCATATTTGAGAAGTGCGTAATGAGTTTCAGCACCGCCTCCAGAAACACACATTATAAGATTTCTCCATCCATTTGTTATATTGTTGGTAACGATAACTGGAGTATTAACTAAGGTAAATTTTGAAACTAAAACATAACTACCGTTTACTATTTTAAAAATTGCAGCACTTGAACCACCAGAACCAACAAAGTCTGAACTAATAAGGTCAACAAATATTTCATTAGAGCCATCATTATTCAAGTCGATTTTATTGTATAAATATCTTACTGTTGAACCTTTACTAATTTTGTATACACTTGTAATAGCAGCTTCAAGTTTAGTGTCTCTACTAGTTTCTGAGTATAATTTCTTTATATTGGAATTTTCTGAAGCTGTACTAGTACTAGTATCAGAACCTGTAGTTTGTGTTGAATTTGAAGTCGCATTAATAGTTGTATTGCAAAAAGTAATAGACTGATTTGTGACTGAATTAGAGCTAGTTTTATTTTTTGCTGCATTTGATGAGGTTATATTGACAGCTGTGTTATTTGTCTTGTTTTCAGAAGATTTATTATTGCTACAGCTAGAAAATAACACTGCTGTTCCTAATATGCATAGACAACTTATTTTAATCATAGATTTTTCCATAAATAATTTATAAGTTGCGTGAATATTGCAACTTTTACCTCCTATTAATATAAATGTATAACAATATATATTTTAGCATATCAATGTTATCCTACATCTAGTATTTAATTGTTATCCATTTCATCTTTTATTTTTAATACTTCTTCTTCACTTAATCCTGTTATATCAATAATAGCTGAAATGTCGAATCCCTTTTTTAAAGCATTTTTAGTAATTTCTATCTTTTCTTCTATTTTACCTTCTATCTTCCCTTCTTCTTTCGCACCTTCTAGCATACTCGTATCATCAAGAATCTTTTTCATTCGAAGTTCTGCAAGTCTTACTGTTTCTGGGTCTCTACTTAACATATCTAGTACAGTTATTGCTTTTCTGATTGCTGGATCCTCAATTTCTAATACCTCCATCCCTTCCTTTTTGGGTTCTGTTAAAAACGTTAGCCATTTATCTAAATTACTGTTTACTTTTGGTTTCTCGTCCAAAGTATCTAGTACCATTTTATCATCAAAATTTATATCCATTTCACCACTTCCTCTTTAATATTATTTTACCAAAACTATTGTTTTTATTCTATACTGGAGTTGATGTAGATATAAAAAAACTCCAACAGATGCCATCTTAGCATCCATTGAAGTTTTTCTTCTAAATTAACTCAGTCATCATAAAAACTATTTGATCGGTTATTTTCAATTTTTGAATATGTTACTGCATATATCCTTTTATATTAATCTACTCATATATCTATAGTTTTTAACTGTACTATTAAAATATAAATTACAACTATAAATAAAATTACTCCACCTAAAAAACCTATAACAACAATCATCTTATTCTTTTTTTGTATTGAATTTTTTTCTTTATTAAGCCAAGATATAATATCTATTATAGATAAACTCAATGCAATTCCAATACACAATATATTAAAAGCAAATTCCATTATTTCATTATTGAAAAACTTTCCACTTAAATTAGTTAAACACACAAAAAATATAGCTACTAAAAATCTAATTAATTTCTTTTGACCAAATTTCATATGTTTACTCCATATCATTTTGACATATTTTCATCTGTATGCTTCTTATCACAATCCAGAAATCTCATAAAAAAATGCTGTCGCCTTAGCATATTTTCTTATGCTAAGGCAACAGGATCTTTCAAGTTAAAACTATATTTTATATAACTTTAATTTATAGATTTATGTCGTTGCCACTCATCATCTCATCGTTATTCATAATCAAATCTTACTATTTTTTTAATTTTTCTCAATAGCATATAATTTAAGATTTAGTAGATTTAAATAATATATCATATTTTCTTTTTAATATAAGACATATAGCCCAATATATAGTGTATATTAATCCATACACTCCAATTGTTGTAATAATCATGTTTTTAGTGACCTCAAAATTTCCAGAAAAGGAAGCCAAAATCCCACATAATACCGCTATGTTTACCATTTGATTAATTTGATATATATCTCTTCCTTTTTTTAAATTTTTGTTATACCTAAATACATCAATTCCCAACCAAATCATGTATGGTATGCATGTATAGATTATAAGCTCCATCAAACTATACTCCTTTACCATTTCATTTTTTTTTACTTTAGTGTGTTACACAAAACAAACCAAACAGATTATTATTTGTACTTATTGTAAAATGACCATATATAGCCATATAATAGGCTCCTTGAAGTCCTGCAGAAGCTAACTGTGAAAAAATTTGGGCAGCAGGTTCTAATGATGCTGCTGCAAGTATACCTCCAATCCCCAATCCAAGGCCTGTTAGCATAGCAACCGCTCCACCGACAAGCATATCAGCACCGCCTCCAAAAGCCGCAAACATTGCTGCAACTGCCCAACCTTTCGCTCCATAATACGTTGTGCCTCCATCAACATATTCCATTTCCTCTCTCTCAACATCAACAAAGCTACTTGGTAATTGTAAAGCCATTGTACTTATAAATAAATTCTCCTCTCATTTTACCATTTTATTATTTTTTTGTATATATATTAAAAGCAACTTATAGAATTACTATACTTGTGCGCACTAACCCTTATAAGCTATAATTACTTCCAATAGCTAATTAATCAAATTTACCTTTTGTCCTTTTCTATCCTTTAGAAACGTCATCACCTACACTTACCATCGGTCTATCACTAGACTGTAATAAAGTTTCTAAAATAATTCCATTTGAAGTATCACTTACAGCTTCTTTCTTTTGCAACAACTCCTCATCTACCTCTTAATAATTATTCCCACGACTAAAAATCCAATACTTCATACAGAAATATTGGATTCTTTATCCACAACTTGTATTTACTTTTTATCCATTTCATATTTTATTTTTAATACTTCTTCTTCACTTAATCCTGTTATATCCATAATAACCGAAATGTCGAATCGCTTTTTTAAAGCATTCTTAGCAACGTATCCAAATACCACTTTAAAGCTCTCCCCTATCCATTTAGATGAATTAATTTTAGGATATGTTTAGGAATAATGTTTATATTGTAGTATTTTAAAAGGAACGCTTAAAAAAATTCTTTAATTACCAAAATTCATAAATACCTGCTATCTTGTTAATAATATTTCATATTTCTATAAAATTTTATATTAAAATATAATGCAAATAACGATAGAACAATAAATATTGCTATCTTTGTTATAATAGCCCCAATAGGAAGAGAAATTCCTACCCTTATCTGAAATATCGTCTGAATAGGGAGCATTATTCCAATAACAGTACATACTGTCAACAATAATGGTAGTAAAATATACCCTATATCACTTCGTTTCTTTAACTCAAATAAAGAAATTAAAGCAGTAGGAGCAATTATACCCATATCTAAAACATATGTTATTTGTGTTGTGTATATTTCAATTAACTCTAAAGAACGCCCTAATACTAAAGATTTAATAATGTCTGGAAGCCATGCCACGATAAGCGAAATGCCAATCAATAGCAAGAATACATAAATGCCTTTAATTGGTAATTTATCTCCTATGCTATTTTTAACTTGTTCTTTATCTAAAGTGTTAATTGCAATAATTAATCCGAAAAAACTGGATGAAAAAAGTGCGATATATTAAACTTTGCAGTTCTTGATATAATTTCATACAAATGCGAACTTTTTGATATGACTGGTAAAAGTTATAGACTCAAACATAGACAATATATATTTAGAGAAAATATAACTAAAAAAAATTCATTGAAATAATTTGCCGAAATTTCATCAAAAGAACTTGCTAGTAACACATGAAAAAGTAATAATTAGATAATAGATTTTTATTAATGGGGCATATTGTTTGTTTATTTATACACCCTTAATTTTATTAACATCTTCGCTTAAGTATCAAATATACATATATTACAGGATAATATAGCGGAATTGTAAAGAAACTTACAAAAGATATGATTTCATTTTGTGTGAAACTATATGGTTTACATTCTAAAATTTTATGATTTAATAAAAAAACAATTATAAATCCAAATACTAAAATCAAAAAATTTAATATAAGTTTATTTTGTGCCTTTTTCTTGTCAAATATTAAAAAGTATGTATCTTTTAATAAAAATACTTCTATTATTGAATACAGTATACAATATATAAAGAAAAAAAGTATGTTATTTAGTACAAAAGTAAATGGAACTGTTAATATCATTATGAAAAATGCTCTTTTGCCCATATCATAAGCTTTTTCATAATTTATTACCTCTTCATCAGTAAGTTTTATTGTGTTTTTATTTTTAAGCATTTGTATCTTTTCATCTTGTGCATTTATTATGGCACTTATCATCTTTGTTTCTACATAAAAATTCCAACAGAAAGATATAAAAATTATAATATATAAATAACTAATATTATTTATATTAATTACATTCTTTATCAAAACAATAGTTATTATCACAGTAGCTATTCTTGAATACCAATCTGCCCTTGCAAAAGTTTTAAAAATAGAAAACAATGGTTCACCTTTTGTGTCTAAATAATAATAGGTTATTACTAATATAAATACTAAAAAGATATTAGCTATTGGCAAAAAAAATAATTGGCTATTGTTTACAAGTACTTTTTTATAAAACAAATCATAATAGACACAAAATCTAGCAATGTATGTAAGTAATAAATAAGCCATTATATTAAGAGCAAATAAACCATAGATACTATAATAAAGTATTTGTCTTTCTTGAATTCTTTTATTAATCTTCATATATTATTTCTCCTCTGTATAAAGTCAATTACCACCAACTGAGACACCTCCTATGATTTATTTTTTTGCGATTGTCAGTTGCCTTCATTATATCATAGGAGTTTTATTTTGCTCAGAGCTAAAGCCATTTTTTCCACTGGCATAGCCAGTGGTTATCAATACAAGTTAATGCTTGTAGAATTTCACAAGCATTAACTTGCATGATTTTTAGCCATAAATACTTTATTGCTCCAATCCACTATGAAATAGTAAATATGTATCTAATCAAAATATTAAGTCACAGTGGATGAGAATATACTAATTCATAACTTTTAATATCTTAAATCATATTGTGATAAAAAATAAATGCCATCAAACTTGCTAAAACCCTGAACATAAAAAATAACGCATGATTTATTTTTATTTTAGCGTCTATCTTGGACTAAATGATAAATAAGGAACAGCAAAATACCAGCCAACTCCTATATCTATTCCTCGCTGATGCACCATATCCGTAAATAATGCACTTGCAATATTCCATGCTTGATTTGCTATATAAACTGCTCCAAGTACAGCAACAACAGTTCCTACACCTGGAATAGCTGCTGCTATTGCCCCAGCAACAGCAGCAGAACTAGCATCAACGCAAGCTGCTATACCTGCTATACCCATAGTTGCTGCAGTTCCTATCATTCCATCAATATATTGACATTGACTATGGCTTAAATAATATCCTCCATCAACATATTCCATTTCTTCTCTCTCAACATCCACAAAACTACTAGGTAATTGTAAAGCCATTGTACTCATAAATAAATTCTCCTCTCATTTTACCATTTTATTATTTTTTTGTATATATATTAAAAGCAACTTATAGAATTACGAGGTTTATGTGCACCTAACCCTCATAAGCTATAATTACTTCCAATAGCTAATTAATCAAATTTAATCCCTATCTGCTCTAAAAAGTATTTCATATATGTTATCTTGTCATAATCTACCCTTGTTTCGGTAGTCATGCCCAATGCCAAATTTACCTTTTGTCCTTTTCTATCCTTTAGAAAAGTCTTTTCTG
>JAJXWJ010000103.1 GCA_021781655.1 Bacillota bacterium | reverse complement strand
AACATTTCTAAACTTTGATCTATACCTAAAACTTGTATTGAGCCGCTTAACTCCCCACATAAATTTCCTGTACCACACCCAATATCAATCACATTTTTAGCCTTATATTGTATTATTTTATTTCTTATATCAGCTAATATTTCATCATACATACTGAACAAACCTAATTCATCATTAGTTTTATCTCGTACCATTTTATCAAATTTAACCGCTTTGTTATCAAAACCCCACATATCAACCCACCGCCTTCTATTACTTTTATTTTCTTTTAATATCAGGTCTATATCATCTATATAACAGTTGTCTTCTATTTCTTTATTGCTAAAAAGTATTTTATCAATGCTTTTAGTTAATGTGTATTTTATATTTTTTAATTCATAAATTTTTCTATCAATAGCTTTTAATTGTAGATATAAACTTCTTATAAACTGTCTACTTTCATTGTTATTATTATCTATAAGAACTTTTATATCTTTTAATGAGAATCCAAGCTCTTTTAACAATTTTACCGTCCTTAATTTTAGCAAATCTTCTTCACTGTAATCTCTATAGTTATTACTCTTTCTCTCAGGAACAACTATTTCATACTCTTCATAAAGCCGTAAACTTTTTGCAGATGTATTTATTATCTTACATACTTCCTTTGTATTCATTAATTCACCCCCACTCAAATTATAAACTCTGCCTATTGGGCAGAGTCAATAAATTGTATAGCACTATTTTAAATTTTTTTACTCCATCTTATAGAAGCAACCTGTTCTTAACCTTCTTATAAATATATGATTCAAAACATCAAGCTACATCATAAATTTCAATTATACTATTATTTTATATATTCAGTAACAAAATCAGTAAAAAGAATGCCTTCTAAATGGTCGATTTCATGACACAGACATTTTGATAAATCTCCAGTACCTGTTAATGTAATTTCCTCTCCATTTTCATTTAGTGCCTTTATTGTTACTCCTGCAGGTCTTATGAGCTTCCCCCATTTGTTAGGAATACTTAAACAACCTTCTATAACTTCCTGAGATCCCTCTTTTTTTACTATCTTAGGGTTTACTAATTTTATAAGACCTTGTCCTAGGTCTATTACAACTAATCGCTTTAATATACCAACTTGTGGAGCAGCTAACCCTGCCGCATTTTTTGAATTATACATAGTATCAGCCATATCATTTAATATTTGTCTTATTTTATTATCTACTATTTCAACAGTTTTACTTTTCTTTCTTAATATTTCATCATCATAAATTCTTATTTGCCTTAATGCCATTTAGACAACACCTCTACTTTGTTCCGCTCTCGATTTCCTTTCACTCTCTTGAAAAAGAAAAATTTCTTCTATAGATTTATGAAATACTTTAGAAATATCATAAGCTAACCATATGGAAGGCTCATATTTTTCTGTTTCTATAGCATTAATTGCTTGTCTGGATACACCTATAATTTTACCCAACTGCTCCTGAGTTAATCCAAAGGCCTCTCTTAATTGTTTTAATCGGTTTTTCATAAATTATCACCTCTGTAATGTTTGCCTTACACCACAAATATAGCACTTCTAATTCTTAATGTCAACTTAACCTTACATGATAAATATACCCGTAATTTTATGTGGTAACCTTTAATATTTATCCTGACAATCACCCGGTACCAACCTTCCAGTCTGGTATTTCTTCCACAACAGAAAGTATTTACTATTATAAAATAGTAAAAAGTGAACCACTATTTGTTTTAATCGACAGTTAACAATAAACAATTATTGTAGATTTTCTGACTGCAAGGAAGAAAAAACTCCTTCATTGTCAATTAAAATATGCTGTGGTTTACTTTCTAATGAATTTTAAGTAATGAGTTAATTCGTAATATTATTTGCAACTTCCACTTTATATGCCTCACGAATTAATTATTTAGTTTTTAATCCCTGCTTAATAGTAGCAGCTTTAACTTTTGGATAATAAACTGATTGATAAATTCTTGATGTGAATACACTCCAATTTACTTCTTGCTCTTCTCTTCCAATTTCTTTAAGATATTTACTCATCTTCTCATCATAAACATCAATTGAATCTTCCACAGCTTTTTTATCGTAACTTTCATTATGTTTAAAGCTTTCAAAAGGTACTCTAGGTTTTTTATGTGACTCATCAGCTGGATATCCAACTACTAATCCTACCATTGGAAAAGTATATTCAGGTAACCCCAAAAGCTCTATAACTTCTTCTGGATTTTGTCTTATGCCACCAATAGGTACTATGCCAAGTCCTAGTGATTCTGCAGCTATAACAGATGCCCCTAAAGCTATTCCAACATCTGTAGCTCCAGCAAGAATACCTTCTATATCTTCATGGATAACTTGATTAAATCCAGTCTTTTCACCTGCAAGATATGTTCTATAAAAATCCATCACAAATACTAAAAATACTGGTGCTTTTGCAACATATGGCTGATTACCAACAAGTTCTGCTAATTTTTCTCTCTTCGCTTTATCTCTTACAACTATAACAGATGTTTGTTGTCCATTGATTGAGTTAGGCATAGCTTGAGCACTTTTAATAATTTCATCTATTAACTCATCTGGAACGTCCTTATCTAAATATTGTCGTATTGATCTGTGATCTTTTATTTTTTCTATTGTATTATTCATAAATAATACCTCCTTTAAATTAAATATGTACTGCAATTTTTTTGTTCTAAAATTTCAAACTCATCCTTCAAATTATGACCATTAGTATTAAAGCTAATACAGCTAAACCACCTTGCTTTACAAGAATACTTTTATTAGATGTAATTGCACCAAATATAGCAGCAATTATTACACATCCTAAAAAGAAAAATCTTAACTCTGTTGCCATTGTTACTGGTACAAAAAAACTCCAAAATAGTCCTGCAGCTAAGAAGCCATTATATAATCCTTGATTTGCAAACATAACTCCTACTTCTTTTCTATCTAGAAGTTTTCTATCGATATTAAAAGTTCTTTTAGCAACTGATGATTTAATAAAAAACATCTCCATTAGCATTATATAAACATGCTCAATGGCTACTGCAATTACTAAAATATCCAAAACAATATTCATAATGCCTCCTTCTTATTGTGAAATTAAATTTCCTACAATCTAATTGTATGCAATTTATATCTATTTGTCAATATATTCTTTTAATTTTTATATTTTCTCTATGTGAAATCAAAAGAATATATATTAACTTTTTGCTTTTTTATTGAATTAACAATAGTAGTTTCAGTGAACATAGCAGCAGTTATTTAAAATGGTTTTTCAGTTCTATTGCAATGTGCTCTACATCAGGATAAATATTTCTTAATGATATACCACATATTTTTAATTCATTATAAATTGCTTCTTTGTTTTTAGATGGAATAATAAATCTTTGGACTAGATTTGGCGTTTCTAAAGCACTTAATTTTTTTAAAGAATTATGCACTGTAAAAGCCGATTGCTGTGTATATATACGCATGTTATTTTCTACAGGATACGATGCAATTATTTTATTTTCAACATCTTTATCTACGGATTTATATGGCTTAAATGCAGGATATATCATTTCTAAAACTGTTCTAGTATCCATAGGATAAATAAATTTTCCAAACCCTTCAGATTCATTTAAAAGGCTTGGTCTTAATATCCAAATACATGCATCCTTATCCGGAAATTCTTCAAAGTCATTTGTAGCAAAAAAGGCTGCTACTAATGGTGATTGTGACCAATCTAATAATCTAGTAGGTAATCCGAAATGCTGCATCATCGACATCCATCCCGAATAGTTCTCATAACTTGGCTTTTCCTTTACCGTTACACTTGCCATCATATAAAAGTCATTCATTAAAAATTGTTCATTTTTTTTATAATTTTCTCTCTGAATAGAAGGAACTAGCTCCCAATCTTTATCAGAATGTCCCCTAAACCATAATAAATGGTTTTGCTCAGAATATATTTCTTTAATTTCAGAGATCAAATCCCCGATACTAGTTATAATTTTATCGTCAATCATAAATTAATCACCTTACTTATTTTTTTGGTTATACTCATATATATTTTATTATAAATACTGTTTATTAACTTTATATTACAATTTCAATAAAAATTATAACAAAAATACTGAAATCCACTGAAAGTCAGTGGATTTATCATAGTAAAAATATTTAGTTTATGTAGGTTAGATTATACCCATGAAATTTCAGAATTATCATTTACCTTTTGTCCTTTTTTTACCAAGGAATCAAAATCATATCACCATTGATTTCATCTAAACTATGTGCTCCACACATTTCCATAGTTTCTTTTAATTCATTTCCAATTTTATCAATGTATGTTTGAATACCTTCTTCTGCTCCACCATATAGAGCTGTTACAAAAGGCCTAGCTATTAAAACACCATCTGCTCCCATAGCAAGTGCTTTAAATATATCTCCTCCACTGCGGATGCCACCATCAACAAATATTTTCACATCATTACCTACTGCAAATGCAATATCTTTTAACACTTCAGCAGTTGATAAACATTGATCTAAAACTCTTCCTCCATGATTTGAAACAACAATAGCGCTTGCTCCAGCTTGTTTAGCTTTTAATGCTCCTTGAACAGTCATTATTCCTTTAACAATAAAGGGCTTATCTGAGGCTTCTATGATTTGTTTTAATTGTTCTACAGATTTACTTCCTGCTGGAGGTGTCATGTTTTTTAAAATAGGTAACCCTGCTGCATCAATATCCATAGCTACAGCAATGGCATTTGATTGTTTGACATATTTCATTTTCTCTAAAATAGTTTCATAGTTCCAAGGTTTAATAGTTAGGATGCCCATACCATTTTCTTTCTTAATCGCCTCAGCTCCTGCTTTTATCACTTCTGGATTGGTACCATCACCAGTAAATGCTAGTATACCATGCTTTGCACAAGATGAAACAAGAATATCATTATATTGCATATCATCATATTTATCTCCATAATGAAGATTTACTGCTCCTACTGGTCCCGCAAAAATTGGGTATTTAAATTTTTGATTAAATAATTGAACACTTGTATCAACTTCTTTATTTTCTACTAAAGTATCCATATTTATTCTTATTTCTTTCCATTTATCATAGTTTCTTATAGCTACATCGCCAACTCCTTTAGCACCCGGACCTGGAATTTTGTTTTTACATGCTCTTCCATTACATTCGTTACATGCTTTACAGTAATCTCCTATGCATGTTCTTGCTTTTTCTAATATTTCATTGTATATCATTGTAATTCTCCTTTACTCCTTAATAATTTCATTTGATGAAAAATGTTTAGTTTCTACTTTTTTAGAATGTTCAATTTTATAATCTAAATTGTTTTGATAATTTAACTTAAAATAACAAGAATAGAGAATATCTAGTATTAAAGCAACCGAATATTCAGATGTATAATTCGCAATTTTTGAAAAAAGCTTTTCACGGGTTGACATATGGAGTAAACTCGTCGCATAAAAGCTTAAACTATTTTCTCCTATACTTGTTATAACAATGACTGGAATGTTATTTTCCTTAAGCAAAGAAGCTAAATTGATCAAACTACAATTTTCCCCTGAATATGAAATGATAATTGCACAATCATCTTGATTTAACATATCTGCTTGATATTTCTCTTCTCCAACAAAACTTTGAACAATAGCATGTTTTTAAAACATTGTCCTAATATCCTATAAATTTATTATAATATCACTACCTATTGTTTCTTTTTCAAAATACGAATTATACTCTGTAAATATCAGTTTGATTCCAGAAAAATCGTCTGGGAGTGCTGGAGATACAACAAAGTTATATGTCATATGAGAATCACTTCCTCCTCCACTTAAAAACCTACAGTAGTATTTTTCTTCTATATATAATTCAAAATGATTATGTCCTTTTGTTCTATCAATCAACTCATCTTTTTCAATAGCATCTATATTAAAATTTACTACACTCGCATTACAATATTGGCTAATAAATACTACTGAAAAAATACGATTTTCCTTTTCAATATACTTTATAACAGGTAGATTTTTTTTGAATTCCTTTGGCTCAATTATTGGGCGATAGGCTTCATCATTAAGAAGTGAACCAAATATAGCTTTTAATTGTTCTTCATATAAATCATACTTTGCTGCCCATCTATCAATATATTCAAAAGGAGGATAACCAGGATTGTTTTTAGAAACAACTTTTCTTTTTTTTAATAATTCACAAATTTCTTCATCAATTTTAAATATTTTTTCGTCATAGTATGTAGTCGGTCTTACATATTTTAATCTTTTCACTGTTAAATCCTTCCTTTCATTTTTAATCTTTGGATAGATTTTTATTACTTCATTTGTATTTATTTAATTATATCACAATTCACTATATTTTGCCTTAACTGTATAATGCCTTAAAATAATACTTATCCATTCTTAAGCATATGAATCTATTAAATATGAATTTTCATCCATTTTCTTTAAAAAATCCGGATCATTTACCTGTCCATATTTGCTATTTATATCATCAAGCTTTGTTACTACATTGTTATCGAAGAAAAACATAAATATACGAAATAAATCTAAACCAAAGCTTTCAAAAAACTTTATATGCTTAAAATGTAAAATAAATCAAATATGTAATATATATATCTTGAAATGTAATAAAATACATGTTATATTTATATTGCCATATTTTATAAAAAATTTGCACTAGCCTATAAATTGGGTTTATAAATCAAATAATAAAAAATTCCTATATTTTTATCTAAAAAAGGATAGACTATCCCTAGTACTGTGTGAATGAAAAATAGGGATTTGATATCTATAGATGCTCCGTAATCAGTATTTACTACGGCTATTAATTAATCTCGTCATTAAAAAGTTGTCTCAAAGTAGTAGACAAGCTATTTTGAGGCAACTTCAATTTCTTTGATAATGGAGGTAAAGTGAATATTAAGAATAACTTATATAAAATAGGCTATATAATTTCGATTATTTTGTTAACACTATTAATTTTTATGATAATTTTATGGCACACTTTTATTACTTATCAAAATAAAGTTTCAAATCATTTTATCGGAATAAATGCTATTTCATTTCATTTTAAAAATTCAGCTAAATTAAGTACTTTGGATCTCCGAAAAATATACAATAATATGGATGATTTTATGATAAGTATTATTAACCAAGATAAAGTAGCTAATGTTACTACTATACAAGTGCTAAACAAAGGAAAAATAGATACACCTAAGTTATTATCCGGACGATTTTTCAACGAAAATGATTTTACAAATAGTTTCAAGTATGCAGTAGTTGGCAAAAATATTCTAAAATCAAATTTAGTTTACAAATTAAATGGGACATCATTTTATAAATTTTCAAATAATAACTATGAGATTATTGGTGTTATTGATAATAAGGATAACTCATCATTAGATAATGATGCTTTTATTACTATGTGTAATAGTAACCTCTTAAATAATCAGTATTTCATCATTGATGGAAATAGCCAAAGAATAGTAAATCAAAATTATCATAAAATTAATTACCTGTATAATACTATAAAAAACCAAACACCAAAAAACTACTTGGAAAGTAGTATAAACGATTTAAATCAACAAAATAATCTGATTTTAGCTACCAGTGTTTTTATTGTATTTTTATTAATACTTTCTAACAGATATTTTATTAATACAATTAAACAAGAAATAAATGTAAAGGTAATACTAGGAATAGACTCAAGAAGAATTTTAACTGAATTTTCTATTCTACCTGCAAATATTTACATATTAAGCTATTGCATTATTATAATTATTACTTTTATTATTAATAATTTCATATTTAGTTTTAATTTCATTTATGTTTTAAAGAATACTTTATTTTGTATATTTATCTTTTTTTTAATAACTTTGATTATGGCAGCACGCCAATATATCAGTTGCATAAGAAATAGTTTCAAAGATTAAAGATTCTTCAATTAATTTAAGTATTTAAAATTAATTATATAAACGAGGAGCGCTGATGAAAATTATAAAAATTAAACCAATTGCAGATAAACTGTTACAATGCATTTTTCTGGTCATGGGAATTACTATTTTTTGTTATTCTTTTACAGTGTATATAGCAACAGAAAAGCAGACAAAATTGTTTTCTAATATGTATATTGAAAATAAATATATAAAAATAACTGACAACTATAACACTACACAATTTTCCAATTTTCTCTCAGATAAAAATTCATTAAATAAATTGAAAACAATGCATGAAAATCTAAATAATGATAATATATTTCAATATCTAGAGATAGACAAACAAAACATAGAGTTTATTGGAAATTATTCTAAAAGTATTGACTTTGTATCTGGAAATAATAAAAAATATGTAAATCAACCTATAACTGATGAAGATGGACAACAATACTACATTACTCCGCTTAATTCATTTCAAATTAGTGAAAAAGCTGCAGATATTTTGCACTTGAACAATAAGATAAGTGAAGGAAAATTTTTTGAAAACAAAGACTTTTTTTTAAGTGAAAGTAATCAAAAAATCATTCCAGTTATACTAGGCAATTCATATGTAGGTGTCTATAAAATTGGAGATGAAATAGAAGGTAAGTTTTTACAAAAAATTTTCAAATTTAAAGTAATAGGTTTTTTATGTAAAAGTGTTCTATTACCATTAAATTACGATGCATATAATTTAGATAACTCAATTATTATGCCATTCATCAATTGTAAGTATACACCTGTAAATGAAAAAGATTATAAGTTTCAGACTACCTTATATTCACTAAAAACTGAGGGGTATATAAGTTATTCTACAAATGAGCATTACGTTACTTCAGTACATGAATTAGAAAATTTAGCTCAAAAAAATGATTTGGATTATTCATATATTTCAAACGATTTACAAAGTTTTACTAAAGATTCAGCATTAACTGCAATAAAAACTAGTAAGGTTATTTTATTATTTTCCATTATTATTATGAGTATTGTATCATTCGTGATTATTTTTATGACAATAAAATATATTGATAGTAATCTAAAAAATTATGCGATTTATTTAATTAATGGTGTCAGTATTTTCAGAATAAAAGTTAAAATATTTAGTTTACTATTAGTACAATTTTTAATAGCGATTGTAGTAACATCCTTTTTCTCATTTAATTATTTTAAAAGTACAGTATATTTTATTTATTTTTTAAATTATATTTTTTTAGAATTTGGGATTACATTCTTATTTATTTTTAGCATGTTAATTTTTATAAATTTTTACATTAATAAGCTGAACATATGCTTAGCTATTAGAAGAAAGGATTAAAATGATAAAATTTGAAAATGTATGTAAGGAATATAAGGCAAATAAAACTATAGTAAATGGACTTTTAGATATAAATCTAGAAATTCAGCAAGGTGAATTTCTAGCAATAACGGGAAGGAGTGGTGCTGGTAAATCTACTTTTTTGAATTTAATTGGTGGATTGGATCAAATTACTAGAGGTAAGTATTATTTTCAAGATAAATTATTAAAACAAGATAGCAAGTCATTAGCACGTTTTAGATATGAGAATATAGGGATTATCGTGCAAAATTATGCTTTAATCAATTATAAGAAAGTGTTTGATAATATAGCATTACCATTAGTTTACAAACGAAAAAATATAAAAGAAATAAACGAAATAGTACACAGATGGGCAGAATACTTAGAAATAAAGGATAAATTAAACTGTTTTCCCAATCAACTTTCTGGTGGGGAATGCCAACGAGTTGCAATTGCTAGAGCATTATGTAAAAATCCAAGTATATTACTAGCAGACGAACCCACTGGAGCATTAGATTATGAAAATAAAAAAATTGTTCTAAATATATTGAAGGAATTAAATCAAGATGGCATAACTATTCTTTTATCTACGCATGATTATGATATGGCAAAAAAAACCAATAGAATCATAACAATCGAAACTGGCCAAATAATAAATGATTCTAAAATCTGATTTTAAAAATACTACAAATAATGTAGGTAACAATAGGTGGCATAGTAGGGAAGCAACAAGGCTCCTTGATTATTTTTTAGCCAAATTGTTCTGCTGAACCAACTGCTATACCACTATTTTTTATCTTCTAGCAACAATAATTGTCGTATTGTCCATCCTATAATTCATTTTTACAGCTTTAAAGCCAGCTTCATTTAACATCTTTATTTGATTATCAATCGTACATGGCGTATCATAATGATAAAATTCTCCATCAGGAATATTCTGCTCTTTACGTATTCGTTCATTTTCCATATAATAAAAATCTTCTTCTTGCTGA
>JAJXWJ010000102.1 GCA_021781655.1 Bacillota bacterium | reverse complement strand
TAGCATCTAATCCACTAAGTGGCTCGTCAAAAAACAATATATCTGGATTATGTAAAAGACTTGATATAATCAATACCTTCTGTCTCATACCTTTAGAATATGAAGTCATTCTAGATTTATAAACGTTGTCAATTTCAAACATTTTCATTAACTTTTTAGCCTTAATATCAACTTCTTCATATTCAAGTCCATATAATCCACCTATGAAAGTCAAATATTCTTCAGCACTTAGATTGTCGTATATTTCAGCTACCTCAGGAACATAGCCAATTTTTTGTTTATAAGCTACGTTTCCATCTGCAATATCTTTTCCTAATATTTTAACCTTTCCTTCATACCCACTAACTAAACCGAGCATTATTTTTACTGTAGTGCTTTTGCCTGCACCATTTGGTCCTATATAACCAATAATTTCCCCTTTGCCAACTTTTAAATTAATATTATTTAAAACTTCTTTATTTCCGTACTTCATTGATAAATTTTCTATTTCAATTACCGATTGATTTACTACTTCCATTAATATTCCCCCATTATAGTAATTTTAAAATAAAGGATTGTTAAATTTTATAACAACCCTTCAAAAATTTTATTTCATTGTAAATACAAAATATAAAATGTGTATTAAAGTCAATAAACCTACTATAATAGCTGAATTCTTTTTAGAAATGTTTCCAACCTTTGCTAGTCCAATTACTAAAAGAACTATTTGCCAAATTGTAAATGGGTTAAAGCTTACTAAAATTTTATTAACTAAATTGCCTTGTAAACTAGATGATATTAAAAACGAAGAATTTGTGCACAAGGTGAAAATTGATAACAAAACATTTGCAATAGCCATTGGCATATATGCTAATGTATATACTGCTACGGTATCCTTGTAACTTGCTTCACTTTTAAATATTTTTGAAATTATCCAATACACTAAAGAAACAAGAAAAATCGTTATAATTGCACCTATAAGTGCTGAGAAAATAAGAAATGGTGCACCAGTTACTACTTTATAATAATTCATTATAGTATCTATTGCTGATTGCGTAACATTCGGATTTATCTTCTTATAATTATCAATCATTTGCTGTAATAAAACATTACTTTGGGTGCTCATTGCATAACCTGTTAGTGCTAATGCAATACAAATTATAAGCAATTTCAATCCAAAAGTAGGCTTAATAATATACTGCTCAAAAACCTTTCCAGGTTTAATAAAGAAAAATTTCACCCTTTCCATTAAAGTTAATTTTTCAATTTGTAAATTTTCTTCCATCATTTTCCCTCCATCTAATAATTGTTAATTTTTAAAATTAAGTTTAAATATAATTCCTCCATTCCAAATTTACAATACATTAGAATTATAACATAAGCTTGCTGTTAAATCTAACATATTATGTATATATTTTTAACATAAAATTTAAATTAAAACTATATATTGTCTATAAATTATACATTTTTTTGTCTGAATGGTCATTTTATTTAACTAAATTATCAACGAATGAGGGAAAATGATATCTATGCTTACTGCAAAAACACTTTATACTTCACTTATTATTACTTTCCTGAAAACACTGGACATTGCTCTTCTGTATGCACTGATACTTCTAAAACGTCATATAATTTTTTAAGTTGTTTTATAATTTGCTCAAGTCTTTCATCATTTTTTACTAATAAATACATTTGGCTAGTTTCACCATTGCCAATCTTAGCACAAATGATTCCATCTAAATTAAATGCTCTTCTCGAAAACAATCCAACAATGTGTGACATAACACCAGGATGATTATTTACAATCAATTGAATTACATATTCTTTATTCATTTTATTCACCACCTACCATTTCAGATATTCCTTTTCCAGGAGGAACCATAGGGTATACATTTTCATTACTGTCTATATAAATATCTATTAGTGCAGGACCTTTTTCTTTTAATACTTTTGTTAATATACTATCTATTTCATCGCCTTTTTTAATAGTGTATCCATTAACTCCAAAGCCCTTTGCTACAGCTGCAAAATCAGTGCTACTTATAAATTTTGATGCCATATAATGCTTGTTGTAAAACAATTCCTGCTGCTGCCTTACTAAACCTAAATGACCGTTATTTAATATTACCACCTTAACATTAAAACCAAAGTCAGAAAGTGTTGCAAGTTCTTGAATATTCATTAGAATGGAGCCGTCTCCAGTAAAACATACTATTGTTTTGTCTGGATTTGAAATTGCTGCTCCTATGGCAGTCGGAAGGCCAAAGCCCATAGTTCCAAGACCACCAGAAGTTAAAAAAGTTCTAGGCTTTTTAATTGGATATACTTGTGCAGTCCACATTTGATGCTGACCAACATCCGTTGCAACTATTGCTTCTTCACCAACTATTTCACTAATTCTTTTTATTATATTTATAGGGTGAAATTTCTCTTCAACCTGCGGAAGTAAAAATGGTTTTTCTTGCTTTATACTATAAACAGTATTTAGCCATTCTTCTCTTTTATTATCTTCAATAAGCGGAATTATTAATTTTAAAAACGAACTTATTTCACCATTAATAGCTATATCAACTTTTCTAATCTTATCTATTTCAGCATCATCAATATCTACGTGTATTATTTTTGCATCTTTACAAAAACAATCTACATTTCCAATGGCTCTATCATCAAATCTTACTCCAAAGGCAAGTATAAGATCAGCCTCATTAATTAAAAGATTAGTATATCTTGCTCCATGCATTCCAAGCATCCCTAAATATAATGAATCTTCAATAGGAAATGCACCTTTACCTAAAAGCGTAGAGGTAACTGGAATAGAGTTTTTCTTAGCAAATTCATAAATCAACTTTACCGAATCAGAATTTGCTATTCCTCCACCTATATAAAGCATAGGTTTTTTTGCATCATTTATCATTTTTACAGCTCTTATTACATCTTCTTCTTTAATTAATAAAGGTTTTTCTTCTATTTTTATATTAGGGAATTCATTAAATTCTATAATTTCACTTTGAACATTTTTAGGAATATCTATTAATACTGGTCCTGGTCTGCCACCTTCAGCGATAGAAAAAGCCTCTGGTATAATACGAAATAATTCTTCTGCTGATCTTACTAAAAAATTATGCTTTGTTATAGGTATTGTAAGGCCGTAGGTATCAACTTCTTGAAAAGAATCCGTTCCAACATAAGGATAACTAACTTGACCAGTTATAGCTATAATAGGTACAGAATCTAGTTTTGCATCTGCAATTGCTGTTAAGAGATTTGTAGCTCCTGGACCAGAGGTTGCAAAACAAACTGCTGCCTTTCCTGTTGTTCGTGCCATACCTTGTGCTATAAAGCCAGCTGCCTGCTCATGCCTAACTAATACATGTTTTATTTTGCTTTCATATAATGCATCATATAACGGTAAATTTGCACCACCAGGTATGCCTGAAATAACTTCTATACCTAGTATCTCTAAAAGTTTTATTGTAATTTCTGCGCCATTTAGTTTCATAAAATTATCCTCCTTGTATTTAAAATAAATAAACCCTTCGTCCTTATAAAAAATAAGGACGAAGGGTATAACTCCGCGGTACCACCTTTTTTTGTACAAATGTACACTCTCATAAAAGTACAGGAATATACCGATACTTTTTCCCCTTTAACGATGGGATTCCGTTAAATACTACTCTCAATTGATTTCGGTTCAAGGCTCCATGGCTACCTTCAAAATACTTTTCATAGGAAACTTCCACCAATGTTTCCTTCTCTTTATTTCCAAATATATTTACTCCTCCACCTCAAGGCCTTTAATTTATTCTATTAATGAGATTTTATTATGTTTTTTTATTGTTGTCAAGTATTTTTTATAATTTTACTACCTTCCAGCCAATCTATAAATTGACGAGCAGTCCTTGGGGAACGCCCATTATACCAAAGTTCCCATTTAACAGCTTCTGCCCTAAGTACTTCTTTATCAATTTTTAAATTTCTCATTTCGGCTAAACCTTCAACTATATCTAAAAACTTTTTCTTATCTGGTGAAGAATATACAACTGTTATTCCAAATCTATCTGCTAAGGATAGCTTTTCTTGAATACTATCTCCTGCATGAATTTCTGAATTCTTATCTAGAGGATTAAAACCAGATCTTTCATAGAAATATTCTTTTACCAAATGACGTCTATTTGAAGTGGCATAAATTATAACATTTGGTGCTTTTCCTTCTAGCCCACCTTCAAGAATTGCTTTTAAAACATTATAACTCTCATCATCATCAGCAAAAACTAAATCATCAATAAAGATTATAAATTTTTGAGGCCTTCCCTTTAGGTTGTTTATTATAGACGGCAAATCAAATAAATCAGCCTTTGAAACCTCAATCATTCTAAGTCCATCCTTATAATATTCATTTAATATAGCTTTAACAGTAGAAGATTTACCTGTGCCTCTATCTCCATACAATAATACATTGTTAGCTCTTTTGCCTTTTATTAACTGAAGAGTATTTTCTATTATTATTTCCCTTTCAGCTTCATAACCAATTAACTCTGACAACTTAACTTCATCAGGTTCTTTTATTCCCTTAAGCATTCCGTCTCCCCACATAAATGCCTTATATTTGCCAAATATTCCAGAACCATTAGAAAAATAAAAACTTTTTATATGAGCTATAGCTTCATTCCAATTATTATAGCTTGTTACTTTTTCCTTTAATTTTGCTATATGCTCTAACTTTTCTTCCTTAGTAGTATACTTATCTTCCCATTCTGGCAACTTTTTTATTACTTTTAAACTAAATTCATTATCGCTTAAAATATAAGTCAGCCTTTTTTTAATCAAATCAGAACTAATTTGGGCAATACTTTGCAAATTTTCAAAATCGTTTAATACAACTTTATCATAAATGGTAATAGAATCATTTTGAGCATTAAAGGAAAATGGATTCTCATCAAATATCATTTTATTTAATAAATAATTTTGAAATGAAATTGAACCTGTTTTAATTAAATTAAAATAAAATTCATTATACAAATTTACAACTGCTCCAAGCTCAACTTCTTCACTATTTACCATTTGTATTAACATTCTTAATTTTTTAATTAAACAGTCTTCTAAAATATTTCTATAGATAGACAAACTGTCGAAAGCTAATTCGACTTCAAATAATTTTTTTTCTTTTGCCATTACAACATCAACTCCAAAAAAAATGGAGCTAAGCCCCATTATTTAATTTATACTTCCTTAAAAATAGCTTCTAATTTTTGCGCTGTTTCATTCAAATTGCTGATTGACTCAGCAAAATTTCTAAAATTATCGGCCTGTGTATTAAAAATTCCATTAGATTCAGAAACTTTTGTATTAATTGTATTAATTGATTCGTGTATATTTTTAAGCACCGTATCTATTTGTTTAATTGACTCACTTGTAGAAGTAGACAGTTTTCTAATTTCACTTGCAACTACTGTAAACCCTTTTCCTACTTCACCAGCTCTTGCTGCTTCAATTGCTGCATTAAGCCCTAACAAATTAGTTTGGGTAGATACACCCTGTACAAATCCAATAATGGAGTCTGTATCTTTTGTATTATCATTGGTTTCCGATACCTTTGTTAAAATTTCATTATTCATATTGATAATTTTTTTAAATCCAGTTGATAACTGGTTTGTTGCTTCTGAAATTTGTCTTAAACCTTGTGAAAGTTCATTTACTAAACTTAACACTTCACTTTTATTTTCTAATATTTGTCCTTCTCTGTTTGCATTTTCCATAATTACACCCCTAAATAATTATTTTCTCTTTTGAAAATTCAATTGCTAAAGCCTTCTATTTCTATTTTCGAATGCTTATGCTATTATTATACAATATTTTTAGATATTTATCGTCAATTTTATGTAAAATTTTATTTTATTCTACAAATACTCTAGTATTGCATTTAAATTATTGGTATAATCTGAGAAAGTATATTTATATTTTATCTATTTCATAGGAGGGAATTATTAATGTTCGAAATGAAAGAAGAATATAAACTGGGAGTTCAGTTTATAGATGAACAGCACGAAAAATTGTTTGAAATTGGCGAAAGAGCCTACACGCTGCTTAAGGACCCATATACAATCGACAAATATGATAAAATAGTAGCTATTTTAAGAGAACTTAAAGACTACACTGTTATACACTTTAGAGATGAAGAAAATTATATGGAAAGCATTCAGTACAAAAAATTATTTACACAAAAAATTGATCATGAACAATTTATAAAAAAAATTGATTCTGTTGATTTAAATCATATAGATGCAAACCAAGATCAATATTTAATGGATATATTAAACTTTATTGCTCAATGGCTTGTAGATCATATTATTGAAAAAGATTTACTTATTGGTAAAAGCAATTAGTATTTGCTTGGAATAGCACCAAATTCTGAACTAAGCGGAAACTATAAAATGTTTAAAAGTGAACCGCAGGTCGTTTTAATTGACATTTAAAAATGGACAACTGTCAATTAAAACTCCTTGCGGTTCACTTTCTAATAATTTAAAGTTTGAAACTGCAAAAAGTTAATTCAAAAATCACATGGTCACGCCCAACCCCCAAAGGTGCGTAATCTTATTAAAATAAAGTTATCTTACAACGTTCATAAAGTACAATCCTACCACAACCACACCTAAAATTAATCTGTAAATTGCAAAACCTCTCATAGGCTTAGTCTTTAAAAATCCAATAAACTTTTCAACTACAATAAGTGCAACGATAAATGATACTACAAAGCCGACAATTAATGATAAAATTTCAATGCCAGTCAAATGAACACTAGCTTTTATTAGTGAATACCCTGTAGCTATTATCATAGTTGGTATTGCTAAAAAGAATGAAAATTCTGCTGCTGCAACTGTAGATAATCCAACTATCCAACCACCTATAATTGTTGAAGCAGATCTTGAAAAGCCTGGCCAAACTATTGATAAGCATTGAAATATTCCTATAATTAACGCTTCCTTGTAACCTACATCTTCTATTTTTGTTATTTTATTATTCTTTCTGTATTTGTTTTCTGCATAAATCATCCATAAACCACCTACAAAAAGGGAACCTGCAACTGGAAGTGGAAACATAAGCAACGCTTCTATTTTCTTATGTAACAAAAGTCCTATTATACCACTTGGGACAAATGCAATTGCAATACTTGTCCATAATTTAAATCCAAAACCACCAGGAGATAAGTTTTTTAATGATTCGATTATTTTATCTCTGAATAATACTATAATTGCTAGTATTGCACCTAGTTGAATTACTATTTCAAACAAATCAGCAAAGGCTCCTTCAAAGTTTAAAAAATGTCCGATTATTATCATATGACCTGTTGACGAAATAGGTAAAAATTCTGTAAAACCTTCAACTATTCCTAGGATAACTGATTTTAAAATTAATAACACATTAATATTCATTAATTACCTTCCTTCCTAAATAATATTAACTCATTAATATTATACTTAAAACAAATACAAAATTAAATATAATTTGGAAATTTACCTTCATTTTTTTATTTAGGAATAAATATCCGAAAACTCTATATTTACTTTTTCTACATAAATTGCTGTGCTTTCTGGTCCTTCTAAAATCGGTTTTTTATCTTCTGCCTTTATAGCTGGCAACGTAATAGTAAAGGTGCTACCTTCGCCAAGTGTACTTTTCACAGAAATTGTACCTCCATGCATTTCAACTAATGCTTTTACAAGAGATAATCCTATTCCACTGCCTTCATGATTCCTAGTAAAGGACTTATCAACTTGTACAAATCTTCCAAATATATCTTTTAACTTTTCTTCTTTTATTCCAATGCCAGTATCTTTTATGGAAATATTAACAATATCACCTGCATCTTCAACATCAACTAAAATAGAAGAACCTTCTTTTGAAAACTTTACTGCATTGGATAAAAAATTAAGTATAATTCTCTCGATTTTTTCCATATCACAAGAAATAACTTTTTCTTCTACATTTGTATCGAATACAATGCTTATTC
This sequence comes from Bacillota bacterium, assembly GCA_021781655.1. GTDB lineage: Bacteria > Bacillota > Clostridia > Clostridiales > Clostridiaceae > JAJXWJ01. Next base: position 2,432 of record JAJXWJ010000102.1, on the reverse strand, counting down.
CCATACTTTTTATATAATCTGCTACCGATTGCGTTATATCTTCAACAACTTTTACAATATCTCTATTTTCAAAATTAGGCTGCAAGTACCCCGAATCTATTCTATTTATGTCGATCAAATTATTTACAAGCTTAACTAGCCTATAGCAATTTTGTTTCATTATTTTAAAATAATTACTTGTATCTTTTCCCTCTATTTTTATAGAACCATCTTTTATAAAAAGATCAAAAAGTTGAAGAGTATTTAAAATTATATTTAGCGGCGTTCTAAGTTCATGTGATATATTGGCAAAAAATTCCACTTGCTGTTTGCTTTCAAGCAAGCTTTTTTCTTTTGATTTCAATTCTTCTGCTACAATCGCTGCTTCACTTTGATTCCTTACATAACGAACAATAACAACCATGCAAAGACTAATTAGAAATATAAAGATTCCCCATTGACCAACATAATTTTCTGAATGTGAAGGATTAAAGTTCCAATTTACTATATCATATATTCCTGAAAAACAAAGTATTGTAAAACCAAGAACAAATATTTTTATTTCTTTATTCCACATAGTATAGCATCTTAAAATAGTAATTATGGACATCGCCATACTTAATGCAAAAGAAAAATAAAAAATGTATATTGTACTATTTATCGGCATAACATTTAGAAAATCTCCAATTAAACTTAGTAAAAGCAAAAGCATATGAAAATAAGCTGCCCTTAAATATATGTAAGAATATTTGTGTTCTAAAATTTCATTAATTAAAAGTCCAAAAGTGATTGGTATTGAATATTGAAAAATAATTCTTGCATATTCCCAAAAATTTGGAGCATAAAAAAACAATTGTTTCATATTTCCTTGTGATATAAAGTATCCTCCAGCAGAAATGCAACACAAACTAAAGTATATAATAAGTTTGCTGTACTTGAGGTTTATAATACAAATTAAAATCCCTATTATACCTAATAATAAAAATAGACAAGCAATGCTAAAAGAAATTATATCACTTTCAATTACATTTAAAAGAATATTACTCTTTGAGCCTAATTCAAAATTTATAATTGTTCCTGTATCACTAGGACTAACAGCTTCTAATCTTATATAAACATACTTACCTTCGTAATTTTGTGGTAAATCTATTATGTGCCAAAAGGAACCTGGAAGCTTTACTGAGTTGCTATCAAATTGTCCAAAACTATATATTTGTTTGCCATTAATAAAAAATTGGAAGCTTTGATTATATGTATAAAAATATATACTTGGATCATCTATTTTTGATTTTGGTAATTTTACTCTTTCCCAAACAAATTTACTTGAATTTTCATTTGGAGGATTTCCAGGTGCAGTAAAACTTTTCCACAAACTATTTTTGCCATCATTTAGCCAAGAAAAATCACCTTTACTGTTCTTTGATGAATCTCCTATTCTGTATTCCCATCCGTGATTTATAGCTTCACCTGATTCTATGTTTGTAAAATGCGAACTCTTTATTGATGGAATTATTACACACAATATTAAGGTTAAAATCACAATTGATATCACCGTTATTTTTTTCATCTATTATTTCTCCTAATATTTACATTAATCTATACTTGTCATGCTTTAAACAAGGTCGCTTTGTACATACTATTTATCTTTTTAACAATAGTAAATAAAACAATCTCAACTTCCTCTTGTTCAGGTTCAACAAAACCTATAAATAGCTTACCATTAAAGCTTTTATTGTTATTTAAATTATGTGCTCTAGTCATAGGTGCCTGAGTATAATTTATTTCACTCTTCAATCTGTCAGCCGTAAACATTTCTAATTCATGAATTTCTTCATTTGTACTTATGTATCCATATAACATTTTTTCATTATCTTTACAACTAAACAGCATTTTCTTTTCTTCTTCTATATCTTCATAAAATAATCTATCTATTATGATACTACCTAGCGATATGTTGCCTTCATCAATATATGAAAACATAAAAGGTTTTTTTAAATTATCGATAGTAACTATGTGCTTTTGTTCAATTAAATATTCCTTTATATCTATTTGTTTAGTTAAAATAATTTCTTTTATTTTTTCAATTTGTTTTAAAGACTCAAATTCCACACGTAAAAATTCTGGATTTTTAAGATTTATTTTTTTTGAAATATTAAATTTATTTTCCAATTCTAGCTCCCCATAGTTAAAGCTAATTTCATTTATTGACTTATAAACTTTCCCATTAATTAAAAGTTTGAAATCTTTCTTTCTCATAAGTTGATTTCTTTTAAATCTTATTCTAAGTTCATCTTCTAATGTTTTAGGTAATACATCTAAATTTTCGTATACTGTCATTTTTTCAGACAGCATGTCTAATATGATTCTTTCTTTAATTATATAAATTCTCAATATAAAATAATTTCTATTATCCAAATTGACCATTTTATTAATTATTATTTCTTCAAGCATTA
>JAJXWJ010000024.1 GCA_021781655.1 Bacillota bacterium | reverse complement strand
TTTTAGTTAAAGTATTACGCATTACCCCAAAGTTTCCTTTTACGTCTTCCCAATCTTTTAGTTTTGGAATAACATTAGTATACATGCTATTTGATGTTTGATACATACCTAAGGTATTTGTGTATCCAATAATTGCAATAATTAAGGTTGAAATTATTGAAATTATAAGCATTATTATAATGCTGTTTGTGATTTTAATGTTTTTTAGTATTTTTATCATGTAAACGATACCTCCTGAAATATTAATTGGTAAATATATCAGAAAAAAATAAAATGTTACTTAAGTTGCACAGGATGGAATATAAATAAAATAATTTTAAATAATATTATATTATTCGTTATATTTCAAAAATTCTTTAGTGATTATATAAAAATAATTTGTTATAAAATGCTATATGTAAAATAATATGGGTAGCTGCCTAATACGTCTTGCAGCTACCCATATTAAAAATACTGAATAAATTTATATTTTATTTATATAAGCTCTCCACACTTCAGGACCTTCCTCAAGATACTGCCACTTAAATTTACCTTCATATTCTGCTAAAAATTGATAATGGAGAGGTCTTGGATCATGGTTATTGATAAGCTCCATTTTAAATTCATCCTTCCTTTAATTTTTTGGGGTCCAAGGGCAATAACCAATTTCGTCACTTCTATGCTTCATTTCTTCCCATAAACCATTATCTTGCAACGCATCGATTGCTGTTGGATATAAAATATAGTTTTCTTTATAAATATGGTCTCTAAGATTGAAAACTATATATTTGGCAAGTTCATCTATTTCTTTCTTTGAATTATCAAAATTTTCAGTAGTTGTATTTTCAGCAGTAGCTTTAAGAAGTCTTTTTTTACTTCTTAATTGATCGTGTTCCATTCTCATAATTCTAGTTGGACCTGTAATATTTCTTTTTTCAAGTTCTGGGAAAAGAACATCTTCTTCACGTTTGTGATGATTTTCTGCATCGATTATATTTTTTGCTAATTGGGAAAGTGTTAAAAATAGTTGTTTATTTTCATCAAATGAGGTTAATTTTTGAACTTCAAAATTTAATGCTTCTAATTCTGTTAAAAATTCTTTTATTTTTTCATGTTCAATTATTAGTGTATCTAGCATATGACCTGGTTTAAGCTTCATCTTAAGTTTAACCAGTTCATCACTTAATACTTCCATATGAATGTCACAAAGGTTTCGTAAATCTTCAGGATTCATACCCTCTTCAATTAATCTTTGCTCAGCTATAGATAATTCTATTGGGTCTATATTTGCTACTATATTTAAGGCGTCTCTTCTAGCATCTTCAGTAATACCTTCATTATTAAGTTTAGTTAAAAGTGTAGTAAGCTTTTGGATTCGATCTTCGGTTACGTTATACATGGAAATGTACCTCCTGTTTTTTATTCGATTTATATTTGTCTCAATCTTACACCTAAATAGTATTAATTTATGTGATTTAAATCATACTATTCTTTAAAAAAAATCCTATAAAACTTATTTGAATTATAAAAGATGTGTAACCTATGTTACCGAATATTATAATTATATATTGTAATATAAAAAAGTAATTTAGAGATAAAAGGAGAAAGATAATATGTTTGGTTTATTTAAAAATAATGAAAAAGAAAATGAAAATAAAGAGGTAAATAAATGCGAGCCAAATCCAATGTTTTGTTATCAGTGTGAGCAAACACCTTTAACTGGATGCACAAAGTTTGGAGTATGTGGCAAAAATCCTGATATTGCTAGCCTTCAAGATATAATGATTTTCGGATTAAAAGGAGTAGCAGCTTATGCTACACATGCAAGAGAATTAGGTATTTATAATGAAGAAGTAAATGCTATAACTCATGAGGCTTTATATACGACTTTGACAAATTCAAACTTCAGTTTGGAAGAAAACATAGGTATGGCATTAAAAGTTGGTGAGGCAACAGTTAAAATAATGGATTCTCTTGACAATGCACATACTAGTAAATTTGGAGTGCCAACACCAGTAGCTGTATCTCAAGATAAAATTGAAGGACACTGCATATTAGTAACTGGTCATAATTTATATGCCCTAGAAGAATTATTAAAACAAACAGAAGGAAAAGGAATTAATATATACACCCATTCAGAAATGCTTCCAGCACATGGATATCCAGAACTTAAAAAGTATTCACATTTAAAAGGAAACGTAGGTAAAGCATGGTATGACCAAAGAAAGCTTTTTGAAGAATTCCCAGGAGCAATATTAGGTACTACGAATTGCTTAATGCCAATAACTACAGGAACGTATAGTGACAGGTTTTGGACTTATGGTACTGCAGGACTTCAAGGAGTTAAGAAAATACAAAATGAAGACTTTAGTCCACTAATAGAAAGAGCATTGTCTTTAAGCGTTAAAAATGTAGAATCCACTAAAACTGTTGTAACTGGTTTCCATCATAATACTGTATTAAATATAGCCCCAGAAATAATTGAAGCTGTTAAAACAGGAAAGATAAAGAGATTTTTTGTAATTGCTGGTTGTGATGCACCAACAAAAGGAAGAGATTATTATAGAGAATTAGCACTATCGTTGCCAAAGGAAGCGGTTTTGTTAACAACTTCTTGTGGAAAATTTAGATTTAATGATGTAGATTATGGAACAGTACCGGGAACAGATATTCCTAGATATATCGACCTAGGCCAATGTAACAACTCAGGTTCAGCTGTTAAAATAGCTCTTGCATTAGCTGAAGCTTTTGGATGTACAGTAAATGAACTACCACTAAGCATAATATTATCTTGGTTTGAGCAAAAAGCTGTAGCAATATTACTTGGATTATTCAGCTTAGGAGTAAAAAATATTCATGTAGGACCAAGTGCACCAAAATTTATTACACCTGGAGTATTAAAAGTTTTACAAGATAACTTTAATCTTCAATTAATAAGTGGAGATGCAAAGGCTGATCTTGAAAAATTCATGGCATAATAGTATTTTCAGGATAGCTCATCATTTTACAATGTGATTTAAATCACTGATTATTAAAAATAAAATAAATATAATAAAAGTAAAGAAATAAGTAGTCCTATTGTATTTTGTAGGATTAAACATATAACATGGAGGTGTATATTATGAAAGCTTTTGTAGATAAGGATGCCTGCATTGGTTGTGGACTTTGTACGTCTATTTGTGATGTAGTATTTTCTATGGGTGATGATGGGAAGGCTGAGGCAATTAATAAGGAAATTGAAGAAGTAAATGCTGAAGCTACAGAGGAAGCTTGTAACTCTTGTCCAGTAGGAGCAATTTCAGTAGAGTAAGAAAGCTATAAATCAGGGTGATTGTTGTTAATTTTAATTGACAATGATTACCCTGATTTTGATTTGGAAATAATATATTAATGAATAATATCTAAAATGTTTATATTTATTTAATTAAAATTTAATTATTATCGTTTAGCATAAATTATAATATAATTAAATATTAAGGGGATGATTATTTGCTTAGGGGGAAATATGTAGTTTTTTCGGTTATTACTTTTGTAACCATGGCATGTATAGTTGCTATTGTTCAATTAAAGGGAAATAATGAAGTAAATGAAAATAAAAATACAATAAATAAATATAATTTTAGCAATTTAGCACAAATAAAAAAAGTTAAAGTTATAGCGCATAGAGGACAATGTTTAGGGGAAGTAGAAAATTCAATGTCTGCAATTAAGAGTTCGATAAAATATAAGGTGGATTATGCAGAGATAGATGTCCAAGAAACAAGTGATGGCGTAGTTGTATTAATGCATGACAGAAGTCTTAAAAGATTGACAGGTTTAAATAAAAATGTAGACCAGTTAACTTTTGCTCAAATTGAAAAGCAAAATATTGCAGCTAAAATGCCAGGAGATATGGTAGAAAGGGTACCTACACTTGAGCAGGTTATTAAGGAATGTGAAGGAAAGTTAAATTTAATAATAGAAATAAAGCCGTATGCTAACACAACAGATCTTACAAATAAGGTAGTAAATATTATAAATAAAAATAATTTTGTTAATCAGTGCAAGGTACATTCTCTTAGTTATAAGATTTTATTAAATGTAAAACAGTTAAATCCTAATATTCAGACAGGATACATCATAGGCAGACCCATAAGCAATATAGGAGCTTTAAATGTTAATTTTTTTAGTGTAGAGGAAAAAGCAGTAAACAGTAAGATGATAGAAGATATCCATAAAAGCAATAAAGAAATATATGTTTGGACAGTTGATAAAAAGAGCGATATGAATAATTTATTAAAGTTAAATATCGACGGCATTATAACCGATAAACCCTTGCAATTAATGAATATAAAAAAGAGCATAAACTCAGAAAAAATATAAATATTTAGCTGTAGAAGTTTTAGTTATAATTGTTGCTATTGGTGAAAGGGTACGTTTATGAAGAAGAGTAAGAGCAGGACTAAAAGGTTTATAACAAGATTATTTACCATAACATTCACATTAATAATATTGGTTTCTTCAGTCATGGCATATGAATATTATCCTACAGTGAAGGCTTTGTATGATGATGCAACAATAAAGGTTAATGATTGTTCAAGGGATACCTTTGTAAATAATAGTATTGCTTTAAATAATAATCAAGATAAGTATTTAACCTTTAATGACATTCCTCTATATGTAAAAGATGCATTTATTGCTATTGAAGATAGAAATTTTTATAATCATGGAGGAATAAGTGCTGAAGCTATATTTAGGGCGTGTTACTCTTTTATTGTTAATGGAGGTAAAATTACTCAAGGAGGGAGTACTATTACTCAACAATTAGCAAGAAATGTGTTTCTAAATTTTGACAAAGATTACAAGCGGAAGATAGAAGAGATGTTTATTGCTATTAAACTAGAGCAAAAGTTTACTAAAAATCAAATTTTAGAATTTTATATAAACAATATAAATTATAGCAACGGTGCTTATGGGATTGAAGCTGCTGCTGAGAAATATTTTAATAAAGCACCAAAAGATTTAAACTTATCTCAAATATGTTTTTTAGCAGCAATACCAAATGATCCAACTTATTATAATCCTTTAAAACATTCAAATAATACTCTACAAAGAAGAGATTTGATATTGAAGGCAATGAAGGAAAATAATTATATTACAGAAGCACAATATGAAAGTGCTATTAAATTTAAAATAGAGCTTGCAGCCTATAATAATTAAGTTTTAAATATAAAATATGCAGCTAAAAATGCTAATAAATCACCAGCAGTGGAGGAAATTCTTAATAGTAAAGCTGCTAATAATACAATGTTATTTGAAAAAAATGGTCCAAGTATTAATATTAAAATTGATTCTCGTATGCCTATTCCACCTGGTGCACCAGGTACTATATAACCTAGCACCCAAGAAATAGTGTAAGAAGAAATAATAACAAAGAAAAGGCTAAGGGAAATTTTGCAGTATAGAGATATCTTTAAAAGTAAGAATAAAAATATGCCAGGTATAATTAAAGTAAAGCTATACACCACAAATAATTTCAATAATAATTTAATAAAGTTAACACTAAAAAAATGTCTATATTGTTTTATTATTTTACTTTTAAGTATAAAAAATATGACAATTGCTAAGCTTAAAAGGCAAATTAATATAAAAATTACAGGAGGTATTTTTAATGGTATATCGCTTAATATGTTTCTGAAGGTTTTCATTGCAAATATAAAAGATAAAATACAATCAGTAATAAGTAACATTAATATTTCAATTAAGCTGCAAAAGGTAACATCTAATTGTTTAAAGCCAAGTTTACTAGCTAATATGTTTCTGCCGGCAAATTGCATCACATTACCAGGCAAATACTTACCAATATTTGATTTGGCGTAGATTGGAATGATATCCTTGTAGGAAAGCTTTCCACTTTTAATAAACTCTAATGTGATTTTCCAAGCACAGGAAGATACAAAAACGATTAATGAATAACAAAGTGAAATAAATATAACTAAAAGAGCAGTAGAAATGGGACTTTTAATATATTTTATTTGTAAGTTCACAGACATAATAGATTTGCCTATAAAAATAAACGCTATTAAGGTTATTAAATATCCGATATATTTAAAAAGTTTGTTTTTCAAGATTGAAACGCTCCTTACTGCACTTAATAATTTTTAGTTTAATTTAAAATTTTTTTCATGACGAAAAGTATTTTTTCTTTTAAAAGTTTAGGATTACCCATTTCAACATAGAAATAATTTTCATTATCTTCAACAAATAATTCCCTATTAGCATTGTTATCGCCAAGAATCATAGGCTTTTTCATTGAGTCATAAATATAAGCCTTTCCTGGAATTGTTCTTTTTGCTTTAGCTATAGCATTATTAAAATGTCCTGCAAGACATAAATCTGCTTTTGCAATATGCTGTGCTAAGGCTTCTTGAGAAAGCCATGGTATAAAGGTTATATTTTTTAATTTTCCATATTGTTTTTGAACGTCTAAAGTAATAGGACCGATAATTTCAAAAGCAATATTTTGGTTATCCTCCATGAGCATAGCACATTCTAAAATCACATTTACACCTTGCAGTGGTAAAATGCTTCCAAAATACATTACTACGAATTTATCACTATAAAGTTTATCTTTAGAAATTATTCTAGGATAGTATATGGAATGGTCAGCCTTTAGATATATAACCTTTATTTTATTTTTATCTGCACCTAACTCTTTGATAAAATAATGACTATGGGCAATAGTATCAGTTATTATTACGTCTGCCTGAGTAAGGGTTTTTTTGTCTAGCCATAACAATAATTTGGAGAAAATACTTCCACTTTTTATTTTTTTTCTATCATTTACCATTGTATCATAAAGTGAAATAAAAAAATCTTCGATAATCAACTTGTTTTTAAATCGAAAGGCCCATATAGGCAATATTAATTGAGGAGAAAATCCAACGAATATTGTATCAAAGCCATTCATATTTGTAACTAAAAGTCGAAAAAATATTTTAAGTATTCTCCCAATATACTTTTTGTCCTTATATCCGATAATTGAAAGGGTATCAGCATATTTTTTTAACATATCTAGTTCTTGTGAATTTCTTATATAATCTATATTTTTAGTAGTTATAAATAAAACTTTTTTGTTTTTAAGCCAAAAAGGATTGTTATCATCTAAAACAGTAGTATCCATAGTTAATTTTCCTCTTTTTTTGAAGGTTTAAGCTCAGCGTTATAGTCAAATTTTCGTACTCGATATTGAATGTCCTCTAAAATTTTTCTGTTTGAAGCTATCAAGTCTCCTTGTAGTCCCATAAAAATGGTTTGGCATCCAAGAAGTATTAATACGGCACTAAGTATTAGTGATTGTATATGACCTTTCCCGCTATGTTGAGAGAAAAGGTATAAAAATCTCACGCCTAATAAAAAACCAATGATAAAAATAATGGTTCCTAATATGGAAAAAAATCTTAGTGGGCTATACATCATATATGAACGTAAAATCGTAATAGAAGAACGACTCATATAACTATACATACTTTTAAATAAACGAGATTTTCGAGTTTGTGGGTTTGTACTAATTGGAACAGAAGTTATTGCCATTTTGTTTTGACCTGCTTGTATAATTGTCTCTAAAGTGTAAGTATATTTATTAATTACATTCAATCTCATGGCAGCCTGTCTTGAGTAAGCTCTAAATCCACTTGGAGCATCTGGTATGTCTGTATTAGATGCTTTTCTTACTACCCAACTTCCTAGATGCTGAAATCTTTTTTTGTTTTTTGAAAAATGTTCAGTATCATCAATAGGGCGACTTCCAATGACAATATCATATTGGCCATCCAAAATTGGAGTGATTAGCTTTTCAATATCTTTTCCTGAATATTGATTATCAGCATCGGTATTAACAATAATATCAGCACCAAGTCTTAAACAAGCATCTATACCAGCCATAAAACCAGCAGCTAGTCCTTTATTCTGTTTAAAACGAACTATGTGATGTATGCCAAGCTCTTTAGCTGTTTCTGCAGTATTATCTATACTCCCATCATCTATTATTAAATATTCTAGTTCATCTACCCCATCGATTTGAGATGGTAAGTCTATAAAGGTTTGAGGAAGTGTTTTTTCCTCATTATAACATGGAATTTGTATAATAAGTTTCATTTTAATCTCCTTTCACTAAAGCCGTCTTTTAAATGTAGTCTTTGAAATGTATTAAAAAGTAAATAAAATCTTCATAAAAAAGTAAAGCTATAAAAATGATACAAATAGAATAGAGTAATGTTTTTTTATATTTAAAAAGTCCGCTTTTTTTGTTATTACCATAGATTAAATTATCTACAACATAAGTAATAGCTAAAGCTAATGCACTTATTCCACACAGGTAGTAACGGGATTGATAGGCACCTAAATATCCAGATATATGTACGTACTCATCGTAAGCTTTAAGCCATTGTATTGTTGCTGATATTACTAAAGCTAAATATACAGAAATGGAGGCATAAATAATCGGCATATTTTTATTGTTTCTTTTAAGTGAAAAAAGTAATAAAATAGGTAAAATTAACAAAGAAAACAAGGCTATATTACCAAAAGAAAAAATACTTCCAACCTTTAGCAAGGAAACAGCTGATGCAATACCAGTCCATGTCCTTAAAAAACTTCCAATATAATATGTTGAGTATTGTATAAAATTCATATGAACTCTTGCAACTACAGGTACATAAAAGGTAGATTTATAAAACTGCTCAGGGCTTAGCAGTCTAAAGCCCGGTAAAATACTTCCGGTTTGTAGTCGAACCATCATATAATAAGCAGCTATTACTAAATATACTGGTGTAGTTACAAGAAAACTTTTCGAAAGTAAAAACTTTAAATTTCTTTCTTTAACAATAGTTATAATCAAAAATATAATCATAGCTAGTAATACTATAAGCCCAGCAGTAAGCTTAGCTAAAAATGCAAGAAATACTCCAATACTTATTACAATAAATGTTTTAAGTGTTCTGTTTTTTTCTGCAAGTCTCAGTAGACCTAATATAAATATGGATACGCCTATAAATGCTAACGTGTCGTTATTTACTCCTGCTGAATCAAAGGCAAGCATTGGGACAGAAATGGCAATAGCTGAATATAAAAGGTGTAATAAAGGATTTTTTCTAATTCGTGTGTAACCTATGTATAAAACAATAAGCATGGCAATACTGCTAAGTATAATATTGAAAAGTCTAAGTCTAAATATATTAACTGATACGATATTGTTTGTTATTGTGACGCCACCACTTAATCTCATGATATCATAATAAAGTGGAGGATGACAAAGGTAGTTGAAGCTACTGCTAAAGGTAAAATTTTTAGCAACACTGGTCATAGAACCTATATTAAATGAATTATCTGTAATTGGCTGCAAAACCGTCATATCCTTAAAATTAGGAATAATGGCATTTGTTTTTTCCAGATAAGCAATATAAGAAATATGCTGTATTTCATCAGGAAAGCCTGTTACAAATTCAGAATAAAAAAACATTTTAAATACAAAAAATAAGAATGCTAGTACGTATATTGTAATGATTAAATAGTTTAAATTATATTTTGTTTGTTTCAAGGTACCATCTCCAATGCTAGAAGTGTGCATATAAATAATTATAGACATCAATACATAATTTATAACATAAATTTGTGTCGGTTTTATTACAGAAAGTAAAATATTTTTAAAAGCTATTAAAATAATTCAATAAATATTTTTTGTTATACTGCTCATACTATGTTTGAAAGGATAGGTGATAGGTAAATGACAGAAACTATATTAGAAAAAGCTGAAGGAAGAGTAAGCTACCATGATTCAGTAGAGGAAATGTTAAAAAGAATTAGAAAAGATGGCATGTCTAATGTTTTTGATAGGTGGATAGCACAAGAAAAGATACGATGTAAATTTTGTTTAGAAGGAATGAGCTGTCAGCTCTGCTCACAAGGACCATGCAGAATTAATTTAAAGGGTGAGCAGCAAAATGGTGTTTGTGGTATAGGACCAGATGCTATGGCAATGAGAAATATGCTACTGAAAAATATTATGGGAGCTGGTACATATAGTCATCATGCGTATGAAGCTTTTAGAACCCTTAGAAAAACAGGAGAAGGAAAGACACCTTTTAAAATTAAAGATGTAGATAAATTAAAATGGATGTGTGAAAAGCTAGGAATAGATACTAATTGTGATGTAAATCAAATGGCAATAAAGCTTGCTGATTTTTTAAATGAAGAGATGAGTAAAGGTGCTGGAGAGAAAAGTGCCATGGTGGATGCTTTTGCTCCTAGAAAAAGAAAAATTGTTTGGAAAGAGCTAGACATATTTCCAAGTGGAGTTTTGCATGAGGAGCAAAACTGTGTAGCGAGCTGTTTAACAAATGTAGATGGAGACTATATCTCTTTAGCTAAAAAAGCATTAAGGCTTGGAATTGCAACGATTTATTCAGCTCAGATAGGCTTAGAAATGGTACAGGATATTTTGTTTGGAACTCCAACTCCCCATGAGGTAAATGTGGATTTAGGAATAATGGATCCAAACTATGTTAATATCGTATTTAATGGACATCAGCCTTTTATAGGAGCAGCAACAATAGAAAAGGCAAGGATGGAAAAAATTCAAGAAAAAGCAAAAAAAGCTGGAGCAAAAGGTATTAGAATTGTAGGATCAATTGAGACAGGTCAGGAGCTTTTACAAAGATTTGAAGTTGATGATGTTTTTGTAGGGCTTATGGGAAATTGGCTAACTATTGAGCCATTATTGGCTACTGGAACAGTAGATGTCATAGCTATGGATGAAAACTGCTCTCCGCCTTATATAGATCAATATGCTGAAAAATATCAAGTGACCTTGGTGGGCATAAGTACCATTATAGGAATACCAGGAATGAGTCATATGCTCCCATATTATCCTGAAAAGGTTGAGGAAACAGTAGATAAAATTATAGATTATGCTATAGATAACTTTATAAAAAGAAAGGATAAAATAGAATCAAAGGTACCTCACATTATTCAAAAAGCAATTGCAGGATTTTCTACCGAAGCGGTATTAAAGGTACTAGGTAATAAGTTAGATCCATTAGTAGAGGTCATTAAAGCAGGTAAACTTAAAGGAATAGTTGCATTAGCAAATTGTTCAACCTTAAGAAATGGACCTCAAGACTGGAATACTGTAAACTTAGTAAAGGAACTAATTAAAAAAGATATTTTAGTAATAGCTGGAGGTTGTGGAAATCATGCATTAGAGGTGGCAGGACTATGCAATTTGGAAGCTATAAAAGGTGCGGGTAAAGGGTTAGCTGAGGTTTGTAAAATGCTTAATATACCACCAGCTTTAAGTTTTGGAACATGTACGGATACAGGAAGGATGTCAATGCTAGTAACAGCACTGGCAGATCATTTAGATTTGGACACAAAAGATCTTCCAATTGCAGTTACTGCTCCTGAATGGATGGAGCAAAAGGCTACAATAGACGGAATATTTGCTTTAGCCTACGGAACCTATACCCATTTGTCACCAACTCCATTTTTAACAGGAGCAGCAAATCTTGTAAAGCTTTTAACAGAAGATGTGGAAGGTTTAACAGGCGGAAAAATTGCATTAGGGGACAATCCAGTTGAAGTGGCAAACAATATAGAAGCACACATAATTAATAAAAGAAAAAAATTAGGATTGAGTTGATATAACCTTTTTTAACCTAAAATATTCGTCTTTTTTTAAATTAAATATATTAAAAATTAAAATCCTTTGATATAATTTTAAATATATTTAATAGCATTTAAAATTTACTGAATAGTTTTAGGAGAAGTTCAATGATTGTTTTTATGTATTCTGCAATAATTATAGCAATACCTATTTTTATATTTTTACTTAATTTACAAATAAGAAATTTAGCTAAGAAGAAATTGGATTATAAGCTATTTGTTAAGAAACTATATGGTTTTTTATTTATGAACTTAATTATTGTTTTAATTTTGTTTGTTTTTATAGTTTATGGCTTTCCATATTTAATGTGGAATTTTGGAGCAAAAGGATATCAAATAGAGGATAAGGTTGTTAACATAACTTCTATAAAGCCAATTTCTGAAGGTAGCAAAATTTATGTAGAAGAAGATAATAGTTCAGGTGGATTAAAATATAAAGTTAATATTGGAGGAAATATACAAGAATTTGATAGCAAAAGCACAGAAATAGAGCAGGATAATATTAATTCAGGAGATCCTAACATAGAAGATGTAGATGAATATAATGTATATGAATTATTAGGCAATGGTATAATTTCATCTAATGTTAATAATATGTATGCAAATGTATATATTGATAACTGCAAGGAGATTTTTTTAAAGAAGAAGAAAATAATATGTGTTCCGGCAAATTCTATGCAGTAAATTGAAAAATAAGAAAAGTTAATGTGGATTTTATCGTATTAAATATTTAAGTGATGCACTTTATAGCGATTGTTACCGATATAAAGTGCATCATCTTGTTATTGTGGAATCCTTTTGATTTTTAGGAAAAAACTATTTTTGTTTAAAAGAGTCACTAAAGGAACAGCGACAACAACTCCAAAACCAGCTTGAATTATATTTCCAAATACATCTGCTGTGGATTTAATTACAGCAATGCTAAGATGTGGAGAACCGGTAAAGTAATATGCTACAATTCCTGCTCCAAAATATGCGATAACTTCAAAAATTCCAGCAGAAACAAATGCAAAAATATTATTTAATGGACTACTAACCTTAGAGCTGTTCCTATAAATTATTGCACCTACGATTAAGGCCATTCCAGCTTTAATTACTAAGGTGAAAGGAGCATAAATATAATATCCTCCAATAGAATCAGACAAAAATCCACCTATAGCAGCAGCTATAGCACCTTTTCTGCCACCTAAGAGAACAGCTGCTAAAAATACCATTGGATCCCCAACATTGACATAACCGCCAGTTGGAGTAGGAATTTGTATCATAAAAGTAGTTACAAATACTACAGCTGCCATAAAAGCAATATAAACTATATCTTTCACATCAAATTTATTATTAGAAATATTCATTAAAAAACACCTCGCCTAATGCTTATTTAGAAATATTATATAATACACTATGGCAATATAAAAATGTATGGATACAATTATAAATTTATTTTTTAAATCTAGAATTTATAGTAGTCCAGAAATCACTGCTTTCTAAACCTAATCTCCAAAATGCAATGCCCTTTAAGTCGTAATTGTTAACCAAATCAAGCTTGTAGCCAATGCTTGTACTATTTTCAAACCAAACAGTATGTTTAATATCATTTTTGTCTATATAATTAAAATAAGGACTTTTTGAAGTTGCATCAAACTTTATTTTAGCATTATAGGTAGAAGCTATGGTATTGATTCCATCCATTCCATATGCTTTTGTACCTTTAGAGGACCAATCATATCCGTAAGCGGCTATTCCTATAAGTATTTTAGATCTAGGGATAACAGTTATCGCATAATCAATTATATTCTGTACCCATCCAATGGAGGCTATTGGTCCAGGACTACCGCCTTGGTAGTGTTCGTCATATGCCATAATAATTAATTCATCACAGTAATTTGAAAGACTCTTATAGTCAAAAGCACCATACCACTCATTCTTAGTATCATTATCAGTTTTTGCTGGCACAGATATGGTAACGATGTATCCATTTGAATGTAATAAGGTGTAAAGTTCGTTCATAAAAGTTGTTAGATAAGCTCTATCGTAGGAATATACGTTTTCAAAGTCTATATTTACACCTTTATATCCGTTTTTTTCAACAGCTTTAAGAATGTTATTAATTAAACTGTCTCTATTAGCTTTGCTTTCTAGTATTTTTTTTGCAATACTAGAACTAAAATTATTAGTTATCATAGCGTAGGTGTTTATTCCGTGGGCATTAGAATAAGAAATTTGATTATTAGGTACAAGCCCTGAAACATTGCCATTTCCATCGGCAGTGTAAGTATCTGCTGCAATTTCAGAAATAAAATTTTTGTTTTTTATTAGTGAATTGTATGAAGAAACATCATTAGATGAATAATAAGTTGAAAAGGCTAAGACAGTTTTATTTAAGCTATTATCGGCTAAATTAGATGAGGCTGAAAACAATTTAATCATAATAATTGAGCCAGAGCCAGTAAGAATAAAAATAAAAATTAATAGTATGATTAATGGATTAACTTTTGAAATAAAGTCAGTTTTTTTCATTGTTTTCATCCTCCAATATAGCATGTATTTATTATCGATATAAAATAGTCATAATTTATTGCAAATATATGACGAAAGAGTTAACAATTTTATCAATAAAGTTAGATTAAAAAGGACTATCGCATATATAGCGGCAGTCCTTTTTAGTTAATTTAGTCCCTCAAATTGTTTGACTATATCATTTAAGTTTTGTATAGAACTATTTAAATTATCGCCCAATTTAGATAGATCATGAGTTTTATTTAATTGTTCTAAATAATTAGTACTGATATTGCTGAAATTATTACCTACACTAATGAAATCATCTTTTATTACGGATATCTTATCTTTGATATTTGTTAGTGAGCCTTCTTGAATACTGGACTGCTCCAGAATTTCCATAATCAGTACAGATACATTTACAATGTTGTTTATGAGTTCATAAATTTCATTGTAGGTTTCCATTGAGGAAGCATTAGCAGTATCAAATTCATCTTGTACGTAATTAAATTCAGTACTATAATGACTGGAGTTTTTAACTAAATTGGTTATAAAGTCTCCTAATTGCTGTGCTGCTTTTTCACTTTCAGATGCTAAATTTCTTACTTCTTCAGCTACTATAGCAAAGCCTTTTCCAGCTTCACCAGCCCTTGCGGCCTCTATAGATGCATTTAAAGATAGAAGGTTGCTTTGAACAGAAAGTTCGGTAATAGTATCTATGAACTGGTGCATACTGTCTATGGAATTAGTGAAATTTTCTATAGAACTAACAGTTGAATTCATTTTTTCTTTGGTTGCATTCATACTTGTAGATAAATCATTTAAAATTGTTAAGCCATTATTTGCTCTCTCTGCTATGTTTTCTGCTTCTGTGCTCAATTTATTTGCAATTGCAACAATATTATTTCCGTTTACATTAGCTTCATCAACATTTTCACTAATAGTTTTTAATTCAATAACATTATTATTTAAGGTTAAGGAACTTTCTTCTATTGAAGTTGAGATTTCTTCTGAAGCTTGTATAGATATATCATAAGTATCCACAAAATTAGTGCTCAAGTTTTCAACAATAGATGATATTTCTCCAATTTTTTTAAAGTTTGCATGAAGGGAATCAATAAAGTCATCAAATTTTGATGCTAATGTTCCAATTTCATCGTTATTAGAAAGATTTAATCTACTATTTAAATCTTTTTTCCCTATTATCGAAATCATTCTATTAATTGGATTTATTATATTATTATTTAGCCAAAGTAAAATAATAATTGATAATACTAATATAGCGGCTATAACAAAAATAGAGCAATATTGTAAGGTATTTAAGGTGCTTATTTCTGAGCTACTATAAGTTTCAACATGAAGAATAGCTATGGGAGTTCCATTTGAATCTTTATATACACTATCAGTTTTAATAACTGTCCCATTGTTAAGGTTAGAATAGTTTACTAATGTATTATTCCCCAAAGAAGAAATTGAAGTTGAAGATGTTTTAGTACTTTTAGAGGTGGTAAGGCTATAACCATTAGTAAAAGTCATAGATACATCCACACCAACAATATTTTTACATTGTAAAAGCATATTATCGGTAAGCTTTCTAGCTGTAATCAAGTAGCCATCAGAGTTTAAAGCATTAGGATCATTATCTTTATAAATTTTAGCAGTGGAAACTACGTATACATTTTTACCAAGTAATATAATATTGCTTGCAAAAATATTTTGAGAGGCCATTTTAGTAAGATTTAATGTTTTTGGATTTAAAGTTTGCCATTCTGATGGAGCACTGCTATTAATTTGGAGCAAATTAAAATTATTATCCGTCACTGCTATGATTTCATTTGGAGTGTTCTCTGCAGCACTACTTTCTACATTGGTTTCAATCCAAGTTAAATTTTTAGAACTAACCGCATTGTAAAGGTCGTTCCATGGAACCCATGAGGTCATGGATGCCCTTTGTGATGACAAAAGAGTATTAATAAAATTTGTGGTGTGAGTTATATTTTGTTTAGCTTTCTCTGTTTCGATTTTGTTTATACTGTTTCCAATTAAAAAATAAGTAGCCGATATGCCAGCAATCATTGGTAAAATAATAACAACAATAATGAGTGCCAAAAACTTTTTTTTCAAACTCATATTAAACACCGCCCTCAAACTAAATAGTATAGAGAATATAATATTTAAATTAGAACTTTAATTAATACATAATTATCGAGAGATTATTTTATTTGACTTTCCAAAGCCTTAGCAAGTTGGTCTGGGCAAGAAGTATCCTTATGGCCACATTTTACCCCTTTAAGTCTCTTAATTGCTTCATTTATATCCATATCTTTTAGAAGCATAGATAGCCCAAGTGTATTTCCAGCACAGCCTCCAATAAATTGGACTGATTTAATTTTATTATTTTCAATTTCAAAGTTGATTTCTTTACTGCATACTCCTGATGTTTTATAATTATACATTTTTTTATCTCTCCTTATTCTTTATAAGCAATAGCTTCAATTTCAATTAGTGCATTTTTAGGAAGTTTTGAAACCTCTAAAGCAGCTCTCGCAGGATAGTTATTAGTGAAAAAGGTTTCATATATTTTATTCATTTCATTAAAATTATTAATATCTGAAAGAGAAACATTAACTTTGACAATATGCGACATGTCCATATTTGCTGCAGTAAGTATTGCTTTAATATTATTAAAAGCTTGAATTGTTTGAGCTTGTATATTATTTTCAACTAACTCACCAGTTAAAGGGTCTAATGGTATCTGACCAGAAATATACAAAAAATTACCTGCTTTTACTGCTTGTGAATAAGGACCTATTGCCTTCGGTGCATTAGTTGTATTAATAATTGTAGACATTTCGTAATCCCTTCTTTCTGTGCTATGTTTTATAATGATAATTATATATGGAAAACGATTTTTATTCAACAAACTTAATTTGAACACTAAAAGCTTTTATAAAAAAGTTAAAAAAAAAGAACTAGTAAAAACTAGCTCTTTTATGTATTTATAAAAAATACGTTAATGTGGGGTTAAAATTAATCGTTCTTTAATTGAGCTAAACAATTTTTGCAAATGTTTTTGCCTTTATAGTTTACAACATCTCTTGCATCACCACAGAAAATACATGCTGGTTGGTATTTCTTTAAAATAATATGTTCACCATCTACATATATTTCTAATGCATCCTTTTCAGCAATTTCTAAAGTTCTTCTTAGTTCTATAGGAATAACAATTCTTCCTAACTCGTCTACTTTTCTAACAACACCTGTTGATTTCATAATTAATCCTCCTAAAATAACAAAAATCGACTTATTTCTAATTAAATGATACCAGAGGTTACATTTAAAGTCAATAATATTTATCAAAATTTATAATATTTATAATAAAAATAAAAATAAAAGATTATTTTGACGAAAAATAGGGAAAAAAATTGCTTGCTATTTAATAATAATTATTATATAATAAACATAAGTCGTAAGACAGAATTAATAAAATAAAAATTTGATTATTGTTTGGGAGGATATAATTATGAAAAAATTTGTTTGTTCAGTATGTGGATATGTTTATGAAGGGGAAGAAGCTCCAGAAGTTTGTCCAGTTTGTAAAGCTACAAAAGATAAATTTGTTGAAAAATCAGATGATAAACTTACATGGGCTGATGAACATAAGATTGGAATAGCAAAAGATGTTGATGCTGAAGTTTTAGAAGGATTAAGAGCTAACTTTACTGGAGAATGTACTGAAGTTGGAATGTATCTTGCTATGAGTCGTCAAGCAGATAGAGAAGGATATCCAGAAATCGCTGAAGCATATAAGAGAATAGCTTTTGAAGAAGCAGAACATGCTTCAAAATTTGCAGAACTTTTAGGAGAAGTTGTAACAGACAGCACAAAGAAAAATTTACAATTAAGAGTTGATGCAGAGCATGGTGCTTGTCAAGGTAAAAAAGATTTAGCTACATTAGCTAAAAAATTGAACTACGATGCTATTCATGATACAGTTCATGAAATGTGTAAAGATGAAGCTAGACATGGTTCTGCTTTCAAAGGCTTATTAGACAGATATTTTGGTAAATAATAAAAAGGTTTTTGTTATTATACATCCTATAAAGCAGGCAGCTCTACATGTCTGCTTTGTAGGATGTATTTCTTTATATTAACTGAAATAAAATACATATTATTTACAAAACAAACCAATAGTGCTATAGTAACTTATAGAATAATTTAGAGGAGTTGAGAGTGTATTATGTGTAAAATTATGGTTCTTGCAATTGGTTTAGCTTAATAATTGGCGAAGTCTGCCCTTTTTTAAGTTAAGTTAATAAGAACGATAATTTGAATGATAATACTCTTTTAACGAATTTAGGTTAATCTTTGCATTATGCATTTTCATGTGCATTTGTGTGATGTTTTTGAAATCTATTTCGGTTCTTTATAGTTAAAGGGCAGAAAGCCTAATTAAAAGTAACTTTTGTTAATAAGGAAAGAGGATATATATCTTCTTTCCTTTATTTATTTTTTGAACAAATAAAATTAGATTATTGCATTTTTGGAGGTAAAATTATGAGTATATTAGAAGTTAAAAATATAAGCCATGGATTTGGCGAAAAAGTATTATTTAGAAATGTTAATTTTAGATTGGTAAAAGGTGAAAAGGTTGGACTTGTAGGAAATAATGGAACAGGAAAATCAACACTTTTTAATATTCTAACTGGCAAAATACTAGCAGATGATGGAGCAATAAGATGGGCTCCTTCTATCAAGATAGGTTATCTTGATCAACATTCAAGTCTTAAGGAGGGTCATACTGTCTTAGAAACACTTAAGGAAGCCTTTAATGAACTTTATGCTATTGAAGCAAAAATATCAAACATAGCAGAGGGCTTATCAAATGCATCAGATGTAGAGATTGAAAAAGCCGTTAAAAAAATGGGTTCTTTACAGGATGAGCTTGATAGAAAAGATTTTTATGGAATAGATACGAAAATAAATAACGTTGTTATGGGTTTAGGACTTAATGCTATAGGTGTTAATACACCTGTTGAAAAATTAAGCGGAGGCCAAAGAACAAAGGTGCTTCTTGCTAAACTTTTATTATCAGGACCACAATTATTGATGTTAGATGAACCTACAAATTATCTTGATAAAGAGCATATTGAATGGCTGAGTGAATACCTTAAAAGTTATAAAAATAGTTATATCATTATTTCCCATGATGCTGAATTTTTAAATAGTGTAGTAAATGTGGTATATCATCTTGAATTCACAACAATAACACGCTATCAAGGAAACTATGAGAATTTCTTAAAGCAACAAAAGCTTGCAAAGGAACTTTATGAAGAGAAATATAACAGACAACAAGAAACAATAAAGAAGATGGAGCAGTACATAAAATCAAATATAGTCGCTGTGTCAACTACAAAGAGCGCTAAAAGCAGGAGAAAGCAACTTGAAAAGATAGAGCGTCTTGAAAAACCTAAGAATCTACCAAAACCAAAATTCTTATTTAAAAAAGCAAGGGAGCTTGGTAGCGTTGTATTTGAAACTAAAAAGCTTGCTATAGGATACAATTTTCCGCTTATGGATGGACTCAATTTTAAGCTTGAAAGAAACCAAAAAATCGCCATAACAGGCTGTAATGGAATAGGCAAGTCTACGCTACTTAAAACAATAATGGGAATTATTCCGAAACTAAACGGTGATATTAAGTACGGAGATTTTTTGTATCCTGCTTATTATGAGCAAGAATGTTATGATAACAATGATGTAACGCCTATAGAATATATATGGAATCACTTCCCTGATATGGTGCAAAAAGATATAAGAGCAGCACTAGCTCAGTGTGGTCTAAAAGAGGAACATATATTTGAAAAGATGGTTAAGCTAAGCGGCGGTGAGCAGGCGAGGGTTAGACTTTGCAAGCTGGTGCTCACAAAAAGCAATTGGCTATTGCTAGATGAACCAACAAATCATCTAGATGTTAGTGCAAAGAATGAACTAAAGAAGAGCCTTGAAATTTATCATGGAAGTATAATACTTGTATGTCATGAAAAAGACTTTTATGAAGGCTGGGTAGATCAAGTTTGGGATATGGAAAATATGATTTCATAGTTTTTTTAGACAGTCAATTTATGGCATATATAAAGGAAATTAATACGAACTTTTAATATAAAATTAAGATTATTATTCGTAATTTATATTGACTACCTTTTAGCCCTTTGATAATATGATATGTGGTGAATAAAATTCAGGGCAATGTAATATACTTAAAGACCTATTTTACACTATATGAAAGTGAGGATTTATTATGTCAGCATTTATTGTTTTAGGAGCACAATGGGGCGATGAAGGAAAAGGAAAAATGACAGATTATCTTGCTGAAGGCGCTGATGTTGTTGTAAGATTTCAAGGTGGAAACAATGCAGGGCATACAGTTGAAGTTGGAGATAAAAAATATAAACTGCATCTAATTCCATCAGGAGTACTATATAAAAATAAGTTAAATGTAATTGGTAATGGGGTTGTATTAGACCCTAAGGCAATGTTTGAAGAATTAGATTATCTAAAAAATTTAGGTGTAACAGTTACAGAAGATAACCTTATTGTTAGTGATAGAGCACATCTTATTATGCCATATCATAAAGCATTAGATTTAGCAAAAGAAAAAGCTAGAGGGAAAAATGATATTGGTACAACAGGTAAGGGAATTGGACCATGTTATACGGATAAAGCAGAGAGATGTGGAATTAGAGTTTGTGATTTATTGCATAAGGATGTTTTTAAGGAAAGATTAAAGGAAAATATAGAAGCAAAAAATCAAGTTTTAACTAAGATTTATGGATTAGATGAACTTAATTTTGATGAAATTTATGAAGAATACTTAATATATGCGGAAAAGTTAAGACCTTATGTTAAAGATATATCAGTTAGAGTATATAATGAAATAAAAGCAGGTAAAAATGTGCTTTTTGAAGGAGCACAAGGAAACCTTTTAGATATAGATTATGGAACTTATCCATATGTAACATCTTCAAATACTATAGCAGGAGGAGTTAGTATTGGTGCAGGTATCGGACCAAATCTAATAGATAGTGCTGTTGGTATTGCTAAAGCATATACTACAAGAGTAGGAAAGGGACCTTTCCCAACTGAACTTCTTGATGAAATGGGAGAACATATAAGAACAGTAGGCCATGAATATGGAGTTACTACAGGAAGGGCAAGAAGATGTGGATGGCTTGATATAGTAATATTAAAATCAGCTGCTAGAGTTTCTGGACTTACTAGCTTTGCAGTAACCAAAATAGATACTCTTGCAGGAATTGAAAAAGTTAAAATGTGTGTTGGATATGAATTTAATGGAGAAGTTATTGATTATTTTCCAGCAAGCCTTGAAGATTTAGCGTTATGTAAACCGATTTATGAAGAATTTGATGGTTGGGATAGTAGTGTAGAGACTGCAAAAACATACGAAGAACTTCCTAAAAATGCAAAAATATACTTGAAGAGAATAGAAGAGTTAACAGACACAAAAATTTCTATTGTTTCTGTTGGACCAAGAAGAGATCAAACTATTGTAGTATCGGAAATATAAAGGTATAATGTAATAAACATTGTTATATTATATTAAGAAAAGAGGAGATTATTATGGTAACTAAAGATATGACAATTGGTCAAATCGTAAGAACTACACCTGAAGCTGTTGAAACATTAATGAGCTTTGGTATGGGATGCGTTGGCTGTCCATCATCACAAGGAGAAACTTTAGAACAGGCAGCAGCAGTTCATGGTTTGGATTTAGAAAGCTTACTTACAGCTTTAAACAAATAATTTTTAAAAACATATTTCAGAAGGGATTATTCCTTTCTGGGATATGTTTTTTTTAACTTATTTATGCTATCCATCTCCATACCTTTAAAGGTTGGAGATGGATAGCATTTTATTTTCTTAGTTTCAATATCTAAGAAAATAAAAAGAAATGTATATATTTTATTAGAAGTGTAAACACTAACATTGTTAAAAGAGGTTGGTTCATACCTTGTTAGCTTGGTAACATTGTCCTTGTTGTAGGATATTACCCAAGAAGCACCCACTTCTACAAGTGGGCGTGAGTTCACTATAGTAAAATCTAATGAAATTGTGTAAATAAACATTAGCGGTGGCCCGGAAAATAATTTTCATATAAAGTCAAAGCTCTGAGCATTTAGAAAGAGTGCAAAGTAATATAGTTCATGAGGGTAGATGGGCACAGCCCAAACCCCTAGTATGTTTCCATGGGTTGCCACCCAAACCCCAATAGGTTTATAATATTATTAAGGATTAATGGAGGTGGGGTATGATTATTTCAGAAGGTTTATATAAAATACATAATTATGAAGCTGATAGAGATGGTAAGGTTTTTGTTGCTACACTAATGAATTTTCTTCAGGATATGGCGTGTGAACAAGCTGAAGATTTGGGAATAGGCATAAAATATTTGATTGAAAATAATTTAGCCTGGGTTATATATAAATGGGACGTAAAAATAAATAGCTATCCGTCAATTGGTGATGAAATCAAGGTAAGAACTTGGCCATTTTCATATAAGAAATTTTACGCATATAGGCAATTTGACGTCATTAATTCGGAAGGTGAAGTAATAGCTACAGCAAATTCACTTTGGTTTTTGATTAATCTTGCAAAAAGAAGACCTACCAAGATATCAGATGAAATGATTTCGAAATTTGATCTAAAAGATTGTGAAGGAAAAGAATTAGTTTTTGAAAAGTTATACAAGCCTGAAAAAGATGAAATAGTAAAGAACTTTCATGTAAGGTATGGTGATATTGATACAAACAGGCATGTGAACAATGTTATTTATATTTCATGGTCGCTAGAATCTATTCCTTTTGATATATTAAGCAATTGTTCATTAAAGGAGCTAAAGGTAAATTACGAAAAAGAAACAAATTATGGCGATGAAGTTAAAGTTAAGACTCAAATTATTAATAATGGTAATGAATATGTTGTTATTAGCTCAGTTTTAAATGAAAAAGATGAAAAATTGACATTAGTAAAGAGTATTTGGAAATAATGCAGTAATTGTGTCTAAGAAGTAACAAGGGCTGTGGCAAAAAATAAGAAGGCGACGCAAGTTGCTTATATAAAATCCTTAGTAAGTGCAAAGCATTGAGTTTTAATTGACAATGGACAATGGACAATGGACAGTGGACAATTAAGGAGGTTTTTCTTCCTTTCAGGCAGAAAAACTACAAATTATTATTTTTAGGTTTTGCATAGCAAAACCATCATTGTCAATTGTCCATTGTCAACTGTCCATTAAAACTCTCTGCGGTTCACTTTTAAACTTTTTATAGCTTAACAATGTGCGTCGCATCTTTTTTCTTTTGCGACACTACTGCTAGCTTTTTCCTGCCAAATATCCGGAGCTCCAAGCCCATTGAAGGTTAAAGCCTCCACAATCGCCATCAACATCTAAAATTTCTCCGCAAAAATATAGATTTTTAACTAAGGTTGATTCCATAGAACTATTGTTAATATTTTTAGTATCAATACCTCCAGCAGTAACTTGTGAATTATTAAAAGAATTGTTTCCCACAACTTCAAATTTCCATTCCTTTAAAAGAGAATAAATATTGCTTTTTTCTTTCCAGCTTAATTCGTAACAAGGTTTATGAATATCAATAACGTCTGCTTCTTTTAAAAGTATTGGTATTAGCTTTTTGTTAATAATACCAATAAAAGAGGAAAATACACTTCTATAGCTAAAGGTTCCCCAGTGATTTTCAAGAAAATCCATTAGCTCCTTCTTAGATTTTGATGGTATTAAATCAATTGTTAAGCTAGTATTTTTGTTTTTCATTAAACATGAAGTTGCAAGCCTACTAAGCTGCAAAATTGGCGGCCCTGATATTCCATAATCAGTAAAGAGGATTTCACCAAATTCCTTTTGCAAAGGAGTACCATCTACAATAATTTCTGCAAACCCATCAAATTTAATTCCAGAAAGAGCCTTTAAATTTTTATAATTAAGCTTAAGCTGAACTAAAGCAGGAAATGGTTCTATAACCTTATGCCCTAATTTTTTCGCTAGAGAGTATCCAGAACCATCCGAACCTGTTTTTGAAGCTGATTTGCCTCCACAGGCTATAATTAATTTTTTACACTTAAAAATGTCCCCTGAAGTACATTCCACATTAAAGTCATCTTTTATCTTTTTAATATCCGTAACTTTTGAATTTAAATATATTGGTATTTCTCTTTCTTCAAGAGCCATCTTTAAAATATCTAATACAGAAGAAGCCTGAAGGGACATAGGATACATTTTGTCATCTTCTAGTGTAATTAACTGCATACCTATAGAGTTAAAAAAAGTCTCAGTATCATAAGCATTAAAATTTGTTAAGGCAAATTTAAAAAAGCTATCATTATCGCTATGGTATCTATTTAAGTTTATGCATTTGTTTGAAATATTACAGCGACCATTTCCTGTGACAAGTATTTTCTTACCAATACGGTCGTTA
The DNA here is from genome assembly GCA_021781655.1 of Bacillota bacterium. Taxonomy (GTDB): domain Bacteria; phylum Bacillota; class Clostridia; order Clostridiales; family Clostridiaceae; genus JAJXWJ01. The sequence continues at coordinate 22,086 of JAJXWJ010000024.1, read as the reverse complement.
CCTTCTATTAAAGCCACATCTTTTCCCATATCTTTTGCAGTTAACGCTGCAATAATTCCGGAAGCACCAGCTCCAACTATAATAGTATCGTGTTTCAAAATGGAACTCTCCTTTTTTAAGATGCTATATAAAAGTAATATATAAAACTTGCATCATCTTATTTTGTTTATATTTCATTTTACATTAAAACTATATTTATTTCTATAACAATATAATCTGTATTCATATAGCTTAATAGTATATAATAAAAAAAAGGAGAGTGATAAATATGTTGGCACAACAATTTATGAGTTATAAAAATTGGGTTGTAGTTGGAGATGTTGCAAACAGCGAAAAGTATGCATTCAAAATTTTTAATGCATTAAAAAGTAAAGGTTATAATGTAAAAGGTATAAATCCTCGAAAAGGCAGTGAAGAAGTGCTAACTGACTTAAATTTAGTAGAATATGATGTGGACGTAATAGATTTGTGCATAAATCCAAAAGAAGGAATAAAGATATTAGAAGTAGCAAAAAAACTAAATATAAAAAAAGTACTTATACAGCCAGGTGCTGAATCTTTAGAAATATTGGAATATTGCAAAAATAATGATATTATAGCAATAGAAGGTTGTGCATTAGTACAGCTTTCAAATATGGGTGTATAAGGTGGGAATATTATGTTTACAATTTATGCGGTATCGGATTCTATTGGGGAAACAGCTGAACAAGTAGCAAGAGCAACAGCAAGCCAATTTGAATGTGAGATTGAAGTGAAGAGAATAACTTACGTAAATACCTTTAATGAAGTCAATAGGTTTATTCAAGGTATTGAGGATAAAGGTAATTGTATGATCATATCTACAGTAGTCTTGGTTGATGTTCGTGAATTTCTAGTCCAAAGATGCGTAGAAAATTCTATTCAAATTAGTAATGTTTTAGGACCATGTGTGAGTATGGCCTCTATAGCATTAAATAAGATGCCTGATTACAAGCCAGGTGCTGTATGGGATATGGATGAAGAATATTATAAAAAAATAGAGGCTATGGAATTTGCAATACAATATGATGATAGCAAAGATAATAGTGGAATAAAGCATGCAGATGTAATTTTGACAGGCTTATCAAGAACTTCTAAGACGCCTATTTGCATGTACCTAGCAAATAAAGGGGTAAAGGCTTTAAATGTACCGCTAATGCCTGAGGTTAAAGTGCCACAAGAACTTTATGAGATAGATAGAAAAAAGATAATTGGATTAACAATAGACCCTATGCAATTAATTGATATAAGAAAACATAGGATAGACAGATATTCTAGATTAACCAATGATATCGAATATGCTAATGCAGAAAGAGTTTTACAGGAGCTTGAATATGCTGACAGAATAATGAAAAGATTAGGTTGTAAAATAATAGATGTTACAACAAGAGCAATAGAAGATACAGCTTTGATTATTTTGGAATATATAGGTAAAAAATCGTGATACAGGTAGCTTAAATAAAAATATTTTAAAAAAAATAAAAGTTTTTGTTGACAGTCATTGTGTTTTTTTGTATTATATTTATTGTTAGGTCGCAAGGCAAGACAATGAATATATACGGCCCATTGGTCAAGCGGTCAAGACACCACCCTTTCACGGTGGTAACATGGGTTCGATTCCCGTATGGGTCATTTAAATTTTGTGGGCGCATAGCTCAGCTGGGAGAGCATCTGCCTTACAAGCAGAGGGTCACAGGTTCGAGCCCTGTTGTGCCCACCACAAAATATGGCCTGGTGGCTCAGATGGTTAGAGTGCTGGCCTGTCACGCCAGAGGTCGAGGGTTCGATCCCCTTCCAGGTCGCCATATTTTTTTTAGCTGGCATAGCTCAATTGGTAGAGCAACTGACTTGTAATCAGTAGGTTATGGGTTCAATTCCTATTGCCAGCACCATGTTTTATATATTAGGGCCCATTGGTCAAGCGGTTAAGACACCACCCTTTCACGGTGGTAACATGGGTTCGATTCCCGTATGGGTCATTTAAATTTTGTGGGCGCATAGCTCAGCTGGGAGAGCATCTGCCTTACAAGCAGAGGGTCACAGGTTCGAGCCCTGTTGTGCCCACCACAAAATATGGCCTGGTGGCTCAGATGGTTAGAGTGCTGGCCTGTCACGCCAGAGGTCGAGGGTTCGATCCCCTTCCAGGTCGCCATATTTTTAAGCTGGCATAGCTCAATTGGTAGAGCAACTGACTTGTAATCAGTAGGTTATGGGTTCAATTCCTATTGCCAGCACCAAAAACCTTAGAGTAAGCTCTAAGGTTTTTAATTTTCTACTTAAAAATATCTATTGTTTCTCCTGCCTCGACAGCTAAAAGTTTTTCTGAATATTTAAACCATACTTTAATGCTAGATGGATTTTTTACTAGTTTACCATCAGTACTAAATAAAAGTCTTCTATAAGCATCGATATAATCATAAATTTGTATATTTGTTGCATACCAAACATCTTCTCGATTCCCAACATAACTTGCAAAGTTTTTTATTGAATTCCAATTATTATTTTCTTCAAATTCATAACTATGTCCCCATAAATAAAACAAATACGGCTCGTAACATATTTCATCTTCAACGAATTTTTTTGAAAGGTATTCTAGTTCAGGGCTATTATGATGGCAGGTGGCAGTTAATCTTAAAAAGTCTTCAGGTATTCTAAAGTCAAAAGTAGAAATTACAGTTCTAGCGTATGCAATTCCACATACCTTAAGTGCTTCAACTACAGAATCATTTAAGGTACCATAAGGATAGGCCATGCCACGTACAATAGTACCAAATTGTTCTTCAAGATTTTTTCTATCCAATAGTATTTCATTTATTACCATATTAGTTGGAAGTTTATCTAGTGAAGGATGAGTTAAAGAATGTACCGCAATTTCTTGACCAGAATCTTTAAAGGTCTGTAAAACTTGATTTTTCGTCATTCTTCTATGAACTTGTCCTTTTGGATAAACGGTACCCTCTTCTGCGTATAAACCACTGTTTAAATTAAAGGTACCTTTCAAACCATATTTATTCATAATATCAACAAGTTTTATGTCTTGTTCTACCCCATCATCATAACTAAGAGTAAGTGCTTTTGGTTTTCCTTCTGGAAATCTTAAAAATAATTGAGGCATAATCTTCACCATCCTTAAAATTTAAATATTAGGTTGATTTCTTAAGTTTGATTTAATTCTTATATCATCCCCATAAAATTTAAATAACGAAAAATTTCCTAAGAGTCTTGAGGATATTCTTTCAGAGTAGTTTTTTGAAAGTTTTTCTAAACTGTAATTTGAAGATACAAGCATTTTTTTATTCATTAAAAGTTTTTTGTTTAATAAGTTAAATAGTTCTGTAGATGAAAAATTTGTAATTTGTTCAGTGCCTAAATCATCGATAATTAATAAGTCGCAGTTTAATAAAAGCTGTTCGGAAGTAAAATCATTATCAAATTTTATACGTCTTAGCTCTCTAATCAAATCTTCAGCAGTCCTGTATACTACAAGAAAGCCTTTGTCTAGAAGGTACTTAGCAATACAATTTGACATGAAGGTTTTACCAGTACCTGAACTTCCATAAAAAAGCAAGTTTGTATTTACGGTTTCAAAGTTTTTAAGAAAGTTATTGATTGGAGGAATGATGTTTTCCTCCATATTTTTTCTTGGGCTTCTTGGTTCTTCTCCTGTTCTATTAGGCGAGTAAAGATTAATATCGAAGTTATCAAAGTTATTATTTACTAAAATAGAACTAAGTTCAGAATTTTGATAATATAACTTTACCTGTTTTTGTTTATAACAGGTGCATTTTGAACTACCAATAAAACCAGTATCTTTGCATTTGTTACATCTATAATGCATATTAACATAATCTATTGGATATCCATTAGCAACTAAAAGTTCAGACTTTTTAATTCTTAAATTAGTAATGCTTGTTTGTAATTCTTTTAAGTATAAGTCCCTATTTTCAATGTTTTTAAAAGTACTTACAGAAAGATCGATACAAAGCTTAGCTATTTGCCTTTCAATTTGAAATACTTCGGGAAGTTTTTTTTCAATTTCTTCTTTTCTTTTTTTTAAATTAGCGTCTTCTTCCTCTCTTATTTTTGAATATATTTTGCTTATCTTTTCATTGTATCCATTAATCATATTTATCCCATCCTAGCAATTTCTTCTCAAGATCGTCATAGTCATAGCTTCTTTGTTCGTAATCATTAAAGTTAGTTTTTACTCCGCCAGTATTTGAATTAGATTTTTTGTAGTTTCCTTTTTTAAAGTCTTTTGTATCAATATCTGCTAAAGTTTTAATGCCATCTTTATACCAATTAGTTAGTATAGCATCAATGTATTTAAAATCAGCCTTGTTTATTCTTGCAAATGTAATATCACATGCTCTATAAATCATATCTAAACTAAAGTTAAAGGAATTAAACCATTTATCCAGCATTTGTTCCTGTGGTTTCATAATTTCAGCATCTTTAATGCCAAGATAGCTTAAAAGTTTTCTGATTTTAATCCATTTATCTTCATGTTTTTTTATAAACATTTGAGCATCTTCTATAGATTTAATATTATTGTCGTGCCATGAAACAGCAATCCTTTCAATGTATCTATAGTCGGTTTTACCTTTAGAGACGCTGTATTCAATTAGAAGCAAAATTAATTCAGGTGGAAAATTAAAATCGCTTAACCAGCTTATATACATCTGCATTTCTTTGCCAGAGAGGGTTCTTGCCAAAAGTTTTTCTATATCGGAAAGCATATCCTTGGTAGAATTGTTATCTAATTCTTTAAGCAGATTAATATTATCGCTTTCTTCGGTAGGTGAGTCTTCTAAATCTAAAAATTCAATATTGAAATTACCCATATTATCGATAGGTGAAAGCTTAATAACTCCTTCATCATTCCAATAATTTAATGCATTCATTAAATCAGTTTCAAGTAGATGAAGAGTTCCTGAAAGCATGGCAGAATTTGCACCAGGCTCACCAGACATACAATATTTAATACCGAGCAAATATACTTTAACATATTCGCCTCTAGCCTTTGGCATATATTTATCTATAAAAATATTACTAACAGGAGTATAATTATTCAATTTATTTTTGAACATGAAAGTACTCATGAAATCATCGCCTTTCGAAATATAATGTTTAAACAAAAACGCTACATATTATATTATAACAAAATCAAATGAGTTTTGTTTTGATAAAGCTATATTATAACATAAAAAAAATATTTTCAATGAAGAAATTTTTAACTGCATTGTTATATGTATAATATTTTATGGCAATAATATCTCATATGAAAGGAGAGATATTATTGAAAGCAATTAAAACAGGGTTAGGTGCAATACTATTAAGCATTATACTTACCTTAGCACTTAACCAAAAGGAAATTAATGCAACGGAGCATAAAGTAATAATTAAAAATAAAAGCAATGTAAGCAAAAATATAAAACCTAAAAGTATTAAAGAGGTACCAGCTATGGCAGCTAAAAATGATGGATTTCTATTTCCAGCAGCTGGGACTATTAGTTCTGCCTTTGGTTACAGGAAAATAAATATAAATGGTGTAGTCACAAGTGAAGTTCATAAGGGTATAGACATTGCAGCAACTATGGGAAGTAAAATCTTCGCTGCAAGAGGAGGTAAAGTAAGCTATGCAGGAGTTATTGAGGGTTATGGTAATGTTATTATTTTAAAACATGATAGTGGTTTTGAAACCTTGTATGCTCATTGCAGTAAAATAGAAGTGAAGGCCGGTGAAATGGTAAATGAAGGAAACGAAATCGGCAAGGTAGGAAGTACAGGGAAAAGTACAGGACCCCACCTTCATTTTGAAGTAAGATTAAATGGCAAGGCTGTAAATCCTTTAGATTATTTACAATCAACTAAGGTTACAGAAGTGATTAAATGATAAATTACGGATAAGGCACAAAATTTTTTTCAATAACTATAATTATTTGTATAGGGATTTTTTGTAGTATAATTAATAATAAAAATCTATTGAAGGAAATGGAGTGGATTTTATGAAAGCAGAAATTTTATCCGTCGGAACAGAATTGCTTTTGGGAGATATATTAAATACTAATGTACAGTACATAGCAAAGGAGCTAGCTGTTCTAGGGATAGACGTTTATTATCAGACAGTGGTTGGAGATAATAATGAAAGGCTTAAAGGAGCATATAAGCTGGCTTTAGAGAGAGCGGATATAGTTATTACTACAGGTGGGCTTGGACCGACAAAAGATGATTTAACAAAAGAAATTGCAACACAATTTTTCAATAAAAAACTAGTGCTTCATGAAAAATCATTAGAAGAAATAAATAAGTTTTTTATGGCTATAAATAGGCCTATTAGTGAAAACAATAAAAAGCAAGCGTACTTTCCAGAAGGTTGCATAATCTTGAAAAATAATAACGGCACAGCACCAGGTTGCATTATAGAAGATAATAATAAGATAGCTATACTATTACCTGGACCTCCTAAAGAGATGATACCTATGTTTAATGAAGAAGTAACTCCGTATTTGAAAAAATATACAAAGTGTACTTTAGTGTCTAAGGTGCTTAGAATAACTGGAATTGGAGAAAGTAATGTGGATAGTTTAGTTGGACATATTATTGATAGAGAAAAGAATCCAACAGTTGCACCTTATGCAAAAGATAATGAGGTTATTTTAAGACTCACAGCAAAAGCAGAAAAGGAAGAGGAAGCATACAATTTAATAAAGCCAGTAGAAGAGGAAATAAGGTCTATTTTAGGAGACATAAACATTTATGCAGTTGGAGAAAAGACTATAGAGGATGTAGTTTCTGAAATGCTAATTAAAAAATTAATGAGTATAGCTACAGCAGAATCTTGTACAGGAGGTTTATTATCAGGAAGACTCATAAATTATCCTGGAATATCAAAAGTATTTCTTGAAGGTGCTGTTACTTATAGTAATGAGGCTAAAGTAAAAAGATTAGGTGTAAAGGAAGAAACATTAAGAAATTATGGAGCTGTAAGCAGGGAATGTGCAGCAGAAATGGCGGAAGGAATAGCAAGAGCTGCTGGAACAAATATTGGAATATCTACAACAGGAATAGCAGGACCAGATGGAGGAACTGCAGAAAAACCTGTAGGGCTTGTATATGTAGGTATTTATATAAATGGAAAAGTAAAAACATTAAAGTTGAACCTAACAGGTAATAGGCAAAAGGTTAGGGATAGAGCAGTAGCAATAGTTTTGGATTCATTGAGAAGAGAACTATTAAGCTTATAAAAGCACAGTAAGACTCAGTGGTGCTGTAATAGTACCAATAATAGGTATATCACTAAGAAGTACAGGAAATCTTAGGGTTATATGGTTACTTATCTTGTTAGCAGTGGGTATTCATTTTATACCATTCACAATAGTTCATGGAAGGCTATCTTTATTATTGGCTATTTTAGTAATAATAAATTCTTGTTTAGGTATGTATTTTGTAAATACAACTTTTGTTGTATTTGGGATTGCAGATGCAATTATAAAAATAATTATAGGAATTATGCTATTTCAGTTAACTCCAAAGTTCTATAAAAATTATAACATGGATTCAACACAATATTAATTGTGTTGAACTGGCAAAAGAAGGTGAAACTCTTAAAACATAAGGCTTTCATCTTCTTTTTTTATACTTTAAGCTACATTTTATAAAATAATGTTCACTATAAACTTACTTCTGTCTCCAGTGTCTCAATAAACTCATTCTTTTTTCTATTGAATGGAACAACTATAAAACCTAAGGCTGCTATCATTCCCGTGAATAGAAAACATTTATTATAAACATTATAAGTTTCATTAGTTTTAATTATTTTTGAATTATCAATAATTTTATAAACTTCTTTTTCCTGCTTGTTAAAGTTATTAATAACAGCAGCTCTCATCTTATTTGGAATAGTTAGTAAAACTACTTGTTCTTCTTTCATAAATTGTTTATGAACAGCTTGCTTTGAAAAATTACTGGGCTCATTTATATTTGATGTTTCTATTTGAGATATGAAAGAAGTTTTTACATTTTGTTCAAGAACTGAACTGCTGTTAATTTCATTAATAATTTTATTTTTAGTATTCTGGATGGCAATTGCAGTATAATGACTGCTCAAAGTTGAAACTAACGCGATAGCAATGCAGGCTGTTAATTGTCTAAAACTATTTTGAATTCCTGATGCAATTCCATTTTTATCGTTTGGTATTTCTTCATAGGCAGTTTGATATAGCATAGTCGTTATTCTAACACCTAGGCCTAATAAAATAAAAGAAATTATTATTAATAGCATGTAATTAGAGCTACTCATAAAAACAAATAGTAAATTTCCAATTGTAGCCAAAAGTATACCTAAAAAAGAAATTACTCTTGAAGAAATTCTTTTTGAAAAAATGCCAATTAAGGGTGCAGTTATAAGTGCAACTAAGCTAGGAATTCCCATCATTAGGCCAGCCTTAAGAACCGAATAACCTAGTGTGTTTTCAAAATAAAAATTTAAAAGATAAGATACAGGCATATATGCAAAGAAAAATATAGCTATTAAAATTATTGAAGCAGAGAAGCTTTTGACTTTAAATAAACTTAAATCAATCATTGGATTTTTTGTTTTTTGCTCGTAAATAAAAAATGATACCATTAGTATAACTGAAGCTATGATTAATAAAATTATTTTGCTACTAGTCCAACCATAATCATTACCTTTTACTAATAAAAAGGTTAATGTACCTAATCCTACAGCTAATAGGACGCAGCCAATATAGTCAATCTTTTTCTCGATTGTTTCATCATAACTTTCATTTACGTATAATGCTCCAAAAATTATGGAGATAATGACAAAAGGTATATTTACATAAAATATAGCTTTATAACTAAAAGCCTCATTCAAAATACCTCCAATTACTGGGCCTGAAGCAGCTGAAATAGAAATTATCATTCCGATGACTACCGATAACTTACCCATAGCATTTTTACCAAATAAATCAATGCCTAATGGTATTGATAAAGGTGTTAATATTGCAGCGCCAATACCTTGAATAATTCTAAATAAAATTAGCATATTCAATGAATTTGCAAAACCGCAGCATATAGATGAAACTCCAAATAAAGCAAGTCCAATTAGAAATAATTTTTTCCTTCCGTAAATATCAGCAACTTTTGAAAAATTAATAAGTAATGACGAAAAGGTAATTAAGTATGCAGTACTAATCCAAGATATTCCTACAGTGTCTGTTTTAAAATAAATTGCCATATTAGGTAAAGATACATTTACAATGGTACTATCCAATACAGTTAAAAAACAAGCAATTGCAATAGATATAAAAGCTAAAATTTTTTGGGATTTTTTCATGATTATCACTATTCCTTTCATTGTTTCAAAAATATTATATTTATAATACGAAACAAATTTCACATTCTTATATTAACATCATAATACAACAAAAGTCAATAACATGAAATCAAATTCACATTATTGACTTTTGTTTTTTTTTATTATATTATTTAAATTATATAAATCCCTGGTATATAGAAGGATGGTTGATTAATAAGTATGGAAAAGAAAGTAAGAAAACCAACTCAAAAAAGATCTTTAGAAAAATATGAAAAAATTATAGATGCTGGGTTTAAACTTTTTAATGAAAGAGGATATTATAATATAACTACGGTAGATATTGCAAAAAAGGCAGATGTAGCTACAGGATCACTATATTCATATTTTGAAGATAAAAAAGATATATATATACAAGTGCTTAAAAGGGTGAGTAATAATTTTTTATATCCCACTAAAGAATTTTGGAAACAGTATAAAAATTTAGATTTACAAGATATGGAGAAAGTTAAAAATATTTTTAAGCTGTTTTTAGAATTAATTATGAATTGTCATAATTTCACAAAACTATTTCATGATGATTTAACAGCACTTGAGCTTTTAGATAAAGATATAGCTACAATTAAATTAGAAAATGATAATTCACGTAATGAAAATATAAGAAATATTTTTAAAATAATAGATATTCCCTTCAAGAATAAAGATAATGAAGAGTTGTTTCTTCATTATACAAATTTATTGATAGATGATGTGTGCCATAAAATTTTATTTGATGACACAGTAAAAGATACGAAGCTTTATCTTGAAAAGGCAGTAAATATGTTATATTACTTGCTTAAAGAGGTAATACTTTAGTTCGTCTTTACTTATGTCACATAAAAATTGCCAGCAATACTAATAAAATTATAGCTGGCAAAAGGCTTAAATTAAAGATTTTGCTATATTGATAAGGTCATTAGTTTCAATGTTAGCAGATATTTTATAATACATTCCATTTTTCCAAAACATAAGCTGTTTCACGGTGCTTCCAGCAATGGTGGAAATATATATCCATGCATCAGTTCCATCTATAGATATTTTTTGTGATTCAGATAATATTTTTTGGGGTTTTCCAGCAGCTTCGCATTGTTCGATTTGTATTTCCTTATTGTCTTCACTTTTATAATCAGCTATATAAACTGGAGTAATGCCTAATAAGCTACTTTTGTTTTCTATTTCTTCTGATATTTTTTTCATGTTTTTATATTCATAAGTAGGTTCTTTTATTTTAAATGTTAGATCGGTATCACATTTATATGTAACTATGCTAGTCAATTTGTATATTTTAGGTTTATATAAAACCTCAGCAGTTTGTTGTGAAGTATAAGTCTTTACGAAAACAACTGAAATAATTATTGATATTATAGCAAAGGCTGATATTACTTTTTTCATCATTATTCACCCTACCTTTTTACATATAATAACTAAATTTATTTACATAATATTAATTATATAATAATATTGTTCAAAAAGGTGTCACAATATAGTGATTGATGAAAAAAATTAAAATACAAATTTCGACAAATAATATATATGGGAATACTACAGTATATATATTGACATAAACATATATTATAGGTACAATTTTATTAATAAAAAAAGAATAGTGGATTCTATTACTATCAAGAGAAGTGGAGGGACTGGCCCTATGAAGCTCAACAACCGGCAACAAAATGTATCGGTGTTAATTCCAGCAGAGAGAGAGAGAAAAACAAGTGTTCTCTGGAAGATAGGAAAGGAAGCAAATTAAAAGGTATTTTTGCTACTTTTCTTAAGAAAAGTAGCTTTTCTTATATATTAGTAAAGATGAGGTGAGAATATGAATATAGACAAAGGTGAAGTGATAAGATATTTAGGCGGCAAAAACAAAAAAATTGATGAACAAATGAATTCAATTATTGATGAGTGCATAGAAGAAGCAAAGCAATATATAAAAGAGAAGTATACTTATAAAAATTTTGATTTAGATAAAACTAAAGATGGAATTGTAGTAAAAGGAACTAAGCTTGTATTAGAAGGAGAAAATATAAAAAAGCATTTGATGAATTCTGACAGTTGTGCAATTATGGTTGCAACAGTTGGAGTAATAATAGAAAATAAAATTAGATATTATGAAAAAACTAATTTGACAAAGGCAATGATTTTAGATTCTTGTGCAACAGTTGCTGTTGAAGAGTTATGTGATGAAGTGGAAGGTAAGATAAAGGAAGAAGCAAAACTAAGAGGCCTTGGAATTACCTATAGATATAGTCCTGGATATGGCGATTTATCAATTAATGTACAAAAGGAAATTGCAAATATTGTAGGTGCTTATAAATATGTTGGAGTAACGGTTACTGAAAATTCTCTTTTACTCCCAAGAAAGACGGTAACCGCCATAATAGGATACCAAGACAAGGAAATCATAAGGGTTCATCCAGGCTGTGAAGTTTGTAATAATAGAAATAATTGCATGTTTAGAAAGGATGGTAATTACTGTGGTAAATAATGTTTTAGTAAAAGATAAATTTTTGTTTTTTGATGGGGCAATGGGAACTATGCTTCAAGCTAACGGATTAAAAGCTGGAGAGATCCCGGAGATATACAACATAACACATCCACATATCGTTCAAGAAATCCATGAAAAATATCTGCTAGCAGGTTCAGATATAATAACAACAAATACTTTTGGTGCAAATGAATTAAAATTTAAAGACACAGAATATACCGCTTCACAAATAATTGAGGCTGCTGTTAAAAATGCAAGGATTTCAATTGAAGGACTAAAAAATAACGACAAAAAAAGATATATAGCATTAGACATTGGACCTATTGGACAGCTTTTAGAACCAATGGGCACACTAAAATTTGAAGAGGCTTATGAAATCTTTAAAACACAAGTTGTTGCAGGAGTAAATGCAGGGGCAGATGTAATTTTAATTGAAACCATGGCAGATACTTATGAGGTTAAGGCAGCAGTGCTTGCTGCAAAGGAAAATTCAAGTTTGCCTGTATTTTGTACTATGACGTTTGGAGAAGATGGCAGAACATTAACGGGAGCAGATCCAGTAACTATGGTTGCATTATTAGAAGGTCTTAAGGTAGATGCATTAGGGGTGAATTGTTCTTTAGGTCCTAAGGAACTTTTGCCTATAGTAGAGAAAATATTAGAGTATGCTTCTATTCCTGTTATGGTTCAAGCAAATGCAGGGATACCAACAATAGAAAATGGTAAAACAGTATTCCGTGTAATGCCAGAGGAATTTACTATGTATGTTAAAAAAATGGCTGAATTAGGGGTTACGGTAATTGGTGGCTGCTGCGGAACTACGGATAAATATATAAAAACAGTTATAGATGAGTTAGTAAAGTTAAAACCTAAAGAAATAACCTTTAAAAATCATACTTTAGTTTCTTCTGGAGTTAGGACTGCTATTTTAGGAGAAGGTGTAAACCCTATAGGTGAGAGAATTAACCCAACGGGGAAAAAGAAGCTAAAGGAAGCTCTAAAAAATAATGACTTAGACTACTTACTTACAGAAGCTATAAATCAAAAAGAAGCAGGTGCTAAAATACTAGATGTAAATGTAGGTCTTCCAGAAATAGATGAATGTAAATTGATGAAAAAAGCTATAAAAGAAATTCAAGCTATTGTGGATTTACCACTTCAAATAGACAGTGTTGTACCAGAGGTTATAGAAAATGCTGTTAGAATTTATAATGGTAAACCAATTATAAATTCAGTTAATGGTAAAAATGAAATTATGGAAAGTATTTTTCCAATAGCTAAGAAGTATGGAGCTGTAGTTGTTGGACTTGCACTCGATAAAAATGGAATTCCTCCTAAAGCTGAACAAAGACTGGAGATAGCACAAAAAATTGTTGAAAAGGCAAAGGAGTATGGTATTGACAAAAAAGATATAATAATTGATTGTCTAGTATTAACAGCTTCTTTTCAGCAGGAAGAATCAAAAGAAACAATAAAGGCTGTTACGTTAGTAAAAGAAGAGTTGGGGGTTAAAACTGTGCTTGGAGTAAGCAATGTATCCTTTGGGTTTCCAGCAAGGCAAAATTTAAATAAGACTTATTTAGCAATGACCCTTTATGCTGGATTAGATGCGCCTATAATAAATCCCCTAGCTGAAGGAATAATGGAAACAATAGCAGCATTTAATGTGCTTACAGCACTAGATAAAGAGGGAACGAATTATATTAAAAAGTATGGAGATATAAAAGAAGAAAAAGTACCTGTAGGCACTAAGCTTGAAAAAAATCTTAAAGAAATAGTAATAAGTGGTCTTAAAGAAGAAGCAACAAATAAAACAAAAGAGTTATTAAAAACCGTAGATAGTATGGATATAATAAATGAATTTTTGATACCGGCGTTAGATGTAGTTGGTCAAAGATACGAAAGGGGAGAACTTTTCCTTCCTCAGCTTATTCAATCGGCTGAAACAGTTAAAAATTCATTTGCTGTAATAAAGGATGAAATTTTAAAAAGTGGTGAAGTACAAGTTTCTAAAGGAAAAGTTATTTTAGCTACGGTTTATGGTGATATTCACGATATAGGAAAAAATATAGTTAAAGTATTACTGCAAAACTATGGTTTCGATGTAGTTGATCTTGGAAAAGATGTACCTATAGAACTTGTGGTTGAGACGGCAAAGAAAGAAAATATTAAGCTTATAGGCTTAAGTGCTTTAATGACTATGACGGTAAAAAATATGGAAGCAACAATAGAAGCCCTAAGAAAAGCTAATTTAGGTTGCACTGTTTTTGTAGGGGGTGCAGTACTTAATCAGGAATATGCAGATATGATAGGCGCAGATTTTTATGCAAAGGATGCTAGGGTATCTGTAAATATAGCTAGGGAGTTTTACGGAGTTTAATAATATTACGCACACTTGGTTCGTAAATTCTTTCTATTTCGAGGTGAAATAATGAGTAAATTTGATATAAAGCTAATTGAAGCAATAAAGAATGAAAATTTATATTCCTATTTAATGAGTTGCAATTTTGGACTTGAAAGAGAAAATGCCCGCGTAGATAAGAACGGCACATTAGCTTTCACCCCACATCCCGCTGCTTTTGGTGATAGGCTTAAAAATTATAACATAAAAACTGATTTCTCAGAAAGTCAAATCGAATTAGCTACAGATGTGTGTAGTACATTAGAAGAAACTTATGATTTTTTAGGGAAACTTCATGAAAAAGTCTATAATACTATTGCAGAAAATGATGAGTATTTATGGATGCAAAGTGCACCACCAAGACTTCCAAAGGGTCAAGAAATCCCAATTGCTAAAATGGGTAACTTTGAAGAGGAAAAATTCAGAAAGGTTCTTGCAGAAAAATACGGAAAAAAGAAACAGCTAATAAGTGGGATACATTATAATTTTTCTTTTAATGAGGAATTAATAAAAAAGCTTTATACCATCCTTTCAGAAGGAGAAGATTTTAAAAGCTTTAAAAATAGAATCTATTTAAAAATATGTCGAAATTTTATAAAGTATAGATGGCTGCTTATATACTTAACAGGAGCAAGCCCTGTATTTCATAGTTCATTCATTGCGGAATATGTTAAGAGAGGGAAAAGTTTAGATAAAGAAAGCTTCTATTTTCAAAATATGATTTCCTTAAGAAATAGTGAGTATGGTTATAAAAATAGAGAAGATTTTTATGTTTCTTATGATTCAGTAGAGCAATATTTAACTGATATAGAAGCTTTAGTTAAAAGAGGAGAACTTCAAGATATCTGTGAATTTTATAGTCCAGTAAGGATTAAGACAGGAAATAATGATGCTTTGGTCAATGAATTATTAGAAGATGGTATAAGATACATAGAAATAAGAATTTTAGATATAAATCCTTTGGAGAGATTAGGGATAAGCAAAGAGGTTTTATATTTAGTCCATTTATTTATTTTGTATATGCTATTTCTAGAAGACAGTGATTTAGATAAAAAACATAATGATATATCAAATATAAACGCTAATCTAGTAGCATTAAAAGGAAGAGAAGAAGGCTTAAAATTAAAAGATAAAAATGGGACTGAAATATATTTTAAGAAATTAGCATTAGAAGCTGTTAAAGACTTGCGCAAATTAATTGAGCTTTTAGCGCTAGATAGCTTTAAAAGTATAGTAGAAGATGCTGAAGACATGATAAATAATAGCAAAATTATCCCTTCCAATAAAATATTTGAAGGGATTAAAGAAAAGTCCTTTATTAATTTTAACTTAGAAAAAGTAAAAGAATATTTAAAATAAAAGATGGGCTGTCGCATTTAATCAGCTAATGCGGCAACCCTCTTTTTCTTTATTCGTAGCTTAAAGCATCTATTGGGCTAAGTTTAGAAGCTTTACTTGCAGGATATAATCCAAATATTACTCCTACAGCAGCAGAGAAAGCAAAGGCTGCTAAAGAGATATTTGCAGATAAAAGTATGGATGTATGATTGTAAGTTTGTAAAAGTAAAGCACCACCAACACCCGCACCTATGCCGATTATTCCACCTATGCCGCTTATAAATACGGCTTCAATGAGGAATTGTAAAAGTATAGCCATTCTTCTAGCACCAAGTGCTTTTCTAATACCGATTTCTCTAGTACGCTCCATAACAGATACGAGCATTATATTCATTATACCTATACCGCCGACAACAAGAGAAATCATAGCTATTCCAGAAAGCATGTTAGTCATACTTTGCTCAGTAGAAGTAGCTGTTTGAAGTAAACTTGTTTCGTTCATAACCCTAAAGTATTTATTCGTATTTGTTGTTGAGCTACCTAATAGGTCGAACTTTTTCTCCAAGAAGATTTGAAGATAGGACATAGCTGTATCTACTGTAGTAGAATCAGTAGCTTGAACGTAAAAGGTTTTTACCTCAGAAGTTTTTAAAAGCCTTTGAGCTGTAGTTAATGGTAGCAATATTGTATCATCTGCAGAACCTGTTGTGCTTGTTCCCATTGGATTAAGTACACCGACTATGGTAAAGTCTACACCATCTACATTTAAAGTTTGGCCTACAACATTTGTAGTGTTAAAAAGGCTATTAGCAACATCTGTACCTACAACAACAGAATGATACCTGTTATCTAAGTCCGATTGGTTAATAAATCTTCCACTTTCAATAGACATATTTCTAATGGTTTCAAAATTTGGTTCAACAGCTTGTGCAGTAGTTGAACTAGTTTGGTCGTTTCCTTTAATATTTACGCTTTCACTTAGTGTTGGTGAAATATCTTTAATTCCAGGCTTTGTTTTAAGGGAATTTAAGTCGCTTGTAGTAATTGTTACGTTCCGATTTCCCATTATACTTACTGTAATTAAATTGGTTCCCATACTTGTAATAGAATCTTGAACGGATTTTGTAGTTCCTTGCCCCATTGCTATTAAAATTATTACAGAAGCTATGCCTATAATAATGCCTAGCATAGTAAGTAGAGAACGAATTTTATTTCTAATGATAGATTTGAAAGCCATCTTAAATAGTTGGTATGTTTTCATTGTTATTACCTCCATCATCAGAAATAATATGGCCGTCTCGTATTTGAATACGTCTAGCTGCTTGATTAGCTATTGCTAAATCGTGAGTGATAAGTATTATAGTTCTTCCTGCTTTATGAAGCTCTTTTAATAATTCTATAACCTCTTTACCGGTTTTACTATCTAAGGCTCCAGTAGGTTCGTCTGCCATTATAACAGCTGGATTGGTTGCAAGAGCTCTTGCTATGGCAACCCTTTGCTGCTGACCGCCAGAAAGTTCTGTTGGTTTGTGGCTTATACGATCTAAAAGGCCAACCTGCTTCAATGCATCCGTTATTCTTTCCTTTCTTTCTGAAGCGCTTAAGCCTCCATAAATTAAAGGTATTTCAACATTTTCGTAAACATTTAGCTTAGTTAAAAGATTATATCTTTGAAATATGAAACCAATTTTTTTGTTACGTATATCGGCTAGTTGATTATCATTCATGTTTTCAACTTCATTTCCATCTAAAATATATTTTCCTTCTGTCGGAACATCAAGGCAACCTAAAATATTCATTAGAGTCGATTTGCCGGAACCAGAAGGACCAACGATGGCAGTGAATTCACCTTCTTTTATAGAAAGCGAAACTTTATCTAAAGCGTAAACTTTTTCTTTTCCCATTTCATATATTTTACTGAGATTTTCTATAGTAATCATATAAAGTTTCCTCCATAATTATTTTTATGCTCCTTAAAATGTATTAGTTGCCACCCTTGCTACCACTGCTGCCAGTTCCGCTGCCAAAGCCGCTACCGCCACCGAAACTGCCGCCGCCGAAGCTACCGCCGCCAAAGCCGCCTGACCTGCCAGAGGATGAAGAAGTGGTGGATACATTAGGTAACTGAACTAAAACTTTTTCGCCATCGGAAAGACCGCTAGTAACTTCTACGTAATCCTGATTGGAAATTCCAGTTTGTACTTGAACCAATTTTCCAGCAGAACTAAAACCACCTCGTTTACTTGAACCATTGCTGCTATTGCCAGTATTTGAATTTCCGCTATTACTAGAAGTAGAAGCTGGAACCATAACAAAGCTAGAACCATTTCTTGTTGTAATAGCTTCAGATGGTACCATTAAAACGTTACTCTTGCTTTGAACGTTTATTGTTACATTGGCATTCATTCCAAGCTTTAAACCTGTACAGTCGTTGATGTTTACAATAACGGTATAATCGGTAACATTGTTTGTAGTAGTACCTTGATCAGGAACTGTAGCTACTGTTCCTGAATAAGTTTTGCCTGGAACGTCATCTACTGTTATATTAACTGTTTGACCAACTTTAACTTTAGAAATATCTAATTCGTCTACTGGAACTTGAAGCTGCATATGAGTTAAATCCATAATTGTAGCTAAAGTTTTTCCACTTTGAAGCGAATCTCCGTTTTGATTTGTAAGGTTTTCTATTGTACCGCTAATAGGGGCAGTTATGGTATCGTTATTTTGAGATGCTAAATCTGTATTTAAAGTAGCTTGAGCTTGTGACACTGAAGCATTAGCAGAAGCGATATTGTTATTTCCACTATTAGTGTCATTTGTAATTGCTTCTTCAGCAGCAGTTATGCTATTTTGATCATTTTGTACTGCAGTTTGATCATTAAGCAAGGTTTGAGCTGGGTTTTGAGCTGAATTTGAGGAGCCATTAGTAGTAGTTTTACTATTATCTAAATTTAGCTGAGCTTGGTCATTTGAGAGCTTTTGTTGAGCTTCAGTTAATTTCAATTGATCAGCTTGAAGGGTAGCATTTTTTTGCTGAGTAGCTTGAGTTACCTGCTGCTGCGAAGATGTAAGCTTTGCCCTATCACTATTGATTTGATTTTGAAGAGTAGTGTCTTCTATCGTTCCTAGAGTTTGACCTGCTTTAACTACAGTTCCGTTTGCTATACTCATGCCGGAAACGATTCCTGAATTAGGAATTATGATATCCTTTGTGGAAGCGGAAACAACAGTTCCAGTACCAGCAACTGTAACATTTAAAGTTCCTGTGGATGCATATTCGGTCATATACCTAGTAGAAGCAGTAGCTTTTGTTTTGAAAAAATTATTGTATACTGCAAAACCTCCACCGCCAATTACTACAACTACAAGTGCAGCAATGATTATCTTTTTTAATAAAGCCTTTTTCATTGTTTATTCCTCCTAAGATAAAATAAGTAATGTATTTTACAACTGCGATTAATATGATAAAATTAAAATTGCTAAAACTTTGTGAAGCTTAACATGTAAGTATTATGATATAGACGATGTGTTACAATTTAATGACAACAATGTTAAGAAACTATAATTGATTATTCTTGACGAAATAATGGTTTTTAATTATACTTTGAATATCAAAGTAGCTGTTTAAGTTAAAAATTATAATATAGTCATTTGAGCTTTCACTTAACATAAATATGAACAAAATTATTTTATTGAGAAAAGAGGAATAGATAATATGAAATTACCTCCGTTAGTAATTGGAGATTTAAAAGCAGAAGTTCCAATAATTCAAGGTGGAATGGGTGTTGGGATATCAAGATCAAATCTTGCTGGAGCTGTAGCTAAAAATGGTGGAGTTGGAATAATATCCTGTGTTCAAATAGGTTTTGACGAACCGGATTTTGAGACTAATCCTATGGAAGCAAACGAAAGGGCATTTAGGAGGCATATTAGAAAGGCAAGAGAAATAAGCCCAAATGGAATCATAGGCGTAAACATTATGGTTGCAATTAATAATTACGACCAATTTGTAAAAATAGCAGTAGAAGAAAAATTAGACCTTATTGTATCTGGGGCAGGTCTACCATCTATGCTTCCTAAGTATGTTGAAGGTTCGGACATAAAAATTGCACCAGTTGCTTCTTCAGGAAAATCGGCAGCAGTAATATGCAAGCTATGGGACAAAAAACATAATAGAATTCCAGACTTAATAGTAGTAGAAGGACCAAAGGCTGGCGGTCACTTAGGATTTTCCCTTGAAGATTTAATGCATGAGGAAGATATAGATCTTATAAAAATTGTAAAAGATGTTATAGAAGCTGTTAAACCATATGAAGAAAAGTATGGAAGAAAAATACCTGTGGTTTGCGGAGGTGGAATAACTACTGGCAAAGAAATGGCAGAATATATTAAAGCAGGAGCTAGTGGCGTTCAAATTGCAACGAGATTTATTGCTACAGAAGAATGTGATGCACACGAAAACTATAAACAGGCTTTTATAAATTGTAAAAAGGAAGATATAGAGATAGTTGTAAGTCCTGTTGGAATGCCAGGAAGAGCAATTCGAAACGCTTTTATAAATAAATTAAAAAATGGCAACGAAAAAATAACTAGATGTTATAATTGCTTAAAGCCTTGCAATCCTAAGTCTACACCATACTGTATATCAAAAGCGTTAATTAATGCAGTAAAAGGAAATGTTGATGAGGGATTAATATTTACAGGAAGTAACGGATATAAAATAGATAAAATAACAACAGTTAAAGCCTTAATGAAGGAATTGACTGAAGAATGTGAAAAGTATTTGTAAATTACTTGTAAAATATTGACAGAACCTGATAATTGTTATATACTTTGATTATCAAACTGTTTGATAATCAAAATTATTTTTTGAGCGGTGGTTAAGTTGAGTGATACTTTTAGTGTATTAAATGAATTAATGGTAGATATTTTTAATGATATTCTGTATATAGAACAAGCAGCTTTAAAAGAAGGTGCATTTAATGATATTTCTGTTACAGAAATTCATACTATTGAAGCGATAGGAATGTATGAACCAAGGACTATGACTGAGGTTGCAGAAAGCCTCAGCATTACTGTTGGAACCTTAACTATAGCTATAAGTAATTTGGTGAAAAAAGGATATGTAGAAAGAAAAAAATCAGATACAGACAGAAGAGTTGTCAAGTTAGATCTCACCAAAAAAGGTAAATTAGCTTTTAGAATCCACGCTAGATTTCATAGAAATATGATTAAAGAAACCATAAACACTATTAGTGAGGAAGAAGAAGTTGTCTTAGTTAAGGCACTAGAAAAGCTAAATATGTTTTTTAAACAAAAGTATAGCATAGAGGTAAAAGCAAATAAGGAGTGATCATGTGAATAACGTTAAAATTGTAGCAACTGGCAGCTATGCACCAGAGAGGTCAGTTAAAAATTCAGAGTTATCTTTAATAGTAGATACGAGTGATGAATGGATTTCTTCTCGTAGTGGAATAAAAGAAAGAAGAATAAGCACTGGAGAAAATACATCTGAATTGGCTACAAAAGCAGCACTAAAAGCATTAAAAAATGGTAATATAGACCCATTAGACATAGACCTCATAGTTTTAGCTACTACTTCGCCAGATACTTTCACACCATCGACAGCATGTCTTGTTCAAGCAGCAATTGGAGCAGAAAATGCAACTTGCTTTGATGTTAGTGCAGCGTGTAGTGGTTTTATTTTTGCACTTAATACAGCATCAAAATTTGTTATGACTGGGAGTAGCAAAACTGCACTTGTTATTGGTGCTGAAGTATTATCTAAAATATTAAATTGGGAAGATAGAAGTACATGCGTACTTTTTGGAGATGGTGCTGGTGCCGCTATAATACAGAAAAGTGAGGAAAATGGAATAATATCTTGTTATACTGGCTCAGATGGAACAAAGGCTAAGGCAATATATTGTCCTGCAACAGGGGTAGTTAATCCTTATGTAGAAGGTAAAAAGGAAAGAGTAAACAGTTTTGTATCCATGCAAGGAAAAGAAGTGTTTAAATTTGCGGCTAAAATAATTCCTAAATCAGTGGAGGAAGTTTTAAAGGATACAAAATATACTATAGAAGATATAAAATACATTGTTCCACATCAAGCAAATATAAGAATAATTGAAGCAGCAGCTAAAAGATTGGAAATAGGAATGGATAAATTCTTTATAAATCTTGATAAGTATGGAAATACATCAGCAGCTACTATTCCATTAGCTCTTGATGAAATGGTCAAAGATGGTTTGTTAGAAAAAGGAGATAAAATAATAATAGTAGGTTTTGGCGGAGGTTTAACCTATGGTGCTATTCTTATTGAATGGTTAATATAACTTAAAAATAATATTAATTGAGTACTCTCGGAAACTAAATAATAAATAACAAAATTTTATGCAGTTTAAAATATGCCTGATTTTTGCAATGAAAATATTAAAAACAGGCATGACAAATAAGCCTCTTTAAGTAGGCTTTAAAAAA